>NZ_JBVHWM010000082.1:0-40458 GCF_055564375.1 Streptomyces sp. NPDC029138
TCTCTTCTGGTGCCGTTGCGTGTTTTCTTGCGGGGGAGAAGCGGTGGGGGGGGTTTTTTGTGGGGTCCTTTCTTCGTGGGGGTGCCCCCCCCCCCCCCCCCCCCCCCCCCCCCGCGATCACTCGGCCGTCGCCGGCTGCGCCTCCGCCTGCTTCGCCGCCGCGTCGATCGCCGCGAGCGACTTGCGGACCTGGTTACGGTCCGTGGTGTACCAGAAGTCCGGCAGTGACGCCTTGAGATAACCGCCGTAGCGCGCGGTGGCCAGCCGCTGGTCCAGTACGGCGACCACGCCCCGATCGCCGGACGCCCGGACGAGACGGCCGGCGCCCTGCGCCATGAGCAGGGCCGCGTGGGTGGCGGCCACCGCCATGAAGCCGTTGCCGCCCGCGTCCTCCACCGCCTTCTGGCGCGCGCTCATCAGCGGGTCGTCGGGCCGCGGGAACGGGATCTTGTCCATGACGACCAGCTGGCAGCTGGGGCCCGGGACGTCGACGCCCTGCCACAGCGACAGCGTGCCGAAGAGACAGGTCTTCGGGTCGGCCGCGAAGTTCTTGATCAGTTCGCCGAGCGTCTCCTCGCCCTGGAGCAGGATCGGGAACTCGGGGATCCGGGAACGCAGCTCCTCCGCGGCGAGCTGGGCGGCCCGCATGGACGAGAACAGGCCGAGGGTGCGCCCGCCGGCCGCCTGGATCAGCTCGGTCAGCTCGTCCAGCATGTCGGAGCGCTCGCCGTCACGCGCGGGGCGTGCCAGGTGCTTGGCGACGTACAGGATGCCCTGCCTGCGGTAGTCGAAGGGCGAGCCGACGTCGACGCCCTTCCACTTCGGCAGGTCCTCGCCCTCCGCCCCCTCCGGCCCGAGCCCCAGGGAGGCGCCGACACCGTTGAAGTCGCCGCCCAGCTTGAGCGTCGCCGAGGTGAGGACCACGGTCCGGTCGGCGAACAGCTTCTCCCGCAGCAGACCGGAGACCGACATCGGGGCTACCCGAAGCGACGCGCCGAAGCGGTCGTGCCGCTCGTACCAGACGACGTCCCACTCCGAGCCGTTCACGACCCGCTCCGCCACGTCGTGCACCGTCTCTACCGAGGCCAGCGCCTGCTTGCGGACCGCGTCCTCGTCCTGGACGGACTTGTCGCGCGTCGCGCCGATCGCGGAGATCACCGTGCGGGCGGCGTCCCGCAGCGCCATCAGGGCATAGCCGAGGTCTTCCGGGATCTCCTCCAGGCGGCCCGGCAGCGCGAGTTCCATGAGCCTCTCGAAGCCCTCGGCGGCGGTCTGGAGCTGATCAGCGGCCTTCTCGTTGACCAGCTTGGCCGCACGGCGCACCGCGCGGTTGACCTGGCCGGGCGTGAGTTCGCCGGTGGCGACGCCGGTGACGCGGGAGACCAGTTCATGGGCCTCGTCCACGATCAACACCTCGTGCTGGGGCAGCACCGGGGCGCCCTCGATGGCGTCGATGGCCAGCAGTGCGTGGTTGGTGACCACGACCTCGGCGAGCTTGGCCCGCTCACGGGCCATCTCCGCGAAGCACTCCGCGCCGTACGCGCACTTCGACGCGCCCAGGCACTCCCGCGAGGACACCGAGATCTGAGCCCAGGCGCGGTCCGAGACGCCCGGGGTGAGATCGTCCCGGTCGCCGCTCTCCGTCTCGTCCGCCCAGTCCCGCAGCCTCAGCAGGTCCTGGCCCAGCTTGCTGGTGGGCGCGGCGGCCTCGAACTGGTCGAAGAGCCCTTCTTCCTCGTCCTGCGGCATGCCCTCGTGCAGGCGGTGCAGGCACAGGTAGTTCGACCGGCCCTTGAGCATCGCGAACTCCGGGCGGTGGCGCAGCAGCGGGTGCAGGGCGTCGACCGTGCGCGGCAGGTCCCGCTCGACGAGCTGGCGCTGGAGGGCGAGCGTGGCCGTCGCGACGACCACCCGTTCTCCGTGCGCGAGCGCGGGCACGAGATAGCCGAGCGACTTTCCGGTGCCGGTGCCGGCCTGGACGAGCAGGTGGGCTCCGTCGTCGATCGCCTCGGCGACCGCTTCGGCCATGGTCACCTGGCCGGGGCGCTCCGTACCGCCGACGGCGGCGACAGCGGCATGCAGGAGTTCGGGGAGGGAGGGCTTCGTCATAGCCTGACCACCCTACGACCCTGCACTGACAAACGGGGGGTCGTGGCGGGGGCAGGGGGAGGGATCACTAGCGGGGCTCCAGGGTGGGGTGGGGCTGGGGTTCGGGTTGCTGCGTCGGGACTGGGGCAGGTGGGGCTGGTGGTGTGGCGCCAGGCTGCGCCGGGCCGGGCGTTCGGGTCGCGGCGATCCGGGAGTTGGGGTCGCAGCGATCCGGGAGTTGGGGGCGGCGGAGATCCGCGAGTTGGGGCCGCAGTGATCTGGGAGTTGGGGCGGCGGAGATCCGCGAGTTGAGGCCGCAGCGGCCCAGGCGGATGGGTCGCGCGGCGGCCCGGGCGGATGGGTCGCGCGGCGGCCCCGGGGGATGGACGGCGGCACACCGGGCGTATGGGCGGCGCGGTCGCCCGCGAACTTTTTTCCTCGACTCGGGAACTCCGCGAATCCGCCACTCGTATCTCCTTGTGAGCGCACGATCACGCGGCGCTACAACACATCGCGCAGGACTCGGTCCCGGATCATGAGGGCGGCCCGCTTGCCGGGCAGGTCGACCTCCGCCGCGAACCGGAAGCCTGCGCTCAGGAACGCGGCGATGGAGGGGGTGTTGCGAAGATCGGGTTCCGCCACGATACGTGCGCACATGGGACGCCGGTCGAGGATCAGGTCGGCCACGGCTCGGAGCAGGGCGGATCCCAGCCCTAGGCCCCGGTCGGCGGCGTCACCGACGAGCAGGTGGATCCCGGTGTCGTGCGGACGGACCGGGTAGTGACGGGCCAGGGGATCGAGGTCCGCGCGGTAGATCTCCCAGTAGCTCATCGGGGTGCCGTCGAGTACGCCGAGACACGGCACGCTGCGCCCGTCGCCGCTCAGTTGCGCCCGCAGGTGGTCCTGGGTCCGGTTCCGGGGCCCGGCGAGGTCCCAGAACTCGGCGACGGCGGGGTCGTTCATCCAGCGGTGGACGAGTGGCACGTCCTGATCGAGGCGTACGGGCATCAGATGGAAGGAGCCGACGGGGGTCGCGACCGGGCCCCACGTGGCGAGTCGGCCGAGGAGGCCGGTGGTCGCCCCGGTGCGGAGGGCGATGAACTCGGCGGGCAGGCACAGGTCCAGTGTGTCCTCGCTGTCCGGGTCGTCGTCCTCGACGGTGAACCGGCCGAATGGAGAGTTCCGGGGCCCCGCAATGCCCGCTCGGGGGCCGGCGCTGTCCGGGTGGGCGGGGACGGGGCCGGTTTCGGCGCTCGCGTCGGTGGGAGGCACGGTGCGCTCCTCTCAGGAGACGAGGTGGGTCATGTTCCTCGGATGTGCGGGAGACGGTGTGCGGCTCGCCGTGGGTGCGGTCCGCTCAGGTGGTGCGCAGAGGTACTTCCTCAGGAATGAAGGGGGTTGGCGATGGTGACGTAGACGGACTGGGTGTCGACCGGGCCGACGAGTTCGTCCAGACCGCGCAGCCGGGTCAGCAGGTTGGCCTTGCAGCGCAGGACGGGCGAGTCGAGCAGGCGGCCGGGCAGGGAGGTGCGCAGCGGGGCGGGCCCCGAGACGAGGCCGGTGAGGAAACGGCGGAAGGCCGCGAGCAGCAGCCGCTCGTCGGCCAGGCGCTGGGAGCCGAAGGCACCGATCAGGCCGAGCACGTTGTTGACCGCGAGGTAGTAGGCGAAGCGTTCGTCGGTGACCTCATCGGAGACGAAGGTGTCGCTGCGCTCGCCGATGCCGGGCAGCCGGGAGGCCAGTTCGGCTCGCCGGGACTCGCGGAAGTAGTACCCCTGGTTGTCGCGGTAACGGCCGCCGGCGGGCCAGCCGTCGCCGTCCAGCAGGACCAGCGTGTTCTGCTGGTGGGCTTCGAGGGCGATGCCGGCCTCGCTGTCCAGCCAGAGGACCGGCCGGACGACCCGCTCCAGGTAGCGCAGGAACCACTCGACGGCGACGGTGCCGACGGGCCGGCCGGTGCGTGCGGCGAGGCGTGCGACGAGTTGGGCCAGGCGGGACCGCATCGGCCAACTGGACTGGTGCGCAGCGGTGGTGGCGGGCGGCTCCGGGAGCGGGCGTGGGGCGGCGAGTCCGACGGGTGGCTCGGCGAGTGGGCGAGGGGCGACGAGTCCGGCGACGCAGCCGACGTCGTCGGCCGGGGTGAACGGGTTGTGCCGGATCACCACGTCGAGTCCCGGCACGGGCCGGCCGTCCGGGTCGTCGACGGCGAGCCAGGCCGGGTCGCGGACGATGTCGAAGCCGGGGTGCGCCGTCTGCCAATGGCGGGCGAGACCGGTGCGCAGCAGCCGGTGCACCTCTACTCCGCGATGGAGTTCCTTGCGGAGGTTCTCGCGGCGGGAGTTGGTGATGCGCAGGGCCAGCGAGAGCTTGAGCATCGCGGGAGCGCCTGATCGGTGCACGGTGCGTACGGAGGAGGTGGGATGCCAGGGAGTGCCATGGGGACCGAGGTCGCGGAGGAGTCCGGATTCGAGCAGCGCGGCGACGGGTGCACGGTGCCGGACCTCGCGGGCCTGCCAGGGGTGCAGTGGCAGGGCGGTGTAACCGTCGGGCAGCGGCAGTCCGGTTCCGGCGAGGCGGCGGATGAGGTGCCCTGCGGGAACGGGACGGCCACGCTCGGTCCAGGCCGAGTCGGTCGCGAGAAGAGAGGGGGCGACGGCCAGCCAGTACACAGGGAAGGAGCCGCGCGACTCCGGTGAGTACCGCTCGGCTTCGGCTTCGGTCAGGCCTTCCCGGCTCTTCGGGGTCGGATGCAGCGGGTGTCCGAGGACGAGGGCCTGTTCGGCGCTGAGGAAAAGGTCGGGGGTGTCGGCGGGGTGTGCGCGCCGGTGCTGGATGAAGGCCGCGGTACGGCGGACGGAGTCGGCGACTCTGGCTACGAGGTCGGCGGCGTCGCCCGGATTACCGACGCCGGTGCCCGCACGGGGGTCGGTGCCCGCACGCGAGCCGCCGCCGTCGAGGCCGGTGCCGTCGTCGGATGCTGCGGAGATGCGCGCCGAGGGGGCGGTGGTGTCGGCCGGCTCGGTGGCGGATTCCCTGGTGAGGAGGGCCGCGAGGGTGACGGCGTCGATGGGTGGTGCCGTGTCGGGCGCGTCGGCGAGGCGCGGGAGGCCGAAGCGGTGCCAGCCCGTCGGGGACCAGTGGTGGACCGGTGCGATCAGGGCGGTGCCGCTGGCGGGCAGCGGGATACGGAGGCTGCCGGTCGTGGGAGCGGCGAGGCCGGTCTCGCGGACCCAGCACCGCAGAAGGTTCTCGACGGCGGCGGCCTGGGCCGCGGCGCGGGGATCGGGGTTCTCCAGCGGGTCGGCGCGGGGGGCTGCGCGCCGGCGGGGATCCGTCTCCCGCTTCTTCTGCCGCGGGACCGATTCCGTGAGCGGTGCGGCAGAGGACGGGGCGCCGGAGCCTACCTGGTCGTCGGGGGCGGGGGTGGCGTTCATGACGGCTCCTCTGGGGCTGGAGTGAGGTGGTGGGGGCTCGTTCCGTCGTCCGCTCGGGCGCCGTTCCTTCGTGGTCGGCGGGTGGTGGCGCGGGGTGGCTGTGAAGTTGTCGCCGGCGGTCGACGTCGGCCTGGATGCCCGGAAAGGGGGGCGGAGTGGGGATGGAAGGCGGTGCTCGCTCAGAGGCTGGTGTCGCGGGCCGGGTAGGGCGCGGGTGGTGTTCAGCCCGCGTGCTGGGCCGAGCCGGGGTGGCATTGCTGGTGTGGGCGGTGGGACTCGTGGTGGCGGGCGGCCGCTGCCACCGCGTCGGTCAGTCGGTCGAGTACGGCCGTCGCCTGTTCGTCGCTGATCGTGAGGGGCGGGAGCAGCCGGACCACGGACGCGTGCCGGCCGCCGAGTTCGACGATCAGTCCGCGCTGAAGGCACTCCCGCTGCACTGCGGCGGCGAGTTCGGGGGCGGCCGGGAACGGCGTGCGGGTGGGCTCCGGCCAGGCCGCCGCGCCACTGGTGCCACCGGCGTCACCCAAGTCACCGACCTCACCAACCTCAGCGAGGTCACCCATGCCACCGACGTCACCGACGTCACCGGCAAGGGCTGCCTGGCGAGAAGCGGCGTGGTCGGCGTCCGGGTCAACCAGCTCCACCCCGATCATCAGTCCGCGCCCTCGGACGTCTCCCACGCAACGGAACTCGTGCTTGAGTTCGGCGAGTTGGCCGAGCATGCGGGAGCCCAGGGCGGCGGCGCGTTCGGCGAGGGCGTTCTCGCGGACGTAGGCGAGGGTGGCGGTGCCCGCGGCCATGGCGAGCTGGTTGCCGCGGAAGGTGCCGGCGTGGGCGCCGGGTTGCCAGACGTCGAGGTCTTCGCGGTAGACGATCACGGCCAGCGGAAGGCTGCCGCCGATGGCCTTGGACAGGACCATGACGTCGGGGGTGACGCCGCTGTGGTCTACGGCCCAGAAGGCGCCCGTGCGGCCGACTCCAGTCTGGATCTCGTCGGCGATCAACGGGATGGACCGGTCCGTCGTGAGCCGGCGCATGCGGCGCAGCCAGTCGTCCGGCGCGGGGATCACTCCGCCTTCGCCCTGCACGGGTTCGAGGATCATCCCGGCCGGCAGTGGTACGCCGGATTTGGGGTCGTCGAGGAGGGACTCGGTCCAGCGGGCGGCGAGTTCGGCGCCGTACGGGCCGCCGACGCCGAAGGGGCAGCGGTAGTCCTGCGGGTAGGGCAGGCGGGCGACCTGGACGTCGCGGGCACTGCCGGAGGCGGCCAGGGCGCCGGCGGTCATGCCGTGGTAGGCGCCGGTGAAGGCGAGGATGCCGGTGCGGCCGGTCGCGGTCCTCACCAGTTTGAGGGCGGCCTCGACCGCGTCGGTGCCGGCCGGTCCGCAGAACTGGACGCGGGCGCGGTCGGCCAGGCCGGACGGAAGTGTGCGGAACAGCTCGGTGACGAAGGCGTCCTTGACGGGGGTCGCGAGGTCGAGGACGGAGAGGGGGGCGCCGGAGTCGAGGACCCGGCGGATGGCTTCCAGCACGACCGGGTGGTTGTGGCCGAGGGCGAGAGTACCGGCACCGGAGAGGCAGTCCAGGTAACGGCGGCCGTCGGCGCCTTCGATGGTGAGTCCTCGCGCCCGGACGGGCACGATGGGCAGGGCGCGGGCATAGGTACGTGCCGAGGACTCCCGCGCCGACTGGCGTCTGAGGATTCCCTCGTGCACGGCCCGCGCTTCCCCGGACGTGCCTCCAGCCATCGACTCCGTAACGGCCACGGCGCGCTGTCCTCCCCGCTGCTCAAAGGCGAGTTGATCCTCGGGGACCGGACACTGGCAGCAGGCCCCACCGGCTACAACAGCGGACCGTTCGGGCGGTTACGGGCTCACCTGGAGATCCTTGGCCGGACGGCGCGGGGACAAGCCCCCGGCCCTCACCGAACAGCGCGGGGACGAGCCCCGGCCCGCACCGAACAGCGCGTCCCGGCGCCCCGCCCCCGTACAGCGGTGGGTGACGGAGCATCAACCGACACGGATCACCGGCGCCCAAGAAGGCTGGCCTCGGACCGGCCAACGCTCGTGCCCTGTTCAGGCACCCTGTGACGGAACCGTTGCCCTCCCGGCAGAACTCCCCCACAGCGACGGCATAGTGTGTGATGCCGTTCCCAGAAGGTCGTGAGACCGGCATGAACCTTCCATGAGTTCGCCGCCGGTGTCGGGGCCGAAGCGCCGAGTTCCTTTCACAGCAGGGGGAGTCAAGAACATGCGATCCATACGGCCGTCGTTCACCGCTCGGCGAGCAAGGGGTGGTCGCCGCACCCCCACCTCGCTGACGGCGGTCGCCCTCGTGTCGGTGCTGGCGCTGACCGCCACCGCCTGCAACGGCGACGGTGACGACAATGCCGACGGCAAGCCGTCCGCGGTGAGCACCGGCGACGGAAAGATCACGATCCCGGGTGACCTGAAGCAGAGGCTCAAGGAGCACGGGATCGACATCGACAAGTGGAAGAACGGCGCCTGGAAGAACTGGAACCGGGACGACTGGCTGCGCGAGGCCAACGACTTCATCAACCCGGTCATCAAGGGCCTGTGGGACCCGGACCGGATGCGGGACGCCGACGACCCGGACCAGGGTGTCGACGACAACGACATCTCCGGTGACCAGGGCGTGACGGACCCGACGCCGCAGCCGGTGCAGGCGCGGGCGGTCACACCGCCGTACCACGCCGCTGCGGCCACCTCGGGCAAGCTGCTCTTCGACGCTCCCGAGGGCACCATGGTCTGCTCGGCGACGGTGGTGACGGACCCGGCGCACCCGGGCAAGTCCAACCTCGTCTGGACGGCGGGTCACTGTGTGCACGCCGGCAAGAAGGGCGGCTGGTACCGCAACATCGCCTTCGTGCCGTCGTACAACGACCAGGGCAAGTCGGCGGCCGAGCTGGAGAACGCCAGCCGGTCCGAGATCGCGCCGTACGGGGTGTGGTGGGCCGACGCGGCGAAGACCTCGCAGCAGTGGATCAGCAAGGGGGGCGAGACGGGCGGCGACGGCGCGTCGTACGACTTCGCCGTCATCCATGTGACGCCGGAGCAGGGCAGCGGCGGCAAGTCGCTGGAGGAGACCGTCGGCGGGGCGCTGCCGGTGAACTTCGACGCGCCGGCCGTGCCGCAGGTGAAGAGCATCACGGCGTCCGGCTACCCGGCAGCGGCGCCGTACGACGGTCAGCTGCTGTACCAGTGCCAGGACAAACCGGGCCGGCTCTCCATCGAGCAGTCCGACCCGACGATGTACCGGATCGGCTGCACGATGACCGGTGGTTCCTCCGGCGGCGGCTGGGTGGAGACGGGCGCGGACGGCAAGCCCGCGCTGGTGTCGAACACGTCCATCGGCCCGGTGCGTTCCGGCTGGCTGGCCGGTCCCCGGCTGGGTGAGGTGGCCAAGAGCCTCTACGAGTCGGTGAGCAAGCAGTTCGCCGGGCGGTGACCTGGCGGTGGGCATGACGAGGGCCCGTCACCCGAGCGGGGTGGCGGGCCCTCGTGACGGAGTGGCTCAGGCCGCGGAAACCGGTACGTACGGCGCGAGGTCCGCCGCCAGCTCCTCGTGCACCCGGACCTTGAGCAGGGTGCCCTCCGCGGTGTGCTCCTCGGAGATCACCTCGCCCTCGGTGTGGGCGCGGGCGACCAGCTTGCCGTGGGTGTACGGCACGAGCGCCTCGATCTCGACCGAGGGACGGGGCAGCTCGTTGTCGATCAGGCCGAGCAGCTCCTCGATGCCCCGCCCGGTGCGTGCCGACACGGCGATCGAGCGCTTCTCGACCCGCAGCAACCGCTGGAGGACCAGCGGGTCGGCCGCGTCCGCCTTGTTGATCACGACGATCTCGGGCACGTCGGTGGCGCCGACGTCCCGGATCACCTCGCGTACGGCGGCGAGCTGCTCCTCCGGGTTCGGGTGGGAGCCGTCCACCACGTGCAGGATCAGGTCGGAGTCGCCGACCTCCTCCATGGTGGAGCGGAACGCCTCGACCAGGTGGTGCGGCAGGTGCCGGACGAAGCCGACGGTGTCCGTCAGCGTGTACAGCCGGCCGCTCGGGGTCTCCGCCCGGCGGACGGTCGGGTCCAGGGTCGCGAACAGCGCGTTCTCGACCAGGACGCCGGCGCCCGTGAGGCGGTTGAGCAGGGAGGACTTGCCGGCGTTGGTGTAGCCGGCGATGGCGACGGACGGCACCTTGTTGCGCCGGCGCTCCTGGCGCTTGATCTCGCGGCCGGTCTTCATCTCCGCGATCTCCCGGCGCATCTTGGCCATCTTCTCGCGGATCCGGCGCCGGTCCGTCTCGATCTTGGTCTCACCGGGGCCACGCGTGGCGAGGCCGCCGCGACCGCCACCCATCTGCCGGGACAGCGACTGACCCCAGCCGCGCAGCCGCGGCAGCATGTACTGCATCTGCGCGAGCGCGACCTGCGCCTTGCCCTCTCGGGACTTGGCGTGCTGGGCGAAGATGTCCAGGATCAGGGCCGTACGGTCGATGACCTTGACCTTGACGACGTCCTCCAGCTGGATCAGCTGGCCCGGGCTCAGCTCACCGTCGCAGATGACGGTGTCCGCGCCCGTCTCGATGACGATGTCGCGCAGCTCGACGGCCTTGCCGGAGCCGATGTAGGTGGCCGCGTCGGGCTTGTCGCGGCGCTGGATCACGCCGTCGAGCACGACCGCGCCCGCGGTCTCCGCGAGGGCGGCCAGCTCCGCGAGGGAGTTGTCGGCGTCCTGCGCGGTGCCGGTGGTCCACACGCCGACGAGCACGACCCGCTCCAGGCGGAGCTGGCGGTACTCGACCTCGGTGACGTCCTCCAGCTCGGTGGACAGGCCCACCACGCGGCGCAGGGCCGCGCGCTCGGAGCGGTCGAACTGGTCGCCGTCCCGCTCGCCGTCGATCTCGTAGCTCCAGGCGACGTCCTCTTCCATCAGGGCATCGGCCCGAAGACCCTCGGGATAGGCGTGCGCGAGGCGCTTGGTGTCCTGGGAAGGGGAAGAAGAGGAGGTCATTGGATCCTTACGTCGATGAGATTCGTCGATGCGAGTGCCGTCACGCCGTCGGCGTCACGGCCTCGGCACGGCGGGCGGTCGCCCGCACCGCTCATGATGTCCAACGCACGAGTACCCCGGGAGATTCCCGTGTCCCGTGCGCGTCCACCCCTAGATGGTCGCACGGTACGGCACGTCTCGTCACCGGGTTATCGCCAGGTGTCACCGGGTCATCGCCGGGCGCGGGGTGGGGCGGGCTGGGCCGATGCCGCCGGCTTCCAGTCCGGGTGGCCGGGCATCGGCGGGGTCTTCTCGCCGTACAGCCAGGCCTTGAAGAAGCCGCTCAGGTCGCGGCCGGCGATGGCCGAGGCCAGCCGGACGAAGTCGGCGGTGGTGGCGGTGGCGTCCTGGTGTTCCCGGACCCAGATCCGCTCCAGCCGCTCGAAGGCCGGCCGGCCGATCTCCTGCCGCAGGGCGTAGAGCACGAGGGCGGCGCCGTCGTAGATGCCGGGCCGGAAAATGCTGATCTTCTGGCCGGGGACGGGCGGCTCGGGCCGGGCGGGCGGGCCGCCGGCCTCGCGCCAGCGGTCGGAGGCGCCGTAGGCGGCCTTCATCCGCTCCTCCATCGGCCGCTGCGCCGTCTCCTCGGCGTACAGCGCCTCGTACCAGGTGGCGTGGCCCTCGTTCAGCCAGACGTCGGACCAGCTGCGGGGGGTGACGCTGTCCCCGAACCACTGGTGGGACAGCTCGTGCACCATGATCGACTCGATGTACCACTGGGGGTAGGCGGGCTCGGTGAACAGGTCCTTCTCGAAGAGCGAGAGGGTCTGTGTCTCCAGTTCGAAGCCCGTGGAGGCCTGTGCCATGAGCAGGCCGTAGGTCTCGAACGGGTACCGGCCGACCTTGCTCTCCATCCAGGCGATCTGGTCGGGCGTCTTCGCGAGCCACGGTTCGAGGGCCTTGCGGTCGTCCGCGGGTACGACGTCACGCAGGGGCAGTCCGTGCGGTCCCTCGCGGCGCAGCACGGCCGAGCGGCCGATGGACACCTGGGCGAGTTCGGTGGCCATGGGGTGCTGGGTGCGGTAGGTCCAGGTGGTGGTGGAGCCGACCCGGTCGGTGCCGGCGGGCAGGCCGTTGGCGACAGCCGTGTAGTCGTTCGGCGCGGTGATCCGGAAGGTGAACATCGCCTTGTCGGACGGGTGGTCGTTGCACGGGAACGCCAGGTGGGCGGCGTCGGCCTGGTTCGCCATGGCGAGGCCGTCGGTGGTACGCACCCAGCCGCCCTGCTGGTCCTTGCCGTACACGGGGTCGCTGGTGTGGCGCACGGTGATCCGGGTCCAGCTGCCCTCGTCCAGGGGCTGCTCCGGGGTGACGACCAGGTCCTCGCCTGCGCTGGTGAAGTCCGCCGGACGTCCGTCGATCTCGACCGACCGCACGGTGCCGTGGGCGAAGTCGAGGTTGAGGCGCTCCAGGTCGGCGGTGGTCCAGGCGTCGATGGTGGTGACGGCCTGGAGCGGCTTGTCGTTGGTGCCGGGGTAGGTGAGGGACAGGTCGTACGAGGCGACGTCGTAGCCCGGGTTGCCCAGGTACGGGAAGAGCCGGTCGCCGACGCCGAGCGGTTCGGGCGGCGCCGCCGCGGCGACGAGGCAGACGGAGACGGCGGAGGCGAGCAGGGCCGCCTTCCGGTGCCGGGACACCTTGGGCGTGGTCCGGGGGCCGGCGGTCCGGGGCCGGGAGCGGGGGGTGAGCAGCATGGACCACCGCTACCAGTGGCTGCCCGCTCCACGACGGCGACGCGCGACCGGCCCACCCGAACGGGTAAGCCGGACGCCGTCGTCAGGACGCCCGTGGACGCCGTAGTCAGGGTGCCCCTGGGGAGCCGTCGTCAGGTCGCCTCGGGCGCCGTGGCCAGGACGCCTCGGGCCGTCGTCAGGTCGCCTCGGACGCCGTCGTCAGGACGCCCGTGGCTGGTGCTGCGCCCTGCTCACGTCGTACACCCCCGGTACGTCCCGCATGGCGCGCATCAGCGCCGGGAGGTGGGCCGCGTCGGGCAGCTGGAGGGTGTAGGTGTGGCGCACCCGCTGCTGGCTGGGCGGTTCGACGGTGGCGGAGACGATCTCGGCGCCCTGCGCGGCGATCGCCTCGGTGAGGTCGGCGAGGAGATGCGGGCGGCCGAACGATTCAGCGACCAGGGTGACCCGGCACTCGGCGGTGTCCCCCCAGCACACGCCGATCTCCGCGCGCCCCCTGCTCTTCATGTGCGCCACCGTGGCGCACTCCACGCGGTGCACGGTCACCACTCCCCCGCGCACCGAGAACCCGGTGATCTCGTCCGGCGGCACGGGAGTGCAGCACCCGGCGAGCCGCACTGCGGCACCGGGCCGGTCCACGAGGACGTCGGCGCGCCGGGGGCGGAGGGCGGGGGCGCCGTCGGCAGGGCGCCGCGTCGGTGAAGCGTCCGGGGCGGCTGGGGGGCGGAGCGCGAATGAGCCTGGTTGGCGAGGGGCGGAGGGGTCTGCGGGGAGGGTGGCGGACGGGCCTGCGGGACGGGCGGCGGATGGTTCTGCGGAACCGGCGGTGGTGGCCGCGGGGCCGGTGCCGGTTGCTACGGGCGGGCCGGCCGAGAGAGCCCTCCCCTCCCGTGCCGAAGCCGTGCGGGGATCGGCGGTCGCCTCGGTCGGCCCGGCGGCGGCCCGGACGGCCTCGGCTCGGGTGTCGCCCGGCTCGGCCGGGTCGGTGCCGCCGGCGGGGTGGGTCGCCAGCCAGCGCTGGATGGCGATGCGGGCGGCCGGGGTGTGCGCGTGCTCCAGCCACTCGCGGGAGGGCTCGGAGGCCGGGTCCTGGCCCATCAGGAGCTGGACCGTGTCGCCGTCGCGCAGGACCGTGCTGAGGGTGGCCAGCCGGCCGTTGACGCGGGCGCCGATGCAGGCGTGCGCGTCCTCGCCGTACTGCGCGTAGGCGGCGTCCACACAGGTGGCGCCCTCGGGCAGGCCGAGCGCGCCGCCGTCGGGGCGGAAGACGGTGATCTCGCGGTCCTGGGCGAGGTCCTCGCGCAGGGTGGACCAGAAGGTGTCGGGGTCGGGGGCGGCCTGCTGCCATTCGAGGAGGCGGGAGAGCCAGCCGGGGCGGGTGGGGTCGACGCGCTCACCGTCGGCCGGGGCGGCGGAGGCGGCGGTGTCGGCCGTGGAAGCGTTGCCCGTCGACGCGCCGGTCACGCCGGCCGTGGCGGTGTCGGACGCGGGCGTGTCGGCGGCGGGTGCGTACGGGTTGCCGAGGGCCACGACACCTGCCTCGGCGACCTTGTGCATCTGGTGGGTGCGGATGAGGACTTCGACCACCTGGCCGTCGGGGCGGGCGACGGCTGTGTGCAGGGACTGGTAGAGGTTGAACTTCGGTACGGCGATGAAGTCCTTGAACTCCGAGACCACCGGTGTCATGCACGTGTGCAGTTCGCCGAGGACGCCGTAACAGTCCGCGTCCTCGTTCACCAGCACCAGCAGGCGGCCGAAGTCGGCGCCGCGCAGCTGTCCGCGTTTGCGGGCCACGCGGTGGACGGAGACGAAGTGCCGGGGGCGGATGAGGACTTCCGCCGGGATGCCGGACTCGCGCAGCACCCCGCGCACCTCGTCGGCGACCTCGGCGAGGGGGTCCCCGGGGCGGGCGGCGTTCTCCGCGATGAGTTCTCTGGTGTGCTCGTACTCCTCGGGGTGGAGGATGGCGAAGACCAGGTCCTCCAGCTCGGTCTTCAGGGCCTGCACGCCGAGGCGTTCGGCGAGCGGGATGAGGACGTCGCGGGTGACCTTGGCGATCCGCTCCTGTTTCTCGGGGCGCATCACGCCGAGGGTGCGCATGTTGTGCAGGCGGTCGGCGAGTTTGATCGACATCACCCGCACGTCGTTGCCGGTGGCGACGAGCATTTTGCGGAAGGTCTCCGGCTCGGCGGCGGCTCCGTAGTCGACCTTCTCCAGTTTCGTGACGCCGTCGACCAGATAACGAACCTCCTCGCCGAACTGTTCCCGCACCTGATCCAACGTCACCTCGGTGTCCTCGACGGTGTCGTGCAGCAGAGAGGCCGTCAACGTCGTGGTCTCCGCGCCGAGTTCGGCGAGGATCAGGGTCACGGCGAGCGGGTGCGTGATGTACGGCTCACCGCTCTTGCGCATCTGGCCGCGGTGCGAGGACTCCGCCAGCACATAGGCGCGGCGCAGGGGTTCGAGGTCGGCGTCGGGATGATGGGCCCGGTGCGCCTCCACGACATGGCTGATCGCGTCGGGCAGCTTGCCGCGGACGGCGGAGCCGAGCAGCGCGGCCCGGCCCAGTCGGCGCAGATCGATCCGGGGCCGGGACTTTCTGCGCGCCGCCACGGGCGCCACGGACGCTGTGAGCGCTTGTGGCGCTGTGGGCGCTACCGGGCCAGCGGTCGCAGGATTCGTGGCCTCCGCACTCATGGGCACCTCCGGCTCGTGGACCGGCGGACGGGGCCCCATGGCATACGCGGCTCAGGGAAGGCGACGTTCCCCCGTCCGTGCCGGTGCTTGATGCTACCGAGCCCACCACGTGCGACAGACCGCCTCTCGCCGAGCGTGAAACGGATCACCCATTCGAGCGACGGAAAAGAGGTTTAGGGTCGTGGGTCAGCCGAACGCGTGAGCCAGCCACTCGGCGTCGATCTCACCCTCGGCGACGATCACGGCGGGACCGGTCATCTCGATCTCGCCGTCGGGCCGCTCGGTGATGACCAGACGGCCGCCGGGCACATCTACGGCGTACGTCGCCGGGGTGCCGGTGACGGCCGGGTCGGTGCCGTCCCGCCGGGCGGTGGCCACGGCGACGGCGCACGCGCCCGTGCCGCACGAGCGGGTCTCGCCGGAGCCGCGCTCGTGCACGCGCATGGCGACGTGGCGGGGGCCGCGGTCGGCCACGAACTCGACGTTCACGCCGTCCGGGTAGGTGGCCGACGGGCTGACCGGCGGCGCGGTGTACAGGTCGCCGGCGTGCGCCAGGTCGGCCACGAAGGCCACCGCGTGCGGGTTGCCCATGTTCACATTGCGCGCGGGCCAGCTGCGCTCACCGACGGTGACCGTGACGTCTCCCTCGGGGAGGCGGGCGCGGCCCATGCCGACGGTGATGTCACCGTCCTTCGCGATGTGGACGGTCTTCACGCCCGCGCGCGTGGCGATCGTCAGGTCGCCTTCGGCCACATGTCCGGCGTGCTGGAGGTAGCGCGCGAACACACGGACGCCGTTGCCGCACATCTCGGCGACCGAGCCGTCGCCGTTGCGGTAGTCCATGAACCACTCGGCCTCGGCGGCCATCTCCTGCGCTTCCGGGTGTGCCGCGGACCGCACGACGTGCAGCACGCCGTCGCCTCCGATGCCCGCCCGGCGGTCGCACAGGGCGGCGACGGCGGCCGGGGACAGGTCGAGGGCGTTCTCGGGGTCCGGGACGATCACGAAATCGTTCTCGGTGCCGTGACCCTTGAGGAAGGCGATCCGTGTGCTCATTCCTCGATCGTAAGGGGTGGGTACGACAATGCCCGTCCCCGTGGTGTCTAGCGCAGGCGCGCGACGCGCCACACCGCGAGCACGACCACCACGACCACCAGGAGCACGTACCCGAGCACGACCCGCCAGTCGGGGCGGCGGCCGGAGCCGCGCGGGGGCAGGCCGGGCCAGGTGTAGCCCACCCGGCGGGCGGCCATCATGCCCCAGCCCGCCGCGCAGGAGCAGATCAGCAGGCCGAGCATGGCGATCACCGCGCCGCTGTCGCCGAAGTCGAAGGCGAGCGGGAAGGCGAACATCAGGGAGCCGACGGCGGCGAGGCCCACGATGGGAGCGAGCTGCCAGATGCGCAGCCGCCGCTGCGGGCGCAGCTCGACCTCGACCTCCGGCCCGCCCGGGTACATCTCCTCGGGCGCCGGTCCGTCGGCGGTCACACCACCGGCGGTGTCGTCGGGGCCGTCGTCGGCCAGGGGGTCCTCGGGGAGACGGTCGCCGGACAGGCCTGCCTCGGACAAGTCCGCCTCGGACAGACGGTCCTCGGACAAGTCCGCTTCGGACAGATGGTCCTCGGAGAGGCCGGTCTCGGACAGACGGTCCTCGGAGAGGCCGGTCTCGGACAGACGGTCGTCAGACAGGCCTGCCTCGGACAGACGGCCCTCGGAGAGGCCGGTCTCGGACAGACGGTCCTCGGAGAGGCCGGTCTCGGACAGACGGTCCTCGGAGAGGCTGGTCTCGGGCGGGCGCTCCTCGGTACGACGGTCCCCGGAAAGGCGGTCGCCAGAGAGGCGGTCGCCGGACAAGTGGTCGCCGGGCAGGCCGGTCTTGGACCGACGGTCGTCATAGTGGCCCGTCTCGGACAGGCGGTCCTCGACGCCACGGTCCCCGGCGAGCCGGTCGCCGGAGAGGCCGTCGTCGGAGAGCCGGTCGGCGGAGAGGCCGTCGTCGGCGAGCCGGTCGCCGGAGAGGCCGTCGTCGGGCAAGTCGGTCTCGGGCCGACGGTCGGCGCAGAGGCGATCGTCGGTCACCGCCGCGTCGATCAGGCCGTTCTCGTGCGAACGGCTGTCGGCGCGTCCGTTCACCCGGGGGCGCTCCCCGCCGGGACGCGGGCCGCTTGGGCCCGGATCGTCACCCTCTGTGGTGACGTGCTCGGCACTTCGTGCGGTGTCGCGAGGGCCGGCCTCCATCGCCACGCGCCCTCCCAACTAGGCTCCACTTGGTCGATCGAAGCTCGATGATGGCACGGCGCCCGAGGCCGCGATGACCGGCGGCGCATCCCGATGCCATGACGTGATCAGGCTGTAACCGGTCGTTCGACCAACGCCAGGGCCTGCTGCGGAAGTTCCCGGCGATCCACCGCGGCCCCACTCAACCAGTGCACGCGGGGATCGCGCCTGAACCATGAATCCTGGCGGCGCGCGAAGCGCTTGGTGGCACGGACGGTCTCGGCCCGCGCTTCCGCTTCCGTGCACTCCCCGGCGAGTGCGGCGAGCACCTGCTGGTAGCCGAGCGCGCGCGACGCCGTGCGCCCCTCGCGCAGGCCTTGCGCCTCCAGTGCGCGCACCTCCTCAACGAGGCCCGCCTCCCACATGCGGTCGACCCGCCGCGCGATGCGGTCGTCCAATTCCGGACGAGCCACGTCGACGCCGATCTGGACCGTGTCGTAGACGGAGTCGTGACCGGGCAGGTTGGCCGTGAAGGGCTGGCCGGTGATCTCGATCACTTCCAGGGCCCGGACGATACGGCGGCCGTTGCCCGGCAGGATCGCGCGGGCCGCGTCGGGGTCGGCGGCGGCCAGCCGGGCGTGCAGCGCGCCCGAGCCGCGCAGCGCCAGCTCCTCCTCCAGGCGGGCCCGGACCTCCGGGTCGGTGCCGGGGAACTCCAGGTTGTCGACGGCGCCGCGCACGTACAGGCCGGAGCCGCCGACCAGGACCGGCCAGCGGCCCTCGGCGAGCAGTGCGTCGATCCGCGCGCGGGCAAGCCTCTGGTACTCGGCGACCGACGCGGTGACCGTCACGTCCCAGATGTCCAGCAGGTGGTGCGGGACGCCGCCGCGCTCCTCGGGCGTCAGCTTGGCGGTACCGATGTCCATCCCTCGGTACAACTGCATGGAGTCGGCGTTGACGACCTCGCCGCCGAGCTGCTGGGCCAGGAAGACGCCGAGATCGGACTTTCCGGCCGCGGTGGGTCCGACGACGGCGATGACGCGGGGGGCGGGGGGTGCGCTGCTCACCGCACCAGTCTCGCAAACCTCCTGGCGAGGTCTCGAACGAGTTACGTGACGGTGCGCGTTCGGGGTCGTTGCCCGTGCGAGGTACCGCCCGCCGGGCTGCCGGGGGCGGTGACCCGGGCGGTGCAACCTTACGCACCGGGTGACGCGGGAATTCGCCCGCACGAGTACCGTATGGAGTGGATATGGGCGTGTTTGCACGGCTTCTCGGCCGGTCGAAGGCGACTTCGGAGACATCGGCCACGGCGGTGAGCGCCGGCACGGAGCCGGACGGAGCCGAGGCGGAGCGGACGGAGTCGGCGGAGGCGAGGGCAGCCGGGTCGGCGGAGGCGAAGGATGCGTCCGGGGACGGGCACGAGGACGTGCCCGTGCGGTCGGACTCCGGTACGGACGACGCGTCCGAGGGTGCCGGAATCCCCCGGCAGCAGTCCGCAGGCGAGGCCACCGACAGCGAGGCCGGCGAGGGCGCCCGCAGATAACTGTCCCGCGAGGGAAGGTGGACCATGGGTCTGATGGACAACATGAAGGCCAAGCTGGGCCCGGCCAAGGACAAGGTGTCGGACCTCGCGCGGCAGCACGGGGACAAGGTCCAGCACGGGATCGACAAGGCCGCGAAGGCCGTCGACGAGCGGACCAAGGGAAAGTACAGCGACAAGATCCAGGCGGGCACGGGCAAGGCCAAGGAGGCGATGGACCGCCTCGCGCACAAGAGCGGCCCGGAGGCGGCGCCCCACGACCCGATGACCCCGACCCCTCCGACCCACCCGGAAGGCCCGCCACCGGCTTCGTGAGGAGCCGACGGTCGTTCCTGGTGACCACGCGCGCGGGGCGCCCCGCAGCCTGCGGGGCGCCCCGGCGGCGCGCGGTGTCTGTCGAGAGCCGGGGTGCCTGTACCCGCACGCACGGCGGCGGGGCCGTACGCACGCGCGCGTGCGTACGGCGTACGGCCGCCCAGCCCGCTCGGCCCCAGCTCAGGACCAGGTCGCGACCATGTACCCGACGCCGTACGGCGCGTCCTCATACAGCAGTCCCCCGCCGAGGTTCGCGTGCTCAGCCGCGCCGGCCAGGATCTGCCAGGGCGCGCGGCCGGCGGCCTTCAGTTCGTGGGCCAGTGCGGGGTCCAGTGCCCGCAGGGCGGCCAGGTCCGCCGCGCCGAGTGCCCGGGCGGCCTCCGCGTCGAAGGGTGCCGCCCGTTCGTCCAGGTAGCCCGGAGCCTTGAGGGTGCGGCAGGCGCTGCCGTCTCCCATCACCAGCAGCGCCGCCCGCTCGGCCCGGCCGGCCAGCTCCCGTCCGGTCTCGGCGCACCGCTCCGACTCCAGCGTGTCCGCGACGCCGAGTCCCTCGATCGGGGCATCGGACCAGCCGGTCCGCTCCAGCAGCCAGGCGCCGACGGCCAGCGAGGTCGGCAGCTGACGCTCCGGGGCGGGGTGACCGGCCGGCCCCAGACGTACGTCCAGGTCGACCCCGAATCCACGGAAGGTGCCCGGGGCGCCCTGCGGGAACGCGCCGCGCCCGCTCTCCTCGGCGGTGCCGACGACCACCAGCAGGTCGGGGCGGGCGGCGGCGAGCACGCCGAGCGCGTCCGTGCAGGCGGCGCGGGCGGCGTCCAGTTCTGGTGCGGCACCCGCGGCGACCTCGGGCACGAGCAGCGGTGGGCAGGGGCAGACTGCGGCGGCGACAAGCATGATCGGCAGGGTAACCCCGCGAGCGGGGCACGTGTCACTCCTCGATCAGCACGTCCGTCAGGACGAGCACCACGAGCTTGTCGACGCCGTACGGCAACACGTGGTGCTCCCTCCCGTCCCGCGGTGTGCCTGGACCTCAGTCGCAGCCGCAGGCGCTTCCCGTCGCCGCCGGCACCGGCGCCGGGACGCCGATCTTCGGCAGGCCGAGCATGACGCCCGCCGGCTTGGCGGCCGCCGCGGCGGTGCGCTTCTCCCAGGCGTCCCCCGCGCGCGTGCGGCGCACGCCGAGGACGGGGCCCTCGGCGAGGAGGTGGTGCGGGGCGGCGTACGTGACCTCGACGGTGACGACATCGCCGGGGCGCACCTCCTGGTCCGGCTTGGTGAAGTGGACGAGGCGGTTGTCGGGGGCGCGGCCGGAGAGACGGTGGGTGGCGCCGTCCTTGCGGCCCTCGCCCTCGGCGACCATCAGCTCCAGCGTGCGGCCGACCTGCTTCTTGTTCTCCTCCCAGGAGATCTCCTCCTGGAGGGCGACCAGCCGCTCGTAGCGCTCCTGGACGACCTCCTTGGGGATCTGGTTCTCCATGGTCGCGGCGGGGGTGCCGGGACGCTTGGAGTACTGGAAGGTGAAGGCCTGCGCGAAGCGGGCCTCGCGGACGACGTGCAGCGTCTGCTCGAAGTCCTCCTCGGTCTCGCCGGGGAAGCCCACGATGATGTCGGTGGTGATCGCGGCGTGCGGGATGGCGGCCCGCACCTTCTCGATGATCCCCAGGTAGCGCTCCTGGCGGTACGAGCGGCGCATCGCCTTCAGGACCGTGTCCGAGCCGGACTGGAGCGGCATGTGCAGCTGCGGCATCACGTTCGGCGTCTCGGCCATGGCGGCGATGACGTCGTCGGTGAAGTCGCGCGGGTGCGGGGAGGTGAAGCGGACCCGCTCCAGGCCCTCGACGGTGCCGCAGGCGCGCAGCAGCTTGCTGAAGGCCTCGCGGTCGCCGATGTCGGAACCGTAGGCGTTGACGTTCTGGCCGAGCAGGGTGATCTCGGAGACGCCCTCGCCGACCAGGGCCTCGATCTCGGCGAGGATGTCGCCGGGGCGGCGGTCCTTCTCCTTGCCGCGCAGGGCCGGGACGATGCAGAAGGTGCAGGTGTTGTTGCAGCCGACGGAGATCGACACCCAGGCCGCGTAGGCGCTCTCGCGGCGGGTCGGCAGCGTGGAGGGGAAGGCCTCCAGGGACTCGGCGATCTCGACCTGCGCCTCCTCCTGGACGCGGGCGCGCTCCAGCAGGACGGGCAGCTTGCCGATGTTGTGCGTGCCGAAGACGACGTCCACCCAGGGCGCCTTCTTCACGATGGTGTCCCGGTCCTTCTGCGCGAGGCAGCCGCCGACCGCGATCTGCATCCCGGGGCGCGAGGCCTTCCTCGGCGCGAGCCGGCCGAGGTTGCCGTACAGCCGGTTGTCGGCGTTCTCCCGGACCGCGCAGGTGTTGAAGACGACGACGTCGGCGTCGCCGTCCGCCCCCTCGGGGGCCCGCACGTACCCGGCCTCTTCGAGCAGCCCGGCCAATCGCTCGGAATCGTGGACGTTCATCTGGCACCCGTAGGTGCGGATCTCGTAGCTCTTGGGTGTCTGAACGTCCACTGCCGGGCTCCGGTCGCTGCTGCTGGTCATGGCTCAAGGGTAGGCGGTCCGAGGAGCAGCTCATCCCGGGATTTCCTGCCCCCCCCGGAGCCCCGGCCACGGCCTCGGCCGCCCCTCGGCGGCCGAAGCCATACGGCGTACCTACGCCGGGTCCGCCCTCCGCCCTACGCCGGGTCCGCCCTCCGCAGGATCTGTTCCGCCAGCTCCCGCTCCTTGTACGTCGGCCCGTTCGGGTCGGCCAGCAGGGGCAGGGAGCCCTTTTCATAGCACCGGCCTGCGGCCCATTCGAGGCGCGCGAGCTGGCTCTTCAGCAGCCTGGGCTGGGCCACGGCCGCGTCGGCCGGCGGGGCCAGGGCCCGGCCCAGAGCGGCCAGCGGAGCGAGGATCTCCGCGCCTTCGGCCATGTCCATCTCCGGCCCGATCCGGCCCACCGACGCGAGCACCGCCCGGGCCGTCCCACGGGGATGGGCGCCGTGATCGTCGATGCGTCCGAGGACTCCGTTGCCGAACCAGAGCAGTTGGCGCAGCGTCTCGGTGGGTACCTCCGACCGGAGCTGGATTGCCTTGAGGCGGGCGGTCATGGCCGTTCCGCTCGCCGCGTGCCCGGTGCCGGACGCGAGCGGCAGCCACGTGCGGACGATGTGCTCCACGTGGAGGGAGCGGACCGCCCGCATGCCCGTGCAACGGGCGAGCAGGACCGCGCCCCGCGCCAGTTCCTCGTCCCCACGGCCGAGTTCGGCCATGGTCAGGCAGGCCGCGAGGAGCGGGAACAGTTCCATGTCGGAGCCCCCGTCCAGATGGAACCCGGCCCTGCCCCGCTTGGCCAGCCAGAACTCCAGCGCCTCCCATGTCCTGAGGTCATCGGCGCCTCCCGGCTCCGCAACGGCGCCCAGCTCCACGAGGAGCGGGTCCGCCTCCTCCTCGGACACCGGCTGCCGGCCCAGCCTGCCGTAGGCCTGGAGCACCGCCATCTCCGGGTGGGTCGCCTCGGTGTCCGGTGCGTCGACCCAGCCGCGGAACAGCCGCAGCCGGTCCTCCTGCGCCTTGCCTGCTTTGGCCGGCTTCCAGACGACGCGCTCCGGCAGATCCAGCTCGACGGCCCGGCTCCCGTGCGGAACGACCTCGACCAGGAGTTCGTCCCCCTTGTCGACCAGCCCGGAGATCTCGGCCAGCAGTGGCTCACCGGCGTTGTGGCCGTCGTGCGTCTTGGACGGCTGTAGGCGTACCAGGGTGCCGTGCGGCTGGGACCGGGCGAGCACGGTGTGGGCGCGGGACACCTCGGCCAGCGGCTCGACGCGCAGGATCGAGCCCAGCGCGAAGCGCCGCAGGGCCTGGCCCACCTGCCGTACGTCGACGACCGACACACCCGCGCTGCCGAGGTCCCGCACGCGCAGCGGCGACGCGCCGGACCGGTCCGGGCGGATCACGTACTCGGTGATCTCGTCCGGGGTGAGCCGGCCGGCCCAGGACAGCTTCGCCGCCGGCAGCCAGCGGTAGCCCTCGTCGTGCGGCGCGTACAACAGCAGGCCGACGGGGATGTCGGAGGCGGTGACCAGGGTGCGCGGACGCGTGTCGAACTCGTCGGACAGGGTCTGCACGGCCGGCCGCAGCCGGGTGTACGCCACCAGCGTCTTGGACTTGCGGTCGTGCACCAGGTTGAGCCAGACCGGCTCCCGCCCCTCCGCGAGGGCCCGCGCGGCCGCCTCGGCGTGCTGCGCCGGAACACCCTGTACGACGTCGGAGAGCGGCAGCGCGTACAGCGCGGGGCCCGCGCGCAGCACGAGCCGGTCACCGAGGGCGGCGACCGCTTGGCACAGGAGCAGACCCGGCCGGTTCAGGGCTCCGCTCGGCTGCTTGCCACGCCCGACCACGAGGGTGCCGTCGGCTCGTACCTCCTGGATCGTGACGGGCAGCGCTCCGCCCACGGCCGAGAGCACCTCGCCCCGGCGCGGCCCGTCGAGGAGGTCGCGCAGCCAGCCGGCGCCGGGCCAGTGCTGGGTGTCGGCGGACAGGCGTACGGGCGTGTCGGCGAGTCCCAGGAGGCACAGGGAGCCGTCCTCCGGCCCGCGCGTGCCGAGCAGTGCGGTGTCGCCCGGTGCCACCGGGCCCGCCTCGTCGAGCGGACGCAGGTGGTTGGTGTGGTCCAGGACCACGGTGTCGCCGACCGTGTGATCCGGCGTCGCCGGTCCGGCGGGGTAGGTGAGGGCGTAGTCCCCGGCACCGAGCCGCAGCCCGCCGCGCCCGACGTCCACCGCGGTGACCGGCAGCACGGTGCGGCACGGGGTGCGCACGGCGCCGGCCGTGCCGGGCAGGAGGGCGCTGCGCGGGCCGGGCTTCCACGCCGTGAGCCGCAGTCGCCTCGGGTCGGTCACATCGCCGCGTACCACCTCGAGCGCTACCTGGTCGCCGGGGCCGAACAGGCTCCAGTCCATCCGGTCGAGGGTGTACGTGCCCGGGCCGAGCAGCAGCCCGGTGCCGACCTCGACGACCCGTCCGGGGCTGAGTTCCAGCCACAGGCCGCGCGGCTTGCCGTCCTTGGGATGGCGCGCCGGCGCGGCCACCGTGTAGCTGATGGAGCTGTACAGCGTCCGGTCGTCTCGCGGCTCCTCGGTCAGGGCCGTCGCCGGCGCGCCGAACCAGCGGATGGCCTCCGGCCGATACCGCAGGGTCCAGTGACCGTCCTCCTCGTCGAAGAAGACCGGCTCTTCCGACATCACCCGCCGGGTGATGTCCTTCCACGGTTTCCTGGCCCTGCCGTTGACCAGGAAGGAGGTGGCGGTGTCGTGGTAGTTCCAGGAGGTCGTGCACAGCCCGCGCACCTCCTCGGCGGAGGCGTCCCGGAAGGACAGCCTGGCCCACGGCACGGCCGGCACTTCGGTACCGGCCCGCGCCCCGGCGACCCTGATCCGCGGCTCGGCGTCGTGCAGGCCGACGGTGGCCGCGCGCGGTTCACCTCCGGCGGGGCCGCCGGCCGGGCGCAGCCGTACCCCGCCCTCGCCGCGGCGCAGCAGCGCGATCTTGGGGTGAGGGGTCTCGAGCAGCCGTCGGCCCAGCGCCTTGTCGGCGGTACCGAAGGCACCGCGCAGGCCCGCGACGGTGAACCCTCTCGGACTGTCGGGGCTCCATCCCTTGGTCAGCAGGCTGTTCTTCGGCAGCACGACGGCGGGCCGGTCCTGGTGGCCGGGGATGTACTCCACGTCGGCGTCCTGTGCCAGGACGATCTGAAGCTCGCCCTTGCTCACCTGGAGCCGCACGAGCGCGCCCCGGGTGTGCTGCACCGCCTTCGGGGTCCTGTGCACGACGCCCGGGCGCAGTTCCACGGTGTGGGGTCCGGCGACGGCGGCCAGCAGGGTGCCGCCCGCGTGGGCCACGGCGCTGTCCAGCCCGTCCCGCGCCGGCGGTTCGAGGGTGTCGCCGATGATGCGCCCGGGGTCGTCCGCGTCCCGGTGCAGACGCACCAGCATGACGCCCTTGTCCCGGTAGTGGTCCTGACGTCCTTCGTCGAGGAGGCGGGGCAGCAGGTGCTCACGGGCGGAGAACCGGCGCCGCGGGATCTGGACGACGAGCGGAGCGGTGTCGGGTTCGCGCAGTACGTCTTCCGGGAGCCGGAACTCGATGGTGGTCTCGTTGCCCTCGCGGCGGATGCCGCCCGCCACCATGAACACGTGCTCGCGGTCGGCGATGCCACCGGGACCGACTCCCGTGTCCACGTAGGCGAACTGACGGACCCGGTTGTCCGCCGCGTAGGTGTCCGTGTCGAACCGCGCGAGGATCTCCACGTCCACCTGTCCCTCGGTACGGCGCGGATCGCGGGCGAGTGCCGCGAGCAGGCGGTCGCGGCTGTCCGGGTGGAGCCGGGCCGCGATCGGGTACTGCTGCGACTGGTCGAGGTCCTGGCTGCGGGTGCGGCGCCGCAGCCGTACCGCCCGCACCGCGATCCGTCCGGTGGCCGGCTCGACGGACAGGGTCACTCGGTGGAGCACCTTCAACCCCGCCTCGATGTACGTGCGGCGGCCGACCCCGATCTCGATGTCCTCCTCGGGGTTGATGTTGACCATCGTGCGGCCGGCGGTGTCGAGGCGTACGTCCATACGCGTGAGCCGGTCGCCGTGGTGCAGCGGGAAGGCGTGCTCGTCCCCGACCGGGTCGTCGCCGACGGTGAGTTCACTGTCCGCGAGCAGGACGGTGTAGCCGTGACCCCACTCGAAGCGCCGGACGTCCCGGCCGGCCTCGTCGGTCTCACGGCCGACGTAGTAGACGTCACGCTGGAGAACGCAGCGGTCGGCCGCCATGCCTTCGGCGACACCGGCAGCCTCGGCGGCGAACTCGGCGGCGGTGAAGGGGCGTGCCGCGCGGGTGGAGGCCCGCAACTCGCCCTCGTCTTCGCTGAGTACGGCTCTCGCCTGGTCGGAGTACTTGACGGCGCCCACGAACGGGCCGTCGTCCGCCACGAGCGGGATGCGGGCGCCCCGGCACTCCAGGACGTCGCCGCGCAGCCGGCCCGTCACCGGTACGGGCACCCCCTGGGCCAACCGTTCGCGCCACTCCTCGACGGGCGGACGCTGCGCCGGAGCGGCACCGGGGCGGGCACGGCGCTTCAGGGGCCGGACGGCGAGTTCCCGCCACAGGGAGACGAGGCCCGCACGGGCGGACCGCTGCACGCGCAGGCGGACTTCGTACACCTCTCCGCTGCCGGGACGGTCGGGTGAGGTGTCACCGACGATCAGCTCGTCCTTGCCGACCCGCACCAGCAGCCGCTGCCACTGGGCCGGCCCGTACCAGGCGGCCGAGGAGAGCTGGGTGTGGACGACCCCGCGCAGGCCGAGCGGGTTGCCGTCAGCCGTGGACGTCGGCGCCGAGACGAGTTCCGTGCTGCCGGGCCGGCCGTAGTAGGCACGTCCGTCCGTGCGGCCCAGCAGGCGGTACGGCTCGCCCGGCGGCCGGTCCTGCTCGGTACACCGGTAGAGCGGGCTGCCGTAGAAGCGCCGTGGGGTGGGCCGGAACTCCCAGCGGTGGTCCTCCGGTCGGCGCCGTGCGGTGAAGGCGGCTCCGGTGTGGTGGACGGGTCCGCTGAACGCGCCGACGGGCAGCTTCGTGCGGACGAGCCGGTCCCCGATCTTCAGCCACACCGTGTAGTCGAAGTCCTTCGCCCGGCGGTTCTGCGGCATGACCACGACGACACCGCTGATCAGCAGCGGGTGGGGCGGCTCGGGCCAGTCGGGGCCGAGCAGTTCCAGGAAGCGGTCGTCGTCGAGCGGCGCCTCGGCGCCTGCGTCCGCCCCAGGGGGGTACGCCACGTGGGTGACGACGACCTCGGTGACGGCCGCCGGCACGTCCCACGCGAAGGTGCTGCCGTTGAGACCCACCGTCAGCCCGTCGGTGGTCACCGCGCGCACCAGACTGGCCGGGTTCAGGTCCAGGCAGCGCTTGACGTCCAGGATGTCGCCCGTCCGGACGTTCGCCATTCGCTCGAAGCGGCCCGGCGTCGGCCGGTCGTGGTCCGGCACCTCGTACTCGGCGCGCCAGCCCTTGACCGTGGCGGTGTCCGGGAACCACCGCTCCGGCCGGAAGGCACAGCTGTCCCCCTTGGCTCCGCCGAGGTGGACGGTCACCTCGTCCGGGAACCCCGGTACGGCGCGCTCGCCCAGGGCGACGTACCAACTGCCGTCAGGCCGCGGCTCGGCCTCCCAGTACTCGTCCTCACCACGGGCGAAGAGGGCCCGCCAGTCGGGATTGCGGGTGTCGTGGCCGCCCGCGCCGAGGTCTTCCCAGCGTTCCTCGGCGCCCTTCGGGGGCTGGTCGAGAAGGAACAGCCGGCCGTCGTCGGCCAGTCCGGCGTAGACGAGGGTGCCGGGGCCCTCGGCGAGCACCTTCTCCAGTGCCTCCGGGGCGTCCACCCAGTCCAGCGGCCGCAGCAGGTAGGAGCGCCCCGGTTCGGTGACGAAGCGGTGTCCGCCCGGCCGCTGGGCGCTTCCGGGTTCCTGGGACCCGGTGGCGACGAGCACCGTGGCCCGGCAGCCGCCGGGACCCTCGTAGGGCAGGTCGTCCGCGATGAGTTCGATGGCTCCCCGGTCGGCGGGCAGCCAGCAGGCGAGTTCGTCGTCCCAGACGGCGGCGGTGGCGAGGGGTCGGCGGGGCGAGTCGTCGGGGGCACGCTTCGTGCCGCGTGCCGACAGGTCCGGGGCCCAGCGGTCCGATGCCCCCTCCAGGGCCGGTTTGGAGACGTCGACGCCGTTGACCTGGATCTCCGGGGAGTATCCGGGGATGCTCACGACCGTGGCCGGCCGGACCTCACCGTGCGTCGGTGCCGGGCGGTCCGGGCGCAGCATCCGTGAATCGGGCGCTTGCACCCAGCGCCGTTCCGCGTGGTCCCACAGCACCGCCACTCGACAGAGGTCGCCGATCTGCCAGTCCGTCTCGTCCTTCAGGGCGACGAGCGGTTCTTCCGCGCCCCAGTTGACCAGGACCGTGTTCGGTGCCGCCGGGCCGTCGGCGCCCTGTCCGGAACCGTCGGCCGCCTCGTCCCGGCCGTAGCCGCAGACCAGGCCCGTGACCCAGTGGTGCCCGTGTTCTCGGCGCCATCGGTCGAGCACCTGGGCCCGGTGGGCGCCGTTCATCCCGTGTACGTCGGCCGGGGCCTTCGGGAAGTCCTTGGCGTCCCTGGAACCGAGGTCGTGCCGGAGCAGCAGGGACTGCTGGCGGCCGTGGAAGCGGTCCACGACACGCGCGGTCAGCAGGCGCGGGTCGGCGATCTGGTGGCGTGGTGCGTCCACCGGGGCCAGGTGGAGCGTCGTCCTGTGGCTGTGGGTCAGCTCCCGCCAGCCCTCGTCGACGATCTCGCCCAGCAGCCTTCGGTCGTCCCAGGCGAGGGAGATGGTGGAGACGGCACTGACGAACGCCCGCAGCCCCGCCTGGACGGCCGCCTGGGCGACATGGCCCTCCAGCACGTCCCAGGGACCGCGCAGCGCCGTCAGGCTGCTTTCGGCGTCGCGGCGTTGCCGGACGGCCCGGATGGCGCGGTTGCGCAGCCGGTTCATGTTCTCGTCGGACAGCGGTCCGTCCGTGCCGCGCAGCCGGTCGAACATCAGCTCGTAGTAGCGAGGTGCGGCGACGCTGAACTCGACGACGCTGTCGATGACCGTCTGGTAGATCTGCCGCAGCAGGGCCTGGCGCTCCGGGTCGGCCGGGCGCACGCCGTCCGGGAGCGGCGCGAGGAAGTTGATCGCGGCGGCCCGGGTGGCCCGGGGCCAGTCCCGTGGCACGCTCAGGGCCGCCATGGTGTCGAACCATTCGTGCACCCAGGAGTGCAGCCCTGCCGTGCTCAGCTGCTCCAGTCCGCCTCCGGCGACGGGGTCCGGCGAGGTCATCAGCGCGCGCAGCCGGACGGTCCGCATCGCGTCGCGGCCGGCGACGCCCTTCATGGCCTGCGGGATGTCGACGCTGTGGTCCCGCCAGCTCTCCAGGGGGTACGGCGTGGCGGCCAGCACCTGCTCGTAGGGAACGGGGCGCGGCTTGCCGCCGGCGGCGAACACGTCCTTCAGGGGTCCGAGCCAGTCGGGACGCTCGGTGAAGTGGCCGTCGAACTCCTGCACCAGCGCGCTGACGAACATGTCGTCGCTCGCGCCGCTGCCGCGGAGGGCGTCGAGGTCCTGCATCCGCCGTGCCGCCTCGCTCAGCACGCGCTGTGCGGGCGGCTGGTCGCCGCCGTACCAGCCGAGGGTGTTCCGTGCCGCGCCCGCGCCGTGCCGGGAGCCGGCCGCCGCCTCCCGGATCCAGCGGCGCGCCCCGTGCAGGGCGGGCCGCCGGAACAGCAACGACCACTGGCGTCCGTGGGCGTGGTCCCGTCCCGCCTCGACGGCCCCCGCGCCGTCGATCAGGAAGTCGGCCAGCGCCGCCGGGCCGAGCTGCGGGTGGCGGCCGGTGCCCGCGCGTTCCACGGCCTGCTGTACATGCCATACCAGGGCCGCGAGCGCGGAGGTCACCGGGGCTTTGGAGGGCCGCTGGTCGCCGTTGCGCAGTTCGCCGAGGAAGGGGCCGAGCCGACCGTCCCGCAACACGTCCTCGGCGTGGAACAGCAGCGCGAGCAGATGATCGGGGAGCCGGCACGAGCCGGTGGCGTCCCGCACGCCGAGGTCCCGGAGCAGCCCGATGGCCAGCGAGGAGACCGCGGCGATCTGGATCAGCACGGCGGGCCGGTCGGTGGTGCGGTAGAACCGCCGCTCGCCACCCGGCAGGAACGTGTCGTTCATGCGTTCCGCCCAGGGGGAGCACGCCTCGTGCGGTGCCCGTCCGGGACCGGCGTCGGCGGCGGTGAGCTCGGGCACGCTTCCGTGGATCTTCGCGGTGAGCGTCAGCCATGTCAGCCCGTCCGGGTCGTCGCGAGAGGCCCAGCGCGGGTCGATGCCGCGGTTGTCGGCCTCGGCGAGCCGGAGTTCGGCGGGCGGCCCCCACCAGTGGGCGGTGCGCGAAGCGGTCTCCAAGGGATCGTGCGCGGCGGCGAGTTCCCAGAGGGTGAGCTGCCACAGGACGCTGACGAGGCCGCCGTCGAAGCGGTTGTCGAGAACGCCGATCCGTGCCTTGACCGCGTCCCGTTGTTCCCTGGCCTCTTGGCGTCCGGGCCGCCACTGGCGGTGCCGGGTGCCCCGGGCGATCTCGGCCTCGAGCAGGTCGAGTTCGGGGCCGTCCTCCTCGCCGGGGTGTCCGAACCAGGAGCGGGCGGCGGCCGCGAGCAGATCCGGTTCGAGGTCGGCGGCGCCCCGGCCCGCCTCGGCGAGCCGCGCTCGGACCTCCTCGCCGGACAGCCGGCGGTCCGCACGGGTGAGGATGCCCGCGGCCAGCAGGAGCGGCAGCCTGCCCAGTTCGCCGTCGACAGCCCGCTGCACGAGCGGCGGACGCCGGTCGCCCAGGCAGACGGCGGCGACAGCGGAGGGGCGGTGGGCCGCGGCGTGCTCCAGCAGGGCGAGCGCGACGGCGGGCACCGCGTACTCGTGCAGATCGTGGTACGGCGCCGGGGACCACCGCACCCCGGTGTCGTCCGCGGCGGCCACCTCCGGGACCGGCACCCGTTCGACCGCCCGACAGACCCGGTCGGCGAAATCGTCCGTCTTGCCGTACAGGGCCTCGTACAGCAGCTCGTGCAGCTCGCGTGCGAACTCGGGCGCGTCCGGGGCTTCTGGGTTCTGCCCGGCTCCCTCGAACAGCAGCATGGACCAGACCAGGGACGCGCGCTGCGCCAGCGACTCGTCCCCGGCCGTGCGGTCCGCCAGGGCGAGGACCGCCGGCAGGGCTTGCAGCCGTACCGGGGTCTCCTGTTCGGACAGCTGGTCGAGTGCCACTTCGAGCTGACCGCTGTCGCTGTGCGGGGAGCGCAGGATCTCCATGAGGTCCAGGTGCTCCCTGGCCTGATGGATGGTGAGTTTGAGGGCGGAGCTGAAGTACCAGTCTGCGAGCACGGAACTCCTCAGTACGTCGACGGAATGCGGGGATGCAGGATGCGGTGGAGGGGTTCGACGCGCTCCCTGACCTCGGGGTCGGTCTCCGGGTCGGGGGCGAAGCCGAGGACCCGCCGCAGCGCGGGGGGCCATGTGCGGAGCAGCCCTGCCGTCTCCCGCGAGAGCCGGGAACGGGCGAGCAGGGCCCAGACCACCGGTGCCCGCGGCGGCAGGTCCGCCGGCGGGTCGAGGAGTTTCCGCAGGGAGAGCTTCGTACCGATGCCGGCGCGGAGCGCGGCTGTGGCAGCGGCCTCCGTGCGGCAGGTCGCGAGGTAGGCGAGGTCCGCGGCAGTGCGGTCCGGGGGGGCCGTCGCCGCGATGTGGGCCGCCGCCCTGGCGACCTCGTCGGACACCCAGCGTTCCCAGGTGCGCAGGACCGCAGCCGCGTCCGCGGGCCTGTGGCAGCCGTGCAGGAGTCCGGGCACGATCGCGTCCCCGTGTTCACGCAGGCCGAGGCGGGCGGGATCGGGCGGCCATTCGCCGGGTGCCCAGGCATGGCGGAGCACGTCCAGGTCGGCGTACCGGGACGAAGCGACGACCAGTGCGGCGACGCGGACCGCGGGGTCCTCGTCGCGCGCGGCCCCGGCCAGTAGCTTCGCGAAGTCGTCGGGGGACAGCGCGGCCGCCTGCCGCATGAGGTCCTTCGCGCTCTCGCGCCAGTCCCCCCGCGCGAAGTCGCCCGGCTCCCCGTGGCCGTACCGGGCCGGGGCGCCCGCGGGCAGCCGGCCCGGCACGGTCCTGCTGAGACAGGCGAGCGACGGCCAGGTCCCGGCCAGTCCGTCGACCAGCGTTCTGATGTCGTCCGGACAGGAGTCCAGCGTGCCACGGACCCACACGATGAGCGCGGCCCCCGGAAAGGCGACGGCCAGCCGCTCGGAGAACGCGAGGACATCCCTCGGTCCCGGCCCGCTCCGCGGCACATACGGCAGGACCAGGCCGACCCGCCGGCCGAATCCTGGGCTGCCCACGCCCGGCGCGGCCGGTGACTCCTCCAGGAACCACGAGAGTTCCCGAGGGTCGCTGAGCAGGTTCATCAGGTCCCGTGCGTCGTCGGGCGGGTCCGTCCAGCCGGGCGCCACGCGGAACCAGCGGCGCGTCGGCAGCACGCCCTCGAGCACGTGCTCCGGCCCGTCCCGCAGGACGTACTCGTCGACATGCCGGAGCAGGCGGACCAGCGAGACGTCGGCTTCCTGCCGCGGCTCGACCAGGACTCCGCGCAACGGCCCGCGGTCCAGGCCCCACAGCACGTCCATGCGTGCGGGGTGGGCGTCGCCGGCCAGCGGACGCGGTGTGTCCGACTGCCAGTCCGGGGGGACGTGATAGGCCGCCAGGCCCTGCAACTCCCGTTCGTCCAGCGGCGGGGCCTGGAGGGGAAAGTGCCGGGGCGCGTCCACGGCCGTGTAGACGGCCGGCAGCCGCTCCTCGTCGGCCGCGTACTCCCGGATTCTGATCACGGCCCGGTCGACCGAGCCGCTCAGGGAGAGTTCGTCGAAGAATGCGTTCGCCATGCGGTCGGCGTCGATGTTCTTGATCGGCGTCCGCATGCCGATGACGTACGGAACTCCGGCCCGCACCAGGGTCTCGGCGAGGTTCGGGTCCAGGGAGCCGCGCCCGGGGGCCCCGGTCTCGCAGGCGACGAGCAGGACGACCGCGGCGCCGGCCCCGGCGAGGGATTCGGCCAGTTCATCGGCGCCGATGATGTCCGGACTGAGGCCGTCGGGTCCGGCCAGCACCAGGCCGTCGCGCAGTCCGTGCCCCTGGAAGGCGAAGCACCAGACGGGCGCCCGCAGCGCCGCGCGCAGCGCCGGAACGGTCAGCGGATGGTCGAGCGCGTGGACGACGTGCGAAGTCCTGGTCGCGATCGAGTGCCCGGCGACTTGCGCGTCCGCGTCCGCTCCGTTGAGGGGCTCGATGACTTCCGTCCGCCCGTCCGGGCAGACCAGTTCGCCCCGCACCTTGAGCGCGCTGCCCAGCAACAGGGTCCCGGTGAGATCCTGGGGATGGGCGCCGTCGCGCCGGGCCGACGCCCCGGGCACGCGGCGGACCAGCAGGATGCCGCGGTAGCGGGCCAGGGTGAGGGGACCGGCGAGACGAGGGCCGTCCTTTCCCGCGGGCACTTCCGCCCACTCCCAGGGGAGGTCGGCGAGTTCGGGGTCGGACACGTCCAGGCAGACCCGCAGCAGCCGGCCCGATGCCTCGGCCGCGTGGACGGAAGCGTGGAAGGCCTGGCGTACCGGTCCCTCGGGAAGAAGGGCCTCGCCGTCCCGCACATGCCACAGCGTTCCGGTGGCGCGGAACTTCTCCTCGACGCAGACCGGTTTTCCCGCGCCCTCCCACACCGTTCGATCGGGGCCGACGGCCTGGACGCGGATCGGGACGTGGCCCTCCTGTGCGGTGGCGGAGTCGTCGCGTTCCACGCGCAGGACGAAATCCACGAAGGAATAGCGACGGCCGTCCATGGGGCACTCCAGGCAGCGTGTCAGCCCACGGGGGCTTCACCGAAGGCAGGCGTCGGGCCGGCCTGACGCCGCCCGGTAACCCTGAGGAGGAAGTCACTCTAGCGGCCGAACGGGGTACCGTAAGCGGATGTGAGCGGCAGATGACCGCATTCCGTGGTTTTGGTGAACTGCTGTGTGTGAGAGGGCTGTTGAGGCGTAGAGTAGCCCCGCCTCAGGACTGTTCACCAGCGAGCATCTCCCCTGGGGTCCTGGTCAGTTCGCCGCCCCATCAGCTGATCACCTGCCGGAGCCCCTCATCGACGTTCAACCGGAACACGACCTGTACGCGCTGATCGACTCCCTGCCGGAACTGGGCAGGGCCGACTGGCGGCTACGCCAGGCCATGGCGAGCGAGGCCTGGCAGACCGTCGACGAGCCGACCCGCCAGGCCGTCGCGGCCCTCTACCGCGAGACGGCGGCGCTGCTCGCCGCACCCGACCCCGTCCACGCCGAGATCCTGCGGCGCTTCGACGAGGAAGCCCGCCTGCTGCGGACCCGGGACTTCCGGCTGGACATGCTCCTGGACACCGTGGGCCGCGAGGAGGACTCCAGGGTCCTGGGCGTACCCGGTGTGGCGGGCAGGTCCCAGGCACGCCCCAACTGGGGGTGCCCCGTGGCCGGTTGCAAGACCCTCGTGAAGGGCGACCAGACGCGTCCGACCGGTCGGCCCGACTGCGCCGTGCACACCGGCACGCTGCTGGCCAAGTTGCCCTGACGCCGTCGTGATCGAGGGACTGACGAAGGCCGTCATCGAACCGCTCGCGGCGCGCTGGCGCACCACGGCGCTCGGCACGTCCCTGGCGCTCTGGCTCGCCGTGGTGCTGCTTCGCGTATTCGCCTCGCCCAAGGTCGGCCGGTGCCCGGGCGGGTCCAGCCCGGTGTGCCGCGTCGCCGAGTCGGGGCCGATCGGCCCGGCGCTGCTCCTGCTCGCGGCCGTCGGCGCCGTCGTGGCGACGGCCTTCCTCGCCGCGGGTGTCGCGCCCGGGCTCTACACAGCGCTCACCACCGACGACTGGCTCGCCCGGTCCGGCCCGGTGCGCCGGCTGGGCGAAGCGTCCGTACGGTGGCAGATCGGGCGCCGGGACAAGCTGAGCGTCGCCGCCGCGGCGGCCCAGCCCACCGGCCCCGGGCCGGCGCGCGCCGCGCTGCGCGGCGCGGCACTCGACGCACGGCTGGTCCGCCGCTACCCGATGGCCGACGACTGGATGAAGCCCACAGTGTGCGGCAACGTCCTCGCCGCGGCCTCGGAGCGGCTGTATGCGCACATGGGGCTCGATCTGACGGTGGTGTGGCAGCCACTGGTCGCCGCGCTGCCGGAATCCAGCCGGACGTCGCTCGCCGCCGCGGGGCAGGCAGTGCTCGACCGCTGCCAGCAGATCCTGGTCGCGCTCGTGGGCCTGGTGCTGACCCCGGTGTTCCCGTGCCGGTACGGGATCTGGTGGGCCGTGGGCTGCGGACTGGCGCTGCTGGCATTCCGGCACGGGCTCGTACGGGAGACCGAGGCGTTCGCGGAGCAGGTGCACACGGCGGTGGTGGCCCACCGTGCCGAGCTGTACCGGGCGTGCGGGCTGTCGCTTCCCAGCCGTCCGGACACCGAGAAGGCGGCGGGCGAGGTACTCACCCAGACCTTGCGGTCCTTCCGGGGCGAGGCCGCGCCGCCGTCCGGGCCCTACGACTGGCCACCAGTTGTGTGACCCAGCGTGTACCGACCGACGGCGGGGGTGACCCGCTTCCGCCGAAGGGGGCGACCGCTGTCCTGCCGGTCGGCGGCCTCAGGGGCGGCCTCCCGCGCCTTCCGGCGGGGTGTCCGCGACGAGTCCCCGTACGGTGTCCGCGAACCCCCGGATCAGATCGGTCTCCGTGCCCCGCACCCAGGCCATCGCGACGCGCATGGGCTCGACGCCCAGCAGCGGGACCCAGGCGAGGTCGGGCCGGGCGTAGTACCGGGCCATGCCGGCCGGGGCGAAGCAGATGGCCTCCCCGGACGCGACCTGCTCCAGCATTTCCTCGACGTTGTCGTTGGTCGGTCCCCAGCGCGGTGCCGAACCGTCGGGTCTCGGGTTCACCGCCCACCAGTCCACCCAGGGGCGGGGCGCCCGTTCCGTCCAGGTGAGGGGTTCGTCCTTGACGTCGGCGAGGGTCACCGCGTCGCGTGCGGCCAGCCGGTGTCCCCTGGGGAAGCCGACGACCCTGGGCTCGGAGCGGATCACCTCGGTGTGCAGGTCGGTGAGGTCGGCCGGCAGCCAGACGAAGGCGACGTCCACCCGGCCGTCGCGCAGCGCCGCCGCCTCCTCGCCCCAGTCGAAGCGTCTCGGTTCGACCCGGACGCCGGGCCGACGACGCGCGAACTCGCCGCGGGCGAGGGCGGTGAGTTCACCGGCACCGCTGGCCTCGAAGCCCACCTGTAGCACCTGGGCGCCCGACTGCCGGTGGCGCTCCGCGACGACCCGGACGCGATCGGCCTGGCGCAGCGTACGGCGGGCCTCCGCCACGATGTCCCGCCCGGCCGCGGTCGCCGTCACCCCGCCGGCGTGCCGGTCGAAGAGCCGTACGCCCAGCTCGGACTCCAAGGACCTGAGGGCGTACGAGAGGGAGGGCTGGGTCACGTACAGCGACTCGGCCGCCCGCCTCAGGTTTCCCTCCTCCGCGATCGCCACGAGATAGCGCAGCTGGCGTAGGTCCACCTTGCGATCATAAAGCGTCTCTATCGAGCAAGTGATCTTATGTCTTGGACAGGGCGCCCCGGCAGCTGACACAACTGGGAGGCGTAGACATCGACTTGGAGGACACAGTGACCACCGAGACCCCTTCGCCCACCCGCAGCGCCCAGGGCCGCGTCTGGCTGATCACCGGTGCGTCGTCCGGCTTCGGACAGGCCATCGCGGAGGCGGCGCTGGCCGCGGGAGACACCGTCATCGCCACGGCCCGCCGGACGGAGACGCTGGACGACCTGGTCACCGCCCACCCGGACCGCGCGGTCGCGGTCCAGCTGGACGTCACCGACACCACCCGTATCGCCGATGTGGTCGCCGAGGCCATCCTCTGGTACGGGAGGATCGATGTGCTGGTCAACAACGCGGGCCGCGGTCAGGTGGGCGCGGTCGAGGAAACCACCGACCGCGAGCTGCGGGACCTGATGGATGTGCACTTCTTCGGTCCCACCGCGCTGGTCCGGGCCGTGCTGCCGCACATGCGGAGGCGGAAGTCGGGCGCCATCGTGCAGATGAGCAGCTTCGGCGGGCAGTTGTCCGTCGCGGGCTTCGGCGCCTACTCGGCGACCAAGTGCGCTCTTGAGGGACTGTCCGAGGCGCTCGCCCAGGAAGTGGCCCCGCTGGGCATCAAGGTGCTGATCGTCGAGCCCGGGGCCTTCCGCACCGGCTTCTTCGGCGGCGCCCTGAACGAGTCGGCGTCCCTACCCGCCTACGAGGCGACCGTCGGCCCCACCCGCGCGGGCATCGGGGACGCGGACGGCAAGCAGCCCGGCGATCCCGCCAAGGCCGCCGCGGCCATTCTCGGCGCCCTCGACAGCGACAGGACGCCGCTGCGCCTGCCGCTGGGCAACGATTCCGTGGACGCGCTCAAGGGCCACCTGGACAGCGTCCGGGACGAGCTGCTGGCGTGGGAGCCGGTCAGCCGTGACGTCGAGTTCGACGCCTGATCCCACCCGGCCGGCGCCCCCGACCCACTGACGGCGGGGTGTCGGAGGGCTGTCCCGGTCTCATGGCGCCCGGCCCACGACGTGATCGTGAGCCGGGCGCGTACAGGAGAGGATTTTCGCCAAAGGGCGACCGAAAGGCCGGGCAGGCGTGTGCAAGGGGGCGGGCGACCTGCTTAGGTGTGACCCACGGTTTGTCCGCTGGGGACGAGAAGTGCTTTCTCGCCCGAACGGGGTGACACGGCAGGTGAGGAGAACGGGCGAGTACGCCGCGCTACGGCGCCGATGCACGGCGATCCTGCGTGATCTCGGGGTGCGCCGGTCGCTGTCCCTGGAAGCGGTCCGGGAGCGGGTGGAGGAACTCAGAGGCCGTCCGCTCGTGCTGAGGGAGCTGCCCGAGGAGGCGGCGGCCACCGGTGCCTGCGGCCTCTGGCTGGGCACCGACAACGCCGACTACATCTTCTACGAGGCCCGGACCGCCCCGCTGCACCGGGAGCACATCATCCTCCACGAGATCGGCCACGTGCTGTGCGACCACCACCGCAGCCTCACGGACGACGGCGAGCAGCCCGCCGGTGACCTCCTGGTCGGCCTCCAGCCCCATCTCGTCGCACGGCTGATGGCCAGGACCAGCTACACGAACACCGAGGAACAAGAAGCCGAGATGATCGCCACCCTGATCCAGAGCGCCGGGACCACCGGCCGGGTGGCCGGACCCCTGGGACGGCTCGGCGCGTTCCTCGGGGTGACGCCCGATGCCGGTGAGTGAGCCGGCGGCCCACGTCGGACTCGCCGGCGTCTTCGCCCTGTGGTTCGCCCTCGTCTGGCGGGCCCGGCCGGCTCTGCGCCAGTCCCAGCAGCGGGGACTGTGGCTCACCGTGCTGGCGGCGACCATCGCGATCACCCTCTTCCAGCCCGGCATCGTCGGCCCGCTCACCTCGGCCGGCCTCGATCTCCACACGGTGTCACTCGCCCGCAATCTGATCGGCGTGCTCAGCGCGGGACTGGTCCTGCTCTTCGTGGTCGACTCGAGCGGCTCTCCCCTCCTGCGCCGCTGCGTGGCGGTGGGGATGACGGCGGCCCTGGTCGCGTTGTTCGTCCTGGATCTGCTGCACGTCGGCCCCGGCGGCGCGGGAACGGCGTCGGCCCAGGGACCCGCGTCCGCCGCGTCCGCCTACTGGCTGATCCTCATCGCCGCCCATCTCGCCGGTGACGCCGTCGCCGTCGTGGTCTGCTGGCGGTACAGCCTGCGGACGACGGAACGCGATCTCGTACGGTCGCTGCGCCTGTTCGCGGCGGGCAGCGTTCTCGCCCTCGTCTTCTGGTCCGGTTACCTCTGGCACCTCTACGACCGTGACCCGCGCCTGCTCCCCTACCTGACCATGATCATGGGTGTGCACGGCCTTCTGCGGGCGGCGTCCCTGCTGGTCCCCAGCGCGAGCGCCCTCGCCCGGTCGGTCGGCGCGCTGCGGACCATCTGGCGGCTGTGGCCGCTGTGGCGCGACCTGGTGACGGCGGTGCCCCATGTGGCCCTCGCCGGACCCCGGCGGTCCCGGCTCCAGGAGGTGCTGTGGCCGCGCCATCCATGGGCGTTGCAGGCACACCGACAGACCATCGAGACGTACGACGCCCTGCTGACGCTCCAGCAGTACGTGCGGCCGGACGCCTACGAGAGGGCGCACCGGTACGCCCGTCGGGCGGGGGTGCGCGAGGACCGTCTGGCGTCCGCCGCGCTCGCCGGTGCCGTGGGCCAGGCCCGGCGGGCCGTCCTGAGCGGCGTGCCACCGTCCGACCCGCAGCCCCTGCCCGGCGTGACGCACGGCAGCCCCGAGACACTGCTCGGAATCGCCCGGATGTGGCCCGCCATGACCGGCGTACTCACCTGCCCGGACCGGACCTCGCCGGCCCGGCCGCGCTGAGGACCGGCCCGGCAACACGGAACGCCGGCCCAGCCGCGTCGAAGCCTGGTCAGCGGGGGGCGGTGGAGGGGCCCTCTCCGCCGCGGGGCGCGATCCGGTGGTCGAAGGCGAGTGTCCCGGGGTCGAGGGCCGTCGCGCCGCCGTCCACGGTGAGCACCGCGCCATTGACGTACGACGCCGCCGGGGACAGCAGCCAGCCGATCGCCTCCGCCACCTCGCGCGGCTCCCCCGGGCGCCCCTGCGGCAGCAGCCTGGTCGCCTCAGCGTAGGCGGCCTCCACCCCGCCGCCCGGCAGCTCCGCCTCCGCGGCGAAACGCGCCATGCGCCGGTCGGCCATCTCGGTGCGCACCCAGCCGGGACACACGATGTTGGCCTGCACCCCCTGACGCCCGTAGTCGACGGCGACGGAACGGCACAGCTGGAGCAGGGCCGCCTTGGAGGTGGCGTACGGGGCGTTGCTCGTGCCGTTGCGCAGTGCGGACACCGAAGCGACGGCGACCACCGCTCCCCGGGACTCCAGCAGGTGCGGGATCGCGGCGCGCAGCAGGAGGAGCGGACCGGTCACGTTGGTGCGCATCACCTCGTCCCAGTCCCGCAGCGACATGTCGCCCACGGCCCCGCCGCGCCCGATGCCCGCGTTCAGCACCAGTCCGTCGAGCCGCCCGTACGCGGCCAGGGCCGCCTGGACCAGCCCCTCGGCCGCGTCGGGGTCCCCGACGTCGGACGGATGCGCCAGCGCGCCCGTCTCCCGCGCGAGGTTCTCCAGGGGTTCGGCCCGCCGGCCGGAGACGACCACATGGTGACCCGCCTCCGTCAGCAGCCGGGCCGTGGCCCGCCCGATGCCCGAGCCCCCGCCGGTCACGACGACAACGCGCTTGTCCTCCATCGCAGTTCAGGCTCCTTCACCGAGATCACCGAGATCGCCGAGCGCGACCGAGCTTAGAACCCGTCGCTGCCAGGGGTGACGACTTCCGGCCAGCGTTCCCGCCGGGTACCGGCACGCCAACCGCCTTACCTCACTTCTTACTTCACACCTTGACCTAAGTGGTCTGTACCTCTAGTTTCGCCGGGCGACCACCCCACCCCACGAAAGGGTGCCTCCACCATGCCCAGAGCCAGATCGTTCCCCCCGTCCGCGTCCGCCGCGCTGGCGGTCGCCGCTCTCACCCTGTCCACGGGGCTGTTCACCGCCTCTCCCGCGCAGGCCGCCACGGGTGCCATCACCGGCCTCGCCGGCAAGTGCCTCGACGTCGCCGGGGCCAGCTCCGCCGACGGCACCGCCGTACAGCTCTACGACTGCAACGGCACGAGCGCCCAGCA
>NZ_JBVHWM010000083.1:0-40092 GCF_055564375.1 Streptomyces sp. NPDC029138
ACCCCCCCCCCCCCCCCCCCCCCGCTCTCTCTCCACCAAAAACATCCCCCCCCCCCCCCCCCCCCCCCCCCCCCCCCCCCCCCCCCCCCCCCCCCCCCCCCCCCCCCCGCGGCCCTCACCCGCCGCGCCGCACCTCGAAGTGGTCGATCCGCCGCCCGTCCTGGGCCAGTGCCGACACCGCGAGCCGTGGCGCCGCGCCCGCCCGCACCTCCACCGAGAGCAGCGAGAAGCCGGTGTAGCGCACCCGCGACCACTCCGCCGTCTCCGGAACCCGGTCCCTGCCCTTCGTCCAGGCGAAGGTCTCCACCGCCCGGTGCCGGGTGAGGTGCCCCTCGTAGCTGTCCTTCACGCCCGAGGGAAAGCCGTACAGGTCACGCCCGCCGCCGCCCGCCGTGACGTACACGGTGCCGTCCCGGTCGGGGTCGGTGGAGCCGCCGACGGGCACCGCCCGGCCGACAGCGCCGCCCTTGATCGCGTCCGTGCGCTCGTACACATGGTTGTGGCCGTTGATCACCAGGTCCACCCGGTGCTTCGCGAACAGCGGCAGCCACTCCCGCCGGACGCCCCCGTCCGAGGCGTGCTGCGAGGTCGAGTAGGCGCAGTGGTGGAAGAAGACGACCACGAAGTCGATGCCGTCGTCCGCACGCAGCCGCCGCAGCGTCCGGTCCAGCCAGGCCGTCTGCCGGCCGCCGCTGTGCCCGAGGTTGGCGGGGATCTCGTACGACACGTCGTTGGCGTCCAGGGCGACGAAGCCGGCGTTGCCGTAGGTGAACGCGTAGGCGCCCGGCGTGCCGTGCGGGTCGAAACCGGTCTCCGGCAGGGAGAAGCGGGCCAGCTGGCCGCCGTAGCCGTCCGGTGAGTACCAGGCCTCCATGTCGTGGTTGCCGGTCGTCACCATCCACGGCACGGACCGCGCGACCGGCTCGTTCTGCTTCAGGAACAGGTCCCAGAAGGCGGGGTCGTAGCCGTCCGTCTTCCGCCCCGTGCCGTTGACGTCCGCGTAGCAGATGTCACCGGCGTGCAGATGGAAGGCGGGCTTCCGGCGCAGCATCAGATCGTCGTTGGCGTGCGCCGCCCGGCCCACGCCCTGGTCGCCGAAGGCCGTGAACACGAAGCGTTCCGGACGCGCGGGCGCCGTGCGGAAGGAGGCGATGGCCGCGCGGTGGGCGGGGGCGGTGGGCTCCCAGCCGTCGTGGCCGACGCCGTAGTAGTACGTCGTGCCGGGCGCGAGGCCGTCCACGGACGCGTGCACGTAGTACTGCTCCAGCGCGGGCCGCACACCCTCCACCCCGGGTGTGTGCAGCGGGCGGATCTCGGCCGGGACCCGGCGCCCGAGGTCGTCGGGGCGCGGGCCTACGCGCACGTACGGCCGCTTCACCGCGAACGGCACCTGCCAGGAGATCCGCATCCGCGTCCGGGGGTCGGCGCCGAAGGCGAGATGCCGGCCGAACGGGGCCACCGCCGAGCCGGGCGCCCGCGAGGTCGCCGAGGCCGGCGCCCGGGAGCCGGCCGGGCCGGGCTTCCCGTCGGACGCGGTGCCGCAGCCGGTCAGCAGGCCGCCCGCCACCGCGCCCGCCGTCACCAGTGTGCGGCGGCGCACCATGCGGCTGCGCAGGTACGCGTACTGCTCGGCCATGCTCAGCCGCTCGGCGAGCGGGCGGGGGATGCCGACGTCGGGAGTGTCCATGTCCCGGAACTTTCCACCGGGGCCCAACGTCCTTGCCACTTACGGGTGAACGTCGACCGACGGGCGGACACCGGCAACCCGTCCGGGTGTCCGTATGGCGGACGGCACATGTCATCCCCTGGGACGAGGAGTAGGGTGCCGGCATGTCTCGCAGCATCAATCTCGCAGTGATCCCCGGTGACGGCATCGGCCAGGAGGTCGTGGCCGAGGGTCTCAAGGTCCTCTCCGCCGTCCTGCCGCAGGATGTGAAGCTGGAGACCAAGGAGTACGACTTCGGCGCCAAGCGCTACCACGCCACCGGTGAGACCCTCACCGACGCCGACCTCGACTCCCTCAAGCGGCACGACGCCATTCTGCTCGGCGCCATCGGCGACCCGTCGGTGCCGTCCGGCGTCCTGGAGCGCGGCTTCCTGCTCAAGCTCCGCTTCGCCTTCGACCACCACGTCAACCTGCGCCCGTCGAAGCTGCTCCCGGGTGTCGCCACCCCGCTCGCCGGTCAGCCGGAGATCGACTTCGTCGTCGTCCGCGAGGGTACCGAGGGCCCGTACACCGGCAACGGCGGCACCATCCGCAAGGGCACCGAGCACGAGGTCGCCACCGAGGTGTCCGTCAACACGGCCTACGGTGTCGAGCGTGTCGTCCGCGACGCCTTCGAGCGTGCCAAGGCCCGCCCGCGCAAGAAGCTCACGCTGGTCCACAAGAACAACGTGCTGACCTTCGCCGGGCATCTGTGGACGAACGTCTTCAACAAGGTGGCCGAGGAGTACCCCGAGGTCACCACCGACTACATCCACGTCGACGCCGCGACCATCTACCTGGTCACCGACCCGGGCCGGTTCGACGTCATCGTCACCGACAACCTCTTCGGTGACATCATCACCGACCTCGCCGCGGCCGTCTCCGGCGGCATCGGCGTGGCCGCGAGCGGGAACATCAACCCCTCCCGCGAGTTCCCCTCGATGTTCGAGCCGGTCCACGGCTCCGCGCCCGACATCGCGGGTCAGGGCAAGGCCGACCCCACCGCCACCGTCCTGTCCGTCGCCCTGCTGCTGCGCCACCTCGGCTACGACACGGAGGCCGACCGGATCGACGCGGCCGTCGCCGCGGACCTCACCGAGCGCGCCGGAAAGCCGGCCCGCTCCACCTCCGGGATCGGCGACGCGCTCGCCGTACGCGTAGCCGGCTGACCCGCCGCGCTACACCGAGCCGCCGGGTCGCAACCGCATCCGGCGGCTTTTCCTGTGCCTCGCCGGGTGCCACCATCAACCCTGGGCCGCTTCACCCCGATTCCGTCCGCTACCGCAGCCCGCGCGATAATCGAACGCGGAGCCGCGGTATGAGGGAATGCTCGGACGTCCTAACACCGACGACCGGAGTGCAGGCGTGAGCGCGGCCCGTCACTACAACCGGTGAAGGACAACCACTCATGACGACGCCCACGATCGAGCTCAAGCCCTCCGCCAGCCCGCTCGCCGCCGCGGAGCGCGAGGCGATCCTGGCCAACCCCGGGTTCGGCCGCCACTTCACCGACCACATGGTGACGATCAAGTGGACCGAGGGCCGTGGCTGGCACGACGGTCAGCTCGTTCCGTACGGGCCGATCTCCCTGGACCCGTCCACGCACGTCCTGCACTACGGCCAGGAGATCTTCGAGGGGCTGAAGGCCTACCGCCAGCCCGACGGCTCGATCGCGCTGTTCCGTCCCGAGGCCAACGCCCGCCGCTTCCGCAACTCCGCCCGCCGCATGGCCATGGCCGAGCTGCCCGAGGAACTGTTCATCGCCGCGCTGGACGCGCTGCTCACCCAGGACGCCGACTGGGTCCCGCCGCACGGCGGCGAGGCCTCCCTCTACCTGCGGCCGTTCATGTTCGCCACGGAGGCCGCGCTCGGCGTGCACCCGGCGAACGAGTACCTGTTCATGCTGATCGCCTCCCCGTCCGGCGCGTACTTCGCCGGCGGCGTGAAGCCGGTCACCATCTGGGTCTCCGAGGACCATGTCCGCGCCGTCCCGGGCGGCACCGGCGACGCCAAGACCGGCGGCAACTACGCCGCGTCCCTGCTGCCGCAGGCCGAGGCCGCCGCGCACGGCTGCGACCAGGTCGTCTACCTCGACGCCGTCACCCGCACCAAGGTCGAGGAGAGCGGCAGCATGAACGTCGCGTTCGTCTACGGCGACCGGATCGTCACCCCGTCGCTCACCGGCTCCATCCTGGAGGGCATCACCCGTGACTCCCTCCTCCAGGTCGCCCGTGACCTCGGCTACACCGCCGAGGAAGGGGTGGTCACGCTCCAGCAGTGGCGCGAGGACGCCGCGTCCGGTGCGCTGACCGAGGTCTTCGCGTGCGGCACCGCCGCCGTCGTCACGCCGATCGGTCACGTCAAGACCAAGACCGACGAGTGGTCCCACGGTGACGGCACGCCGGGGCCGGTCACCGTGCGTCTGCGTGAGGCGCTGCTGGGCATCCAGCGGGGCATGATCGAGGACGAGCACGGCTGGATGCACCGGGTCGGTTAAGAGTCCTGTTGCAATTGCCGCGAAGGGGCGTCGGGCGTCTGCGGGTCTGTTGTGGTTGACCGCGCAGTTCCCCGTGCCCCTTCCCCGCAGCAGCGGGCGAAGCCGTTTCGACGGTCGCCTCACTGAGTTAGAGCGACGCTCAATGTGACGTAGGGCCTGCCCCCGGTCGGCGCTTCTGTTTCATGCATTCCCCGTTTAGAGTGATGCTCTAATCCGGGGAAGGCAAGGAGGTGCCGGGTCGTGAGACTGACCCCCACGGAACGTGACCGGCTGCTGCTCTTCGGGGCCGCCGAGCTGGCCCGGGCCCGCCGGGCGCGCGGCCTCCGGCTGAACGTGCCCGAGGCCACCGCGCTGATCGCGGACACCGTCTGCGAGGCCGCACGCGACGGCAGGCGGCTCGCCGAGGCCATCGAGGCGGCCCGGTCGGTGCTCGGCCCCGAGGACGTCCTGCCGGGTGTCGCCGACGTCGTCACCGAGGTGATGGTCGAGGCCGTCTTCGACGACGGCTCCCGGCTCGCGGTCGTCTCCGACCCCATCGGCTGGGGGTCCCCCCGCGAAGCAGGGGGAGGCCTGGGCGCGGACGCCCCGGGCGCGCTGCTCCCCGGCCCCGAGCACGCCGACCCCGGGCCCGCCGTCCGGCTCCGCGTCACCAACACCGCGAGCGTGCCGGTCTCCGTCACCTCCCACTTCCACTTCTTCGAGGCCAACCCGCGTCTCGACTTCGACCGCGAGCTGGCCTACGGCATGCGGCTCGCCGTGCCCGCCGGATCGTCGGTGCGCTTCGGGCCGGGGGAGAGCGAGGAGGTCGGGCTCGTGCCGATCGGCGGCGAGCGGATCGCGATCGGCTTCGCCGGACTGGTCGACGGGCCGCTGGACGCGCCGGGCGCGAAGGAGGAAGCCCTCCGCAGGGCCGCCGCCTGCGGATACCTGGGAGCGACACAGGAAGGAGGCGAGGAGCGATGAGCCGCTCGAAGGGGCGCGAGGTGAGCCGGTCGATCCACGTCGACCCGCAGGCCTACGCCGCCACCCACGGCCCCCGCGCAGGCGACCGCATCCGCCTCGGCGACTCCGGGCTCACCGTCCGCGTCGAGTCCGACTCCCAGCAGTACGGCGACGAGTTCCTCGCCGGGTTCGGCAAGACCGCCCGCGACGGACTGCACCTGAAGGCCGCCGCCGTCCGGGACACCTGTGACGTCGTGATCAGCAACGTCGTCGTGATCGACGCGGTGCAGGGGATCAGGAAGGTGTCCATCGGCATCCGCGAGGGCCGCATCTGCGCGATCGGGCGGGCCGGCAACCCGGACACCCTGGACGGCGTGGACGTCGTCGTCGGCACCGGCACCTCGATCGTCTCCGGTGAGGGGCTGATCGCCACCGCCGGTGCCGTCGACACCCATGTGCACCTGCTGTCGCCGCGCATCATGGAGGCGTCCCTCGCCTCCGGCGTCACCACGATCATCGGGCAGGAGTTCGGCCCGGTGTGGGGCGTCGGCGTCAACTCGCCGTGGGCGCTGCGGCACGCCTTCAACGCGTTCGACGCCTGGCCGGTCAACATAGGTTTCCTGGGCCGGGGTTCGTCCTCCCACGGCGCGCCGCTCATCGAGGCCCTGGCCGAGGGCGGGGCGAGCGGCTTCAAGGTGCACGAGGACATGGGCGCCCACACCCGGGCGCTGGACACCGCACTCCGGGTCGCCGAGGAGCACGACGTCCAAGTCGCCCTGCACAGCGACGGGTTGAACGAGTGCCTGTCGGTCGAGGACACCCTGCGGGTGCTGGACGGCCGCACGATCCACGCCTTCCACATCGAGGGCTGCGGCGGCGGACACGTCCCGAACGTGCTGAAGATGGCCGGCGTCCCGAACGTCATCGGCTCCTCCACCAACCCCACCCTGCCCTTCGGCCGGGACGCGGTCGCCGAGCACTACGGCATGATCGTCTCCGTCCACGACCTGAAGACCGACCTGCCCGGCGACGCGGCCATGGCCCGCGACCGCATCCGGGCCGGCACCATGGGCGCCGAGGACGTGCTGCACGACCTGGGCGCGATCGGCATCACCTCCTCCGACGCGCAGGGCATGGGCCGGGCCGGTGAGACGGTCCGCCGCACCTTCGCCATGGCCGGCAAGATGAAGGCCGAGCTGGGCCCGCTGGAGGGCGACGGCGAAGGCGACGACAACGCGCGCGTCCTGCGCTACATGGCCAAGCTGACCATCAACCCGGCCATCGCGCACGGACTTGCCCACGAGATCGGCTCGATCGAGACCGGCAAGCTCGCCGACATCGTGCTGTGGCGCCCGGAGTACTTCGGCGCCAAGCCGCAGCTCGTCCTCAAGGCCGGCTTCCCGGCGTACGGCGTGGTCGGTGACCCCAACGCGGCCACCGACACCTGCGAACCCCTCGTGCTGGGGCCGCAGTTCGGGGCGTACGGCGCCACGGCCGCCGACCTCTCGGTGGCGTTCGTCGCCCGGGCCGCCGTCGACCAGGGCAACGACCGGATGCCGACCCGGCGCAGAAGGGTCGCCGTGCGCGGCACCCGGGGCATCGGCCCCGCCGACCTGCGCCTGAACTCCCGTACCGGAGCGGTGGACGTCGACCGGCGCACCGGCCTGGTCACCCTCGACGGCGACCCGCTGCGCTCGGCACCGGCCGACTCCGTCTCCCTCAACCGCCTCTACTTCCTCTAAGGACCCGTGCCATGAGCACCCCCGCCGCCGACGGCTTCCGCATGCCCGCCGAGTGGGCCCCCCACGAGCGCACCTGGATGGCCTGGCCCAGCCCCAACCCCACCTTCGAGGACCCGGACGACCTGAGCCGCGCCCGCACCGCCTGGGCCTCGGTGGCCCGTGCCGTCCTCCGCTTCGAGCCCGTGACGGTCGTGTGCGGCCCCGGCCAGTCGGAGGAGGCCCGGGCGCTGCTCGGCCCCGGCGTCGACACCGTCGAGCGGGACCTGGACGACGCCTGGATGCGGGACATCGGCCCCACCTTCCTCACCGACGGCCGGGGTGGACTGGCCGCCGTGGACTGGACGTTCAACGGCTGGGGCGCCCAGGACTGGGCCCGCTGGGAGCACGACTCCACGATCGGCGCGTACGTGTCCGACCTGGCGGGCGCGAAGACGTACGCCTCGAAGCTGGTCAACGAGGGCGGCGCGATCCACGTCGACGGCGAGGGCACCGTGCTGCTCACCGAGACCGTGCAGCTCGGCCCCGAGCGCAACCCGCACTGGACCAAGGAGGAGGTCGAGGCGGAGATCCACGCCCACCTCGGCACCAGCAAGGCGATATGGCTGCCGCGCGGCCTGACCGGTGACTACCCTCCCCACGGCTTCGGCACCCTCGGACACGTCGACATCGTCGCCGCGTTCGCCCGGCCGGGTGTGGTGGTCGCCCACCACCAGCCGGACCCGGCGCACCCCGACCACGAGGTCACCAAGGAGGTCATCGGCCTGCTGAAGTCGGCGACCGACGCGCGAGGCCGCAAGCTGGAGGTCGTGGAGGTGCCGGCGCCGACCGCCCTGGAGACCGACGGGCACTGGGCCGACTACTCGTACATCAACCACTACCTCTGCAACGGCGGCCTGGTGCTGTGCGGGTTCGACGACCCGCGCGACGAGATCGCCGCCGGGATCTTCCGGCGCCTGTTCCCGGAGCGGACGGTGACGCTGGTGGACGCGCGTACGATCTTCGCGGGCGGGGGCGGTATCCACTGCGTCACGCAACAGCAGCCGAAGGTCTGACACACACGGGAGCAGCAGATGGCCGGTGCGGGCCGGGCGCGCAGGAACGCGCCGCCGCGCGAGGAGGTCCTCGCCGCCGCCATGGACATGATCGCCGAGCGCGGTCTGGAGAAGCTCACCATGGCGGGGCTGGGCCGCGAGGTCGGCATGAGCAGCGGCCACCTGCTGTACTACTTCCGCTCCAAGGACGAGCTGCTCCTCCAGACCCTGGAGTGGAGCGAGGGCCGGCTGGGCGCGGAGCGGGGTCGCCTGCTGGCCGGTCCGGGGACCGCGCGGGAACGGCTGTCCGCCTACGTCGACCTGTACGTACCCGACGGCCACCGCGACCCGCACTGGACGCTGTGGCTGGAGGTCTGGAACCGGTCGCAGAACGCCGACGAGGACGCGCGGGTCCGGCAGGCGGCGATCGAGGGCGCGTGGCACCGGGACCTGGTCGCCCTGATCGCCGAGGGCGTCTCGCGGGGGGAGTTCCGTCCGGTGGACGCGGACCGCTTCGCGACGAGGTTGCGTGCGCTGCTCGACGGGTTCTCGATCCACGTCGCCATCGGGTTGCGGGGTACCGACCGGGACCAAGTGCTGGCTCATGTGGGCGAGTTCGTCGAGGATGCGTTGCTGATCGTCTAGCTGCGGCACCCCGCGAGCGCAGGCGAGCCTCTTCCCGCGGGCCCCCACGGTAAAGGAATCCTTCAGTCCGCCACCGGGCAAGTAACGGCCCATGCGACGACAACACTGGAAGAAGATCTGGGTCGGCTCGGCGGGCAACATGGTCGAGTGGTTCGACTGGTTCGTGTACGCGAGCTTCGCCACGTACTTCGCCGGCGCGTTCTTCCCGAGCGGCAACCCCACCGCCCAGCTGATGAACACCGCCGGCATCTTCGCCGTCGGCTTCTTCATGCGCCCCGTCGGCGGCTGGCTGCTGGGCAGGGTCGGTGACCGCAAGGGCCGCAAGGCGGCGCTGACCCTGACCGTCACGCTCATGTCGGCCTCGGCGATCCTCATCGCCGTCGCCCCCACCTACGGGGTCGCCGGCTACGGCGGCGCCCTCGTGCTGCTCGTCGCCCGCCTGCTCCAGGGCCTGTCGGTGGGCGGCGAGTACGCGGCGAGCGCCACCTATCTGACCGAGGCCTCGGACCCGAGGCGGCGCGGCTTCGCGTCCAGCTTCCAGTACGTGTCCATGACCGCCGGCCAGATCGTCGGCCTCGGCCTTCAGATCGTCCTCCAGCGCACCATGTCCGACGACGCTCTGCACAGCTACGGCTGGCGCATCCCGTTCGTCGTCGGCGCGCTCGGCGCGGCCGTCGTCTTCTATCTGCGCCGGAACATGCTGGAGACGGAGGTGTACGAGGAGGACGCCTCGCACGCCGAGGAGCGCGGCACCCTGCGCGCGCTGTGGCAGCACAGGCGGGAGGCGTTCCTGGTGATCGCCCTCACCATGGGCGGCACGGTCGCGTACTACACGTACACCACCTATCTGACCAAGTACCTGTCGAACTCGGCGGGCCTGTCCAAGGAGACCGCCACCCTCGTCTCGTTCACCGCGCTGATCGTCTTCGCCTGCCTCCAGCCGCTCGCGGGCGCCCTCTCCGACCGCATCGGCCGCCGCCCGCTGCTGATCACCTTCGCCGTCGGCTCCACCTTCCTCACCGTCCCGATCATGACGCTGCTCAGGCACGCGGACGGCTACTGGCCCGCCCTCGGCCTCGCCCTGCTCGCGCTGGTCGTGGTCACCGGCTACACCTCCATCAACGCCTGCGTGAAGGCCGAGCTGTTCCCGACCGGCATCCGCGCGCTCGGCGTCGCCCTGCCGTACGCCATCGCCAACGCCCTCTTCGGCGGCACCGCCGAGTACGTCGCCCTGTGGTTCAAGAAGGGCGGTATCGAGTCCGGCTTCTACTGGTACGTGGCCGGCTGCGCCGCCGTGTCCCTCGTGGTGTACGTCACCATGCGCGAGACCAAGGACCTGGATCTGGCCCGGGTGAAGGCGGGGGAGGATTCCACTTTGACGCCCGCATCCTGAGACGGGCGGTGAGTCGGGGGCGGTGCTGTGCCAGACTGCCCCCGTGCTCTCGTTCGCCATGATTATTGGCAGCAGGCGCGCCGGTCCGCAGTGACCACCTCGTACGACCAGTGCGGGTGGCCACCGTCGTCCTCGACCCGCGCGCAGACCTCTCGCACCCGCGAGGGGTTTTTTCGTTTTCCGGCCCACCTTCAGCCGGTGAGACGAAGCGCGAGGGAGCATGGAGGAACGGTGGAGCCGGTCATTCCGGTAAAGACCGAAGATCCCCAACAGGAGCCTTGAGACATGACCGAGACGGCAACCAGCGAGCTCGACGACTCGTTCCACGTCTTCGACACCACGCTGCGCGACGGCGCGCAGCGCGAGGGCATCAACCTCACCGTCGCGGACAAGCTCGCCATCGCCCGGCACCTGGACGACTTCGGCGTGGGCTTCATCGAGGGCGGCTGGCCCGGCGCGAACCCCCGCGACACGGAGTTCTTCGCCCGCGCCCAGCAGGAGATCGACTTCCGGCACGCCCAACTGGTCGCCTTCGGCGCCACCCGCCGCGCCGGTGCGAAAGCCGCCGAGGACCCGCAGGTCAAGGCCCTGCTCAGCTCCGGCGCCCCGGTGATCACCCTGGTCGCCAAGTCGCACGACCGGCACGTGGAGCTGGCGCTGCGCACCACCCTGGACGAGAACCTGGAAATGGTCCGCGACACCGTGTCGTACCTGCGCGAGCAGGGCCGCCGGGTCTTCGTGGACTGCGAGCACTTCTTCGACGGCTACCGCGCCAACCCCGAGTACGCCAAGGCGGTCGTCCGCACCGCCGCGGAGGCCGGCGCCGACGTCGTCATCCTCTGCGACACCAACGGCGGCATGCTCCCCGCCCAGGTCCACGCGGTCGTCTCCACCGTCTTCGCCGACACCGGCGCCCGGCTCGGCATCCACGCCCAGGACGACACCGGCTGCGCGGTCGCCAACACCCTGGCCGCCGTCGACGCGGGCGCGACCCACGTGCAGTGCACGGCCAACGGCTACGGCGAGCGCGTCGGCAACGCCAACCTGTTCCCGGTGGTCGCCGCCCTGGAACTGAAGTACGGCAAGAAGGTGCTGCCCGAGGGCCGGCTGCGCGAGATGACACGCATCTCCCACGCCATCGCCGAGGTCGTCAACCTGACGCCGTCGACCCATCAGCCGTACGTGGGAGTGTCCGCCTTCGCCCACAAGGCCGGCCTGCACGCCTCCGCCATCAAGGTCGACCCCGACCTGTACCAGCACATCGACCCCGAGCGGGTCGGCAACACCATGCGCATGCTCGTCTCCGACATGGCGGGCCGCGCCTCGGTCGAGCTGAAGGGCAAGGAGCTGGGTATCGACCTCAGCGGCGACCGCGAGGTGGTCGGCCGGGTCGTCGAACGGGTCAAGGAGCGGGAGCTCAAGGGCTACACGTACGAGGCGGCGGACGCCTCGTTCGAGCTGCTGCTGCGCGCCGAGGTCGAGGGCCGGCCGCTGAAGTACTTCGACGTCGAGTCCTGGCGGGCCATCGTGGAGGACCGGCCCGACGGCACCCACGCCAACGAGGCCACGGTCAAGCTGTGGGCCAAGAGCGAGCGGATCGTCGCCACCGCCGAGGGCAACGGCCCGGTGAACGCCCTGGACCGCGCCCTGCGCGTGGCCCTGGAGAAGATCTACCCGCAGCTCGCCAAGCTGGACCTGGTCGACTACAAGGTCCGCATCCTGGAAGGCAAGCACGGCACCCAGTCCACCACCCGCGTGCTGATCTCCACCTCGGACGGCTCCGGCGAGTGGGCCACGGTCGGCGTGGCCGAGAACGTCATCGCCGCCTCCTGGCAGGCCCTGGAGGACGCGTACACGTACGGCCTCCTCCGCGCGGGCGTGGAGCCTGCGGAATAGCCACAGTGGAGGCATGACCTCAGAAACCGATGACGTGCTGTCCCGGGCCCGCGTCGCGACCCGGCTGCCCGCCCGGGACCTGGACCGGGCCCGCCGCTTCTACGCCGAGAAGCTCGGCCTGTACCCGGTGGACGAACGGCCCGGCGGGCTGCTGTACCGGTGCGCGGGCGCGGACTTCGTCGTGTTCCGCTCGACGGGGGCCTCGCCCGGCACCTTCACCCAGATGGCCTTCGAGGTGGACGACATCGAGGCGGCCGTCACCGAGCTGCGCCGCCGGGGCGTCGCGTTCGAGGAGGTCGACGTGCCCGGCTTCGCCACCCGGGACGGCATCGCCGAGATCGAGGGCAACTATCCGAGCAAGGGCGCCCGGGCCGAGCGGGGCGCGTGGTTCCGGGACAGCGAGGGCAACCTGCTGGGCATCGGCCAGCTGATCCTGTGAGGTGCGCCGGCCGGTCCCACGCCGGTCAGGGTGCCCGCCAGATGTTGTCGAAGGCGATGTTCTCGATGCGGCGCCGTTCGCGTACGGCCTCCAGCTCGGTGACCGCGTCGCCGACCGCCGCCAGCACGGTGATCACCGCCTCGTCGTCGAACCCGGAGGAGGCCGGCCGGTCGGGATCGATGCCCAGCGTGCCCGCGAGGCCGGTCAGCACGGGGTCGTGGGAGTCCCAGCGGTCGGTCGCGTGCCGCCGGGCGGCGGTGTCGGCCGGGGCGTCGCCCGCGCCGTGCCGGGACAGCCAGTGCCGGCGCTTCCCGGTGAGCTGCCCCATGGCCTCCAGGACGTCCCGGTAGGCCACGGCCAGCCCTTCGCCGCGCCGCCACAGCCAGTCCTCGACCGTCTCGTACGGCTCCTGCCGGACCAGCGCGGCCCCCGCCTCGTCCAGCATCCGGTCACCCGTGGTCAGCACCGGCCCGGGCACGATGCGCTCGCCGTCCAGGGTGAGCGCCCGGACGCCGAGCAGGTCGATCAGCTCGGCCCCGGCGAGCGCCAGCGACAGATCGCCCTGCTCGACGGGGCGCTCGCCGGGCACGTCCAGGCTGACGAGGAACAGATCCTGCGGTGTGGTCATGGGGGCTCCAGGTCACCGGCCGTCAGCTGCGGCCGGGGTCGTTCGGATGGGACTCCAGCGGGGTGACGGTCAGCCGCGTCCACGGTCGCAGCGGCAGCGTACCGAGGACCCGCTCGTGCAGCCGCGCCTCGTCGTCGGCCCGCCAGACGCCGATGCCGCCCAGCGCCCCGACCGGCCGCCACAGCCGCAGCAGATGACCCGTGGCGGCCAGTTCCCCGGCCCGGACGGCCTCGGCGGCCCGGCGCTCCGCGACCTCTTCCTCGGTGGTGCCGTCGGGCACCGAGGTGGTGATCTCGACCAGGAACTCGCGCATGATCCCGCTCCCTCGGTGGGTGGACCGGCCGGCGGCCGGCCACCTTCATCGTCCCCCAGCCGCCGGGCGACCGCCGCTCAGCACGAGTCGGCGGCGAGCCGCTCGAACGCGGCGAGGCTCATCGGCCGGTCGTCCGCCCAGACCTGGCCGGGCCTCAGCCGGGCGATCCGCTCGCCGGTGAACTCCACGACCCCGTTGTAGGAGTCGCCGCCGACGTAGTGCCCGAACCGGAGGACGTACCTGTGCCGGGGCAGGAGCCGCTGGGTGCCCCGATGGCGGGCGTGCCAGGCGGCGGGCGGGTCGAAGAGGGGGAAGTCGGCGTCGCCGCGCAGCCCCTCCTTCTTCACGTCCCATCCGGTCGTGACCGGACCCTTCCCGGCGCCACGGGCCCGTCCGTCCAGGTCCGGGCCCTGATAGTTGTCGTCACCGCACGGACGGAACACCGCGTACGGCGTCCCGTCCGGCGCGACCCGCACCCCCGCGAGCGGCAGGTCGACGGCGCCACAGCCGCTGAGCAGCAGCATCCCGCCGACGATCCCCGCCGCCACGGCCCCCGTACGTCGCATGGTCCGCCTTACCGCCTCACCGCAGGGTCCACTTCTGGTTGGCGGCGCCGGTGCACGACCAGATCTGGGCCCGGGCCCCGTTCGCCGACGAGTTGTCGGTGACGTCGAGGCACTTGTTCGCCGCCGTGTTCACCACATCACCCGTGGACGCGTTGTACGACCACCGTTGGGCACCGGTTCCATTGCAGTCGTACAACTGCACCTTGGCGCCGTCCGCCGTCGAAGCGGAGGCCACGTCCAGGCACTTGCCGAGGGCCTGGACCGACCCGTCGGCCTGGACGGTCCACTGCTGGGCCGCGCTGCCGTTGCAGTCGTAGAGCTGCACCGCCGTACCGTTGGCGCTCGAACCGCCCGCCACGTCGAGGCACTTGCCGGCCAGACCCACGAAGGCGCCGGTCCTCGCGCCACCGCCGGACTGGGTGCCGGACCAGGTGAAGGTGGCCGAGGTGTTGCCGGGCAGTGAGTAAGTGGCGTGCTGCGAGCCCCAGTTGATGGTCACCGTCCGGGCCGACGACGAGTCGTTGTAGGCGATCAGCGCCTTGCTGCCGTCCGGGTTGCGCCAGGCCACGTTGGGCACCGCGGTGGAGGCGGTGGACGCGATCCGCTGGGCGCCCGGGCGGACGAACTTGGTCAGGTGACCCATGTCGTAGTACTCGACGGTGTAGTCCACGGTCCCGCTCGCGCCGTCGCCGTTGTGCACGGTGATCAGGCCGGTGCAGGTGCCGCAGCCGCCGTTGTGCGGGCCCATGTTCTGGTCCACGGCCAGCGACCACTTGGTCACCGACTTCGCCCAGTTGCGGGTGTAGTCGATGATGTTGGACATGTCCTCGCGCTGCTGGTCGGCGATCCAGGTGCCGCCGGAGTGCTCGGTGCCGAAGGCGTCCAGCGTCGGGTACTGGTTGTGCACGGTCGTCTGCTTGGCGATGTCACCGCCGTAGCCGTGCCAGGCGATGCCGCCGAAGTTGGGGTGGTTGCGGACGGCCGCGTCGTCCACGGTCTGGGCGGCGTAGGAGTCGTAGACGTCCCAGTTCCAGTCGTGCGCCAGCACCTTGGTGGTCAGGCCCGCCGACTGGAGCTTGGGCAGCAGCTCGTTCTTCGTGAAGTACGCGAGGCCGCTCGCGTTCCAGCTCATCGACGGGTAGCCGGAACAGCAGGTCGGCTCGTTCTGCGCGGTGACGTAGGAGACGTTGATCCCCTGGTCCTTGTACGCCTGGAGGTACTTCACGAAGTAGGAGGCGTACGCCCCGTAGTCCTCGGCCTTCAGCCAGCCGCCGTTGAGCGAGCCGCTGTCCTTCATCCAGGCCGGTGCCGTCCACGGCGAGGCCATCACGGTCAGGGACGGGTTGAGCTGGAGCGCCTGCCGGGTCAGCGGGACGACGTCGGCCAGGTCGTGCGCGATGGAGAACTTCGCCAGCGACGGGTCGGTCTGGCCGGCCGGCACGTCGTCGTAGGTGTAGCCGTACCGGGCGAGGTCGGAGGCGCCCATCGGGTTGCGCAGGAACGACAGGCCTATGCCGTCCGTCGGGGAGAACAACTTGCGCATGGTCGCGTCACGGGTCGCCTGGGACAGCGCCCCGCTGCTGTTCATCAGCCAGGCGGCGGTGTCCGTGAAGGAGGCGCCGCCGCCGGTGAAGGTCTGGTAGCGGGTGTTCTCGTCCACGGTGATGTTCTCGCCGCTGCCGCCCGCCCCGGACTGGAACGCGAACGGCGTCTGCGGCTGGAGGCCGCGTACGACATGCCGGCCGGCGGAGTCGTCGGTGGTGGTGAGCCAGGCGGTGACCTGCTCACCGGCCGCGTGTGCGGGGGGTACGGCCACACTGAGGCCGGCTGCGGAGAGCAGCCCGGCGAGCAACAGCCGGACTGTGCGGGGGGATCTCCTCATGGTGCGTCGCCCTTCCTCTCGGATCGGCAGAGCTGACGGGTCGTCTTGACGGGGTTGTGTGCCCCTAGTTAACTCACGGCGTGAGCTAAGCCCTGAGTGAACCATGAGAGCCGAGGGAAGGTCCATGCGAAGAACCGCCCTGCTCGCCTCCGCAGCACTCCTCGCCGGTCTGCTGCCCTGGGCGGCGACGGCGCGAGCCGCCGACGAGCCCGCCCCTGTCCCCGTCGACCGCTTCGAGGGCGAGGTGCCCTTCGCCTCCCAGCCCGCCGAGGGCATCTTCACCTGGGGCGGCGACTCCGACGACCCGCCCACGCTCCGCCTCGCCGACCGCGCCGACGCCCCCGAGGGCGCAAAGGTCCTCGCAGGCAGCTACGACATCAGCGGCTACGGCGGCTTCACCCACGACTTCGCCGCCACCGCGCCCGCCCACGACTGGTCCGCCCACCAGGGCATCCGGTTCTGGTGGGAAGGGCGGAACAGCGGCAAGAAGATCGCCTTCGAGATCAAGGACGGCGGGGCGAACGGCGAGGCGTCCGAACTCTGGACCACCTCCTTCACCGACGACTTCACCGGCTGGAAGCAGATCCAGCTCCCCTTCACCGACTTCACCTACCGCACCGACTACCAGCCCGTCGGCGGCATCGACCACGTCCTCGGCCTCAAGGAGATGTGGGGTTACGCCCTCACCCTCCCGGCCGGCGCCAAGGGCGACTTCGCCATGGACGACGTGGAGCTGTACGGCAGGGCCGACCAGGCGCTGCACGCCTCCGTCACCACCGACGCGCCCGTCCACCCGGTCGAGGAGGGCGGGACGGCAAAGGTGAAGGTCACCTTGGCCACCACCGGCGAGGCCCCCCTCACCGACCCGGTGACCGTCACCTACGCCACCGCGGACGGCACCGCGACCGCCGGCAAGGACTACACCCCCGTCTCCGGCACCCTCACCTTCCCGGCCGGCACCGCCTCCGGCACCGCGCGGACCATCGCTGTGCCCACCCGCCGGGACCGGGCGGCCGAACCCGCCGAGACCATCCCCCTGAAGCTCACGGTCACCGGCGCGAAGGCCCCCGCCGAGACCCCGCAGATCGTCATCGACGCGCACGGACTGCCGTACCTGAACGCCGAGTTGCCTGTGAAGAAGCGGGTGGCGGACCTGCTCGGCCGGATGTCCCTGGCGGAGAAGGCCGGACAGATGACGCAGGCCGAGAGGGGTGCGATGACCCAGCCGAACGACATCGCCGCCTACGCGCTCGGCTCCCTGCTCTCCGGCGGCGGCTCGACGCCCACCCCCAACACGCCCGAGGCGTGGGCGAAGATGATCGACGCCTTCCAGCTGCGGACCCAGGCGACGCGCTTCCAGATCCCGCTGATCTACGGCGTCGACGCGGTCCACGGCCACAACAACCTCTCCGGCGCCACGGTCATGCCGCACAACGTCGGCATCGGCGCCACCCGCGATCCCCAACTCGCCTATCAGACCGGCTCGGTGACGGCCGCCGAGGTCCGCGCGACCGGCGTCCCCTGGGACTTCGCGCCCTGCCTGTGCGTGAGCCGCGACGAACGCTGGGGCCGCTCATACGAGTCCTTCGGCGAGGACCCGGCGCTCGTGAAGTCGATGGAGACCGTGATCCAGGGCCTCCAGGGCCGCGCGAACGGCAAGGACCTGAAGCGCGACGACAAGGTGCTCGCCACGGCCAAGCACTTCGTCGGCGACGGCGGCACCGCGTACGGCTCCTCGACCACCGGGACGTACACCATCGACCAGGGCGTCACCAAGGTCACCCGCGAGCAGTTGGAGGACATCCACCTGGCGCCGTACCGCACGGCCGTCGAGCGTGGCATCGGCACGGTCATGCCGTCGTACTCCTCCCTCGACATCGCCGGCGACGGCAAGGGCGCGGTGAAGATGCACGCCCGCGGCGACATGATCAACGGCGTGCTCAAGGGCCGCATGGGCTTCGACGGCTTCGTGATCAGCGACTGGAACGCCATCGACCAGCTGCCCGGCGATTACGCGTCCCACGTCCGCACCTCGGTCAACGCGGGCGTCGACATGATGATGGTGCCGTACACCTACAAGGAGTTCAGCACCGCGCTCGTCGACGAGGTGAAGGCGGGCCGGGTCAGCGAGAAGCGGATCGACGACGCCGTCTCCCGCATCCTCACCGAGAAGTTCCGGCTCGGCCTCTTCGAGCACCCGTACGCCGACACCTCCGGCGCCGCCGCCATCGGCTCCCGGGCCCACCGGGAGGTCGCCCGCCGGGCCGCCGCCGAGTCGCAGGTGCTGCTGAAGAACGCGGGCGGGATGCTGCCGCTGAAGAAGAGCGAGAAGGTGTACGTCGCCGGGTCCAACGCCGACGACATCGGCAACCAGACCGGCGGCTGGACCCTCACCTGGCAGGGCGCTTCCGGGAACACCGTCCCCGGCACGACCGTCCTCCAGGGCCTGCGCAAGGCGGGCGGGAACGTCACCTACTCGAAGGACGCCTCCGCTCCCACCGGCGGTTACGACGTCGGTGTGGTCGTGGTCGGCGAGACCCCGTACGCCGAGGGCGTCGGTGACGTCGGCAACGGCCACGACCTGAAGCTGTCCGCCGCCGACCAGGCCGCCGTGGACAAGGTCTGCGCGGCCATGAAGTGCGCGGTGCTGATCGTCTCCGGCCGCCCGCAGCTCGTCGGCGACCGGCTGGACGAGATCGACGCCCTGGTCGCCTCCTGGCTGCCCGGCACCGAGGGCGAGGGCGTCGCCGACGTCCTCTACGGCGCGCGCCCCTTCACCGGGCAGCTCCCGGTCACCTGGCCCAAGTCGGAGGCGCAGCTGCCGATCAACGTGGGCGACACGTCGTACGACCCGCAGTTCCCGTACGGCTGGGGCCTGACCACCCGCACCGAGGTCCCGAAGGGCGGTACGGCCACCCTGCGCGACCTCGCCGTCCGGGCGGCGGCGGCCGAGCGGCACGGCGACGACCGCACCGGGCGCACGCTGGTCACCAAGGCCCGGCTGCTCGTCCAGCAGAAGGCGGACGGCCACCTCACGGCGGCCGTGGCGAAGCCCTTCGCCGACGCCGACCATCTGCTGCTGACCGGCAGGTACGGGAAGGCGGTGCAGAAGCTGACGGAGGCGTACCGCGCGGTCTGACCCTCGGGGCCTCTAGATCTGCCCCCCGGGACCTCTAGATCTGCCTCCCGGACCTATAGAAATGACCGCTTTGGGGATGCTTCGGGTAGTTTCGAGATATGAAGGCCGTCCCGTGGACCCGAAGCCTCCCCGCCCTGCTGCTGGCCGCCCTCGCCCTGGTGCTGACGACCCTGTTCGCGCCCGGGGCGAGCGCGGACACCAGCGTCTCCACGGTCGCCCAGGCCCTGCGCAAGAGCCCCGTCTACGTCGACCCGGCGGCCCGGGACCAGCTGTCCGCCGCGGACGCCGACACGCTCGCCGACCGGATCAAACACGCGAACAAACCCCTGTTCATCGCGGTCCTCCCGGCCGGCTATCCCACCGCGCACCTCTTCTCCGACCTCCGCTCCGCCACCGGCGTCACCGGCCTGTACGGCATCCGCCTCGGCGACCGCTTCGACGCCCGCGCCGACTCCTCCGTCATGGCGGCCACGGCCCGGCAGAACCTCGTCCGCAGCGTCCAGGGCGAGGACGCCAAGTCCCAGCTGTCCGACTTCACCGACCGCGCCCTGGCCAACATGGGCGGCCACGCCCCCCGGAGCTGGGGCGGCTCGGCCGACGGCGGCGGCGCCTCCACCACGGCACTGATCACGACGGCCGCCGTCCTGGTGGCCGCCGGCGCGGGCGCTTACGCGCTGGTCCACCGCAGCCGCCGGCGCCGCGAGGAGGACCAGCGGGCCGCCCTCGACCGGCTGCGGGTGGTCGTGGACGAGGACATCACCGCGTTCGGCGAGGAACTCGACCGCCTGGACTTCCACCCCTCGGAGGCGGGCGCCGACGACGCGATGCGCGCCGACTACGAGCGCGCGCTGGACGCCTACGAGACCGCCAAGCAGCGCATGGCCGCGGCACGAAAACCGGAGGATGTCCGGCCGGTCACCGAGGCACTGGAGGACGGCCGCTTCTCCCTCGCCCAGCTCACCGCCCGCCGCGAGGGCCGCCCCCTCCCGGAGCGCCGCCCGCCGTGCTTCTTCGACCCCCGGCACGGCCCCTCGGTCTCCGACGCCACCTGGACCCCGCCCGGCGGCGCCGCGCGCCAGGTCCCGGTCTGCGCGGCCGACGCCACCCGCCTGGCCGACGGCCGCGACCCCGTGATCCGCGAGGTCGACACCGACTACGGCCGCCGCCCCTACTGGGACGCGGGCCCCGCCTACGGCCCCTGGGCCGGCGGCTACTTCGGCGGCGGCCTCCTCCCTGGCCTCCTCGTCGGCACCCTGCTGGGCAGCGCGATGGCGACCCCCGCCTACGCCGCCGACTACGGCACCGGGTACGGCGACTTCGGCGGGGCCGGCTACGAGGGCGGCGACATCTCCGGCACCGACTTCGACCCCGGCGACTTCAGCGGCGGCTTCGGCGACGGGGGCGGCTTCGACGGCGGAGGCGGGGGAGGGGACTTCGGCGGGAGCTTCTGAGCGGACCTCGACCTGCTTCAGCCTCAGCGAGCGATGCCGTCGAGGAACCGGGTCCAGGTGGTGGGGGAGAGGGTGAGGGTGGGGCCGGTGGGGGCTTTGGAGTCGCGGATGTGGATGGTGGTGGGGGTGGTGGCTACTTCGAGGCAGTTGCCGCCTTCACTGCTGCTGTAGCTCGACTTGAACCATGCCAGTGCTGCGGTGCTCATGACTCTCCTAGCAGTCCCTTCAGGAGGCGTTCGCTCTCGTCGCAGGGGAGCGCCTGAGACCGCAGCATCGCATACTTGTGGTGGTAGTAGCTGACCTCTTCCGGGTCATCGACGAGGAAACTGGCGCGCTGGACTTCCAGGTAGACCAGCCGTTCGTGCTCCGGTGTCTCAAGCAGCACCATGGGTCCACCCAGCGCTGCGTGAGGGGTCCGCTTCATGGGCATGATCTGAACGCTCATGTGCACCGGCCGGGTGAACTCCAGGATCTGCCGGATCTGCTCGCGCATGACTTCCGGGCCGCCCATCGGCCGCCGCAGGATGCTCTCCTCCAGGATGAAGTGGCCTACGGGCGGTTGCTCTCGCTGCCAGATCAACTGTCGGTCCATCCGAGCCTGGACCCACTGATCCGCCGTCTCGCTGCCCAGTGCCGGATACCGGTAGTCGAAAACGGCCCGGCAGTAATCCGCCGTCTGGAGGAGACCCGGCACGACCAGGGTCTCGTATGTCAGGAAGCTGACCGCCTCCTGCTCGTGATCCACCAGCCCCTGCGCGAACTGAACGATCCGATCCCGCACTGGCAGCTTGGCCACCACCACCGTTAACGCCCCGCCGGTGTCGAGGAGTTCGTCAAACTGCTCGGCACGATCCGGCTGGAGCGCCAGCCGCCCTTGCTCGATCGACCTCACCGTGTCGACCGCGATGTTCGCCAAGTCCGCGAACTGTTCCTGCGTGAGGCGCGCCTTCTTCCTGAAGTGCGCCACCAGCGCGCCGACCGCGTACCACGAACCGACCTTCTTGGGCCTCGATGCCACGTGCATGGCCGTTCCTTTCCCCCGTACGCACGCCAAGCTCTCGTAGTGGACTCGTAGCAATCAGAACTACGACTTCACTCACTGACCCACTGTAGTGACGCACAGTGACACTCGCGGCATGAACGCAGAACCCCGCCACCCCCACGCACGCCAGGCCTTCTACCGCCGGGACCGCAGATCGGTCCGGCTCGCCCGGCAGTTCGCCCACAAGACCCTGACGGACTGGGCCGCAGCCGAGCGCAGCGACGACGTACTGCTCTGCGTGAGCGAGTTGGCGACCAACGCCCTGCTCCACGGCGTCCCCGCAGGCCGAGGCTTCCTCCTCCGACTGGCCCTGCACGCGGACGGCGTCCTCCGCGTCGAGGTGCACGACAGTGGGCCGGGCGAGGTTCGCACCCCGGACCCGAGTCCCGAGTCGGAGCACGGCCGGGGACTGCTCCTCGTCGCCGCCCTCGCCGACAAGTGGGGGGTGGGGGAGCGGAACCCGGGCAAGCTCGTGTGGTGCGAGTTCGCGGTGCGGGGTGATGAGGTGGCCGTTCCAGGTCGGCTGCGGTGAGCGTGGGGTGACGTGGCCGTTGGGCCGCCCGCTTCTTGGCCAGTGTCGTGCTTCCGCGGTCCGCGTCAAGGGCGCGTTCCGCGTCGCCTTCGGCGATGGGCCTCCGGCCCACCCTTGACCCGGCCCGCTCCAGCACGGGGAAGAAGCGAGCGGGCGGCCGGGGGAAAGTGGCCGCCTTACCGGTACGGGGCCCTCAGCCGAGTTGAGCCCGCACCCGGCGCGAGGTGTGCGCGTCGGCGCCTCGCCAGCACGCCGGGCCGGCTAAGCGGCTTGCGGCGGGTGGGTGGCACGCCCCCGCGCCTCGCCAGCACGCCGGGTGGGCTCAGCGGCGAGCGGCCGGTGGGTGGGAGCGGGGTGGCTCCTGGCTTCGTGGTGTGGCGTGGCGCCCCAGGAGTCCCTGGCGTCACATGGCCGCAGTGATTGGCGGATATGTGCCACTCCCGCCCGTCATCCAGGCCTATGACCTGCATGTTCACTGGCGTGGCTTGGCACAAATGCGCCAATCACCGGGCGAGGGGCCCGGTAGGGCACCCCCGACCCCTACGGGCAGCCGCCGATCGCACCCGGCGCGCTGGCGAGACGCGAGCGCGTCCACCGCCCACCCGCCGCAAGCCGCTTAGCCCGCCCGGCGTGCTGGCGAGGCGCGTCCGCGCACCCCTGCCGACGATGCGGACGCAGCTGACCCGGGGGCACGTTGCCGGTCGGGGCCACTGCTTTTCCGGGCCGCTCGCTCGCTTCTTCCCCGGGCTGGAGCGAGGTGTGTCAAGGGTGGGCCGGAGGCCCATCGCCGAAGGCGACGCGAAGCGCCCTTGACTCACCTCGCGGAAGGCCGACACTGGCCGGGAAGCGAGCGGCCCGACGGTCACCTGTTGCCGACGGGCACGGCGCCAACCCTCGGTCGGCTGCCGGGCGCTCACGCGTTCTTGATCGCCGAGATGTCGAAGACGAGCTTGATCTTGTCGGAGACCAGGACGCCGCCGGTCTCCAGCGCCGCGTTCCAGGTCAGGCCCCACTCCGAGCGCAGGATCTCGGCCTTGCCCTCGAAGCCGACGCGCTCGTTGCCGAACGGGTCCTTGGCCGCGCCGTTGAACTCCAGGTCGATGGTGAGCGGCTTGGTGACGCCGAGCAGGGAGAGGTCGCCGGTGATGCGGTAGTCGTCGCCGCCCAGGGACTCCGCCTTGGTGGAGCGGAAGGTCATGACCGGGAACTCTTCGATCTTGAAGAAGTCGGACGACTTCAGGTGGCCGTCGCGGTCGGTGTTGCCGGTCTCGATGCTGGCCATCTGGACGTCGAGCGTGGCGGTGGACTTGGTCGGGTCGGCGCCGTCGAGGTGGAGCGTGCCGGTGAAGTCCTGGAAGCCGCCCTTGACGTTGGTGACCATGGCGTGCCGGGCGACGAAACCGATCGTGCTGTGGGACGGGTCGATCGTGTAGTCGCCGGTCAGCGCGGTCAGGTCGGGGCCGGCGGTGGCCTGCGCGGCGCGGGCGGGGGTGGTGTCCTTGCGGCTGAAGATTCCCATGACGTGCTCCTTGTTGAAAGTTAAACGAACCTGTGACTCAGACAGTAGACCCATTCGGTTCGGTTTTCAACATCATCCGGAGCGTGTTTCCGTGATCGCGTGGAGTAACCGCTTCTGCCCTCTGGCGCACCGCCCGACCGTTCGGGCACCATCTGCCTGCACCACCTGCACAGCCGACCCACAGGACGCACGGCCCACCGCAGGAAAGGTCCCCATGAAGCCGCTCAAGACCCGCTCGCTGCTGACCGCGCTCGCCCTCGTCGTCGCCCCCGGCATCGCCGTCCTCGGCACCGCCACCGACGCCTTCGCCGTCACCAAGATCAGCCACGCGACCGCCACCCAGATGTTCCGCGACGTCGGCATCACCTGGTCGTCCTCGGGCAACTGCTCCGACCGCTACAACTCCACCTGTACGTCCTTCGAGCAGCTCAACCTCGCCACCGCCCAGGGCGCCCAGACCCTCAAGCGGGCCAGCGGCTGCGCGCTCAACATCACCGGTGGCACGGAGACCGGCCACGCCTCCGGCACCTACTCCCACTGGAACGGCTACAAGCTCGACTACTCCAAGAGCACGTGCGTGACGTCGTACATCAAGAACAACTTCAGCTACATCGGCCTGCGCGGCGACGGCGCCCCGCAGTACAAGTCCGGCTCCGGCAACATCTATGCCGACGAGGGCAACCACTGGGACGTCCTCTACTACAACTGCGGCGGCTGCTGAGCCGGGAGCCGAGGAGAGAGGGCGGTGACCGGGCCCATGCGCATGACCCGACGCGCGCTGCTGCTGGCCGCCGCCCTCGCCGCCGCCCCGGTGCCGGGCGCCCGGGCGGCCGACGACCCGTACGACGTGCTGCGCCGCCGCTGGCTCGGCATCGCCCTGGGGGCGGGGTACGACCCGGCCGCCGAGCCGTATGCCTCCCGGCTCGCCCGACTGGGGGAGGGGGCGCGGGAGTTCCAGGCCGGGATGGTCCCCGCTCCCGGCTCGCTCTGGCCGGGGCATCCCTTCGACCCGCCCTCCGGGATCACCTTCAGCTACGGCCGCCTGTGGACCATGACCCAGGCGTACGTCCAGGCCGGCACCGGTGCCACCGGCGACCCCGGCCTCCTCGCCGACGTGCTGCGCGGGCTCGACCACCTCTCCGCCACCGTCTACAGCCCCGCCACCACCCGCTACGGCAACTGGTGGGAGTGGCAGATCGGCAGCCCCCGGCTGCTCATGGACATCACGGCCGCCCTGTACGAGCAACTCGGCCCCGCCCGGATCGCGGCGGCCTGCGCGGCCGTGGACCACTTCGTCCCGGACGCCATGCTCACCGACTACTCCGGCACCTCCACCGGAGCCAACCGCGTCGACCTGTGCCGCTCGGTCGCCCTGCGCGGCATCCTGGGCCGGAGTCCGGAGAAGATCTCCCTGGCCCGCGACGCCCTCTCGCCCGTCTTCCCGTACGTCACGAAGGGCGACGGCCTCTATGCCGACGGCTCCTTCGTCCAGCACACCTGGGTCGCCTACTCCGGCACGTACGGCCAGGTCCTGCTCGACGGCCTGGGGCGGCTGCTCGCGCTGCTCGCCGGGTCCGAGTGGGAGGTCGTCGATCCCGCCCGGCAGCGCGTCCTGGACAGCGTCGAGCACGCCTACGCGCCCCTGATCCACGACGGGCTGGTGATGGACTGCGTCAACGGTCGCGCCATCAGCCGGGGTTACCTGCGGTCCGACGACCAGCACGTCCTGCGCAGCGACCACTACCACGGGCAGGCCCTGATCGCCGCCATCGCCCTCCTCGCGGGCGGCGCGAGCCCGGCCGAGCGGGAGCGGTGGCACGGCCGGATCAAGGGCTGGGTCGAACGGGACGCCGCAGTACCGATGCTGACGTCGCCTCAGTTCGGCGTCGCCGATCTGGCGCGGCTGCACGCCGTCGTCGCCTCGCCCGGACCCGCCGCCCCGGAACCCCTCGGCCACCGCCTCTTCCCGGCCATGGACCGCGCCGTCCACCGCACGCCCCGCTTCACCGCCGCCCTGGCCATGGCGAGCGACCGCATCGCCCACTACGAGTGCGGCAACGGCGAGAACCCGCGCGGCTGGCACACCGGGTCCGGGATGCTCTCCTGGTGGCCCCGGGGCCGGAGCGACCAGTACACCGACTGGTACTGGCCCACCGTCGACTGGTACCGGCTGCCCGGCACCACCGTGTCCACCCGGCGACTCCCCGACCGGGCCGGCGGCGAGTGGGGCGCCCCCAAGCCGGACGTCCGCTGGGTCGGCGGGACCACCGACGGCACGTACGCGGCGGTCGGCCAGCACCTCAAGGGGCTTGGCTCCACCCTTGAGGCCCACAAGTCGTGGTTCTTCCTCGACGACGCCGTGGTCTGTCTCGGCGCCGGGATCTCCTGTGCCGACGGCGTCCCGGTGGAGACGGTCGTGGACAGCCGCAACCTGGGCGAGAACGGCACCCAGAGCCTCGTACGCGGGCGGAACTGGGCCCACCTGGAGGACCACGGCGGCTGGGTCCTGCCGTACGGCGGCGAGCTGCGCACCCTCCGCGAGGACCGCACCGGCGCCTGGTCCGACATCAACACCACCAGCACGGACGAGCGGCGCACCCGGCGATGGCAGACCCTCTGGCTCGACCACGGCACCGACCCCGAGGCCGCCCGCTACGCCTACGTCCTGCTGCCCGGGGCCTCCCGCGCCGAGACCGCCGCCCGGGCCGCCGACCGGCACTGGCTGTCCGTCCTCGCCAACGACGCCGGCCACCAGGCCGTCGCCGTCCCCCGGTTGGGCCTGGTGGCGTGGAACTTCTGGCGGGCCGGTACGGTGGGGGACCTGACCGTCTCGGCCGGCGCGAGCGTGCTCGTCGTGCGCCGGGGCCGGACGGCCACCCTCTGCGTGAGCGAGCCGCCCCGCACCGGAGCCCCGCTGGAGCTGGTCTGGAACCGTCCGGTGCGCGCGGTGACCCGGGCCGACGACAGCGTCGAGGTCCTTTCGGCTGACCGCCGTCTGAGGCTCCGTGTCACTCCGGGGATGGCATGTGCCACCCACGAATGTGAGCTGAGTCTCGGCTGACGGCTTTGTGGCCTCCCTACAAGGAGTCGCCCTCCTGAGCAGTCGGAACGCCTGCATGCCGCCATGGTTCTGTTCACTGGTACCAGGAAAACGGGCCGGAGACTGTACGGAGTCGACGGCTCGCTTTTCTTCGGGTCCTTCGTAAGGTCGCTACATGACCGTTTTGGAAGAGACGACGGGTGAGCCGACCGGTGAGCCGACGGACGCGCGCGGACGGGTCGCCGAACTGCACGAGATTCGTGCCCAGGCTCTGGCGGGCCCGAGCGAGAAGGCGACCGAGGCGCAGCACGCCAAGGGCAAGCTGACGGCGCGGGAGCGGATCGAGCTGCTCCTCGACCCCGGGTCCTTCCAGGAGGTCGAGCAGCTGCGCCGGCACCGGGCGACCGGCTTCGGCCTGGAGTCGAAGAAGCCGTACACCGACGGTGTCATCACCGGCTGGGGCACGGTGGAGGGCCGTACGGTCTTCGTCTACGCCCACGACTTCCGGATCTTCGGCGGCGCCCTCGGCGAGGCCCACGCCACCAAGATCCACAAGATCATGGACATGGCCATCGCGGCCGGCGCTCCACTGGTCTCCCTGAACGACGGCGCCGGCGCCCGCATCCAGGAGGGTGTCTCGGCCCTCGCCGGCTACGGCGGCATCTTCCAGCGCAACACCAAGGCGAGCGGTGTCATCCCGCAGATCTCCGTGATGCTCGGCCCGTGCGCGGGCGGCGCCGCCTACTCCCCGGCGCTGACGGACTTCGTCTTCATGGTCCGCGACACGTCCCAGATGTTCATCACGGGCCCGGACGTGGTCAAGGCCGTGACGGGCGAGGAGATCACCCAGAACGGCCTGGGCGGCGCGGACGTCCACGCCGAGACGAGCGGTGTCTGCCACTTCGCCTACGACGACGAGGAGACGTGCATCGCCGAGGTGCGCTACCTCCTGTCCCTCCTCCCGCAGAACAACCGCGAGAACCCCCCGCGGGTCGACTCCACGGACCCGGCGGACCGCCGCGGCGACGTGCTGCTGGACCTGGTCCCGGCCGACGGCAACCGGCCGTACGACATGGCCAAGGTCATCGAGGAGATCGTCGACGACGGCGAGTACCTGGAGGTCCACGAGCGCTGGGCGCGCAACATCATCTGCGCCCTCGCCCGCCTGGACGGCCAGGTGGTCGGCATCATCGCGAACCAGCCGCAGGTCCTGGCGGGCGTGCTGGACATCGAGGCGAGCGAAAAAGCTGCGCGCTTTGTCCAGATGTGTGACGCTTTCAATATCCCGATCGTCACGTTCCTGGACGTCCCCGGGTTCCTCCCCGGCGTCGACCAGGAACACGGCGGAATCATCCGCCACGGCGCGAAGCTGCTCTACGCCTACTGCAACGCGACCGTGCCGAGGATCTCGCTCATCCTGCGCAAGGCGTACGGAGGTGCTTACATCGTCATGGACTCCCAGTCGATCGGCGCCGACCTCACCTACGCGTGGCCGACGAACGAGATCGCCGTGATGGGCGCGGAGGGCGCGGCCAACGTCATCTTCCGCCGGCAGATCGCCGAGGCCGAGGACCCCGAGGCCATGCGGGCGCGGATGGTCAAGGAGTACAAGTCCGAGCTGATGCACCCCTACTACGCGGCCGAGCGGGGCCTGGTCGACGACGTCATCGACCCCGCCGAGACCCGCGAGGTGCTGATCAAGTCCCTGGCGATGCTGCACACCAAGCACGCCGACCTGCCCTCCCGCAAGCACGGCAACCCGCCGCAGTAACCCAGCGGACCCGCCGCGGCAACCCCGCGGACCCGCCGCGGCAACCCCGCGGTCCTCTCTCTCACGGAGACTGACACCCATGAGCACTCCTGACATCCGCGTCGAGAAGGGCCACGCAGAGCCCGAGGAGGTCGCCGCCATCACAGCGATCCTCCTGGCCCGCGCCGCCGCCCGCCCCGAGCCTTCGGCGACCCACCGAATCCGCGCCAAGGCAGGCTGGCGCCGCCTGGAGCGAGAGCCCGGCTTCCGGGCCCCGCACAGCTGGCACTGAGCCTTTCGAACGCGACCGCAGCCCCGCCCTCCCACAGGGAGCGGCGGGGTTGCGGTGTGTTCGGCCTTTCAAGTGGCCCATGTCGGGCCGCAGTACAGCCCACGGGGTACGACAAAGGGGCCCTCTCCGTCCGGAGAGGGCCCCTCGTGGAGCAGTGCTAGCGCAGGCGCGCCATCAGGGCGTGTTCCACCAGCGTGATCAGCGCGCTCTTGGCGTCCGCGCGGTGGCGGGCGTCCGTCGTGATGATCGGGGTGTCCGGGCCGATCTGGAGCGCTTCCCGCACCTCGTCGGGCGAGTACGGCTGCTGGCCGTCGAAGCCGTTGAGGGCGATGACGAAGGGCAGGCCGCTGTTCTCGAAGTAGTCGACGGCGGGGAAGCAGTCGGCGAGGCGGCGGGTGTCGACCAGGACGATCGCGCCGATGGCGCCGCGGACCAGGTCGTCCCACATGAACCAGAAGCGGTCCTGGCCCGGCGTACCGAACAGGTACAGGATCAGGTCCTGGTCCAGGGTGATGCGGCCGAAGTCCATGGCGACGGTCGTCGTCGTCTTGTCTCCGGTGTGGGTGAGGTCGTCGATGCCGGCCGAAGCGGACGTCATGACGGCCTCTGTGCGCAGCGGGTTGATCTCCGAGACGGCGCCGACGAACGTGGTCTTGCCCACGCCGAAGCCGCCCGCCACCACGATCTTCGCGGAGGTGGTGGAGCGGGAAGGACCGCCGCTAGAGCTTGCGAAGTCCACTGAGCACCCTTTCGAGCAGTGTCACGTCTGGCTGGCCACCGGCGTTCTCGTCGCCGCCGGGCTGATGGATGGCGACCAGGCCCGCCTCCGCCAAGTCGGCGACGAGGATCCTGGCCACGCCGAGAGGGATCGTGAGGAGGGCCGAGATCTCGGCCACTGACTTGATCTCCCGGCAGAGGTTGCAGATCCGCTGATGCTCGGGCAGCTGACCCTGCATCTGGTGCGGAGCGGCGGTGGTGTGCACCAGTGCCTCGATGGCGAGCTGGTAGCGGGGGCGGGTCCGGCCGCCGGTCATGGCGTACGGACGCACCAAGGGGTTGTTGGACGCCGAAGCCGGAGCCGGCTCGGGGCGGCGCTGCGGCTGGACCGGCTGGATGCGCGGCGCCGGAGGCTGGTCGTACGGCGACGGGCCCGGGCCCTGCGGGGCGTACGGCTGCCGGTGGCTGGGAGCGGAGGGGAAGTTGTACCGGTTCGCCGAACCGTCGGTCTGGCCCTGGGCAGGGCCGTACGACCAGTTGCCCGAAGACGAACCGCCTGGGGGTGTTGCCACTTTCTCCTCCTCCGACTGCGCCGGGCACCCATCCCTGGGGAGCCGCGTCCCGAAACCTTACGGCCCCGGGACGCGAATACGCACCGTCCGATTATTAGTTGAGAAGGCTTCCCTGGAGTTCCGCGCGGAGATCCGGGGTGAGGACCGTGCCCGCGCGGTCCACCAGAAGGGCCATCTCGTACCCGATGAGGCCGATGTCCGCCTCCGGGTGGGCCAGGACCGCGAGCGAGGAACCGTCGGAGATGGACATGATGAAGAGGAATCCCCGCTCCATCTCCACAACCGTCTGATTCACGCTGCCTCCCTCGAAGATCCGGGAGGCGCCTGCCGTCAGAGACGTCAGACCGGAGGCGACGGCCGCGAGCTGGTCGGCGCGGTCGCGGGGAAAGCCTTCGGACATCGCCAGAAGGAGTCCGTCGGCGGAGACCACCACCGTGTGGGACACCCCCGGGGTGTTGTCCACGAAGTTGGTGATCAACCAGTTCAGGTTCTGTGCCGCCTGGCTCATCGGGCTCACACTAACGCTCCTGGTTGTAGGTGCTGTCAGGACCGAAGCCCTGGCCGTTCGTTTCACTGCCTGCGCTGCGTCCGCGCTGGACGCCCCGGCGCAGGTTGCTCAGCCTGCCCCGGACGTCCTCCGGGGCGCGGGAGACCTGTGGGCCTCCCTGGGGGGTGGTCTCGGCGGAACCCTCGACCAGATTGGCCTTGGGCACCCGCCGCGGCAGGCCCGAGGCGGTGACCCCGCCTGCCTTGGGCTTCCGGAGCTGCGCGGCCTGCTGCCACCGCTCGTCGTTCGCCGAACGCCAGCTGCTGTCGCCGCTCGCTCCGGGCGCGTTGCCCGGTGCGGGAGCCGGCGCTTCCTGCTGCGCACGCGCCGTGCCGTTCGCGGAGCCGGCGCCGTGGGAGCCGCTCGCGGGGGACCCGCGGCGGGGCAGCCCGGCGTCGGTCAGCGCGTGTGCGGCGGGAGATGCCGTTCCCGGACGGTCGAAGCCTACGCGGTTCCGCTCACTCGCGTCAGCGGCCTGCGAGGATTCCGTTTCCGGAGCGTACTGGGCCGGATAGCCGTTCTGGTAGCCGTCCTGCTGGGGCCAGTCGTCCTGGTAGGACGGCGTCTGGGCAGGCTCCGCATACGGGGACGCGGGCTCCGGGTAGCCGCCGTTCGCGGAGAAGCCGTCGTGCTGCGGCTGGTCGCCGTTCGGCGCGTAGTACTGCTCGTCGTACCGCTGCTCGTACTGCTGCTCGTACGAGGCGTGCTGCGGCTGCTCCTCGTACGCCGGTGCCTCGTACGTCTGCTGCGGCTGCTCGTCGTACGCCTGCCGCTGCTGCTCCTGGTACGCCTGGTGCTGCCCGGTGAACGGGTCCGTGTACCCAGTGGGGTCCTCGGCGGCGCCCTGCTGCTGCTCGGCGGGCTGCTGGCCGTCGTTCTGGGCATCCAGGGCGGCGCGGCGCTCCTCGCGCATCAGGGAGCGGCCCACGGGGTCCAGCTCACGGATGTCGTCGGGGACCTCCGGGTACTGGCTGTCGTCGAAGCCCAGTTCCGCGGCGGTGCGCAGAGGCTGCTGCTGGCCGAAGCTCTCACCCTGGAACTGCTGCTCCGGGATGATCTGCGAGACGGTGAACTCATCGCGGTCCAGCGGGGCTTCGCCGCCACCGCCGTGCGTGATCGCGTCCGGCAGCATGACCAGGGACGTCGTGCCGGCCTGCTCGCCCGAGGGGCGCAGCTGTACCCGGATGCCGTGCCGGTCGGACAGCCGGCCGACCACGAACAGGCCCATGCGCTGCGAGATCGCGGCGTCCACGGTCGGCGGGTTGGCCAGCTTGTGGTTGATGTCCGCGAAGTCCTCGGCGGTCAGGCCGATGCCCTTGTCGTGGATCTCGATCATCACGCGGCCGTCGGGGAGACGGGTCGCCGTGACGCGGACCTTGGTCTGCGGGGAGGAGAACGTGGTGGCGTTCTCCAGCAGCTCGGCCAACAGGTGCACGAGGTCGGTGACCGCGCGGCCGTGGATCTCGGCCTCCGGCACGCCGGACAGCTCGATGCGCTCGTACTGCTCCACCTCCGAGGAGGCGGCGCGCAGCACGTCGATGAGCGGCACGGGCTGGTCCCAGCGGCGGCCGGGCTCCTCGCCGGCGAGGACCAGGAGGTTCTCGCCGTTGCGGCGCATACGGGTGGCCAGGTGGTCCAGCTTGAAGAGGTTCTCCAGCTGGTCCGGGTCGGCCTCGTTGTTCTCCAGGTCGGTGATCAGGGTCAGCTGGCCCTCGATCAGCGACTGGTTGCGGCGCGAGAGGTTGGTGAAGATCGCGTTGATGTTGCCCCGCAGCAGGGCCTGCTCGGAGGCGAGCCGGACCGCCTCGCGGTGGACCTGGTCGAAGGCGCGGGCGACCTCGCCGATCTCGTCCTTGGTGGTGATCGGGATCGGCGCGACCCGGGTGTCGACCCGGCCGGGGTCGGTGCGGGACAGCTGGTCGACCAGCATCGGCAGCCGCTGCTCGGCGATGCCGAAGGCGGCGTTGCGCAGCCGGCGCATCGAGCGGCTCATCTGGCGGGCCACCAGGCCGGCCAGGAGGAACGCGGCCAGCAGGGCGACGACGACCACGGCACCGGTGATGAACGCCGAGGTCTTGGCGTCGTCGGCGATGGCCGAGGCCTCGTTCACCGCCTTGTCGGCCATGTCCGACTCGATCTGGCGGTAAGCCTTGTACTTCAGCGTGTTGAGCGCCCACCAGTTGTCGGCGGTGATGCCGTTCGCGGCCAGCTCGTCACGGGTGACGGTGCTGGTGTCCTTCATGGTGGCGACCGCGGTGACGATCCGGGTCGGGTCGGAGGGCGGGGCGACGTACTTCGGGTTGCTCGCCTTGGCCTTCTGGACCATGGCGGCGGCGTCCGTCTTGATCTTCTCTTCGGCGTCGCTCAGCTTCTGCGCGTCGGCCTCGGTGCCACCGCCGAGGTACTCCTCCCGGGCGATGCGCTCCAGGTAGGCGTACGAGGACAGGGAGACCCGCTGGGTCGCGAGGTTCGGGGCGTCCGGGCCGGGCTTGACGAGCAGGTGGGTGCCGATCGACCGCTCCAGCGACAGCGCCGCCTTGGTCAGCGACATGGCGTAGACGGTACGGCCGTAGGAGGTGATGTTTCCGGTGCCCAGACCGAGCTCGTTGGCGAACTCCATCAGGGGGTGGCTGACCTCGACGTAGCCCTCTTCGGTCTGCACGCCGGTCACCTTGGGCGTGAACGCGACCTGCCGCAGCTGCGCCAGCTTGGGCTCCACCTCGCGGAACAGCTTCAGCCGGCGCTCCAGGCCCGAGGTGGCGGGCATGCTCTTCGTCGCCTCGTCGAAGGCGTCGGCGGCCTGGTCCGTGGCCTTGCGGGCGTTGTCGACGAGCGCCTTGCTGTCCGCGTCCTTCTTGTTCAGCAGGAGGGGAGCGGCGGTGACGTCACGCTCGCTCTCCAGCGCGTCGGCGTAGGTGAGGGCGGCGCGCACCAGGTGGGCGGTGTTCTCGGCGTCGCGGGCCTGCTGCCAGGTGTCGATCGAGCTCTTCACCTGGAAGCCGCCCATGACGAGGCCGACGGCCACGGGTATGAGCAGGATCGCGTTCAGCCGGGTCGGCACCCGCCAGTTCCGCGGGGAGAGACGGCCGCCGCTGGGCGCGGGAGTGGCCGCCGGTTCCGCGCTGGGAACGGGGGTGGGCGCCGCAGCGCGCGGCGGCGGGGTGAAGTTGCCCCGCGCCGACGGCTCGGGACCGTTCTTGCTTCGCCTCACTCGACCAACAACCTCTCGGCGGTCGGCACCTACGTCGTGCCGCAGTCTCTCAGAGCCCGGTCGGCCATCGACCACCAGTACGTACTCGGTACGCACTCAGTACGTCTTTGACCATTGGGCAGTTCAGGCATTCCAGCACGTGGACCAGCGCACTTCCAAACAGTGGAAACCCGGTGAGGGAGCGGTTGTAAGCGGCAGATAAAACGGTCATAAAGAGCGAGCCCCGCCAAAAGGCGGGGGGTTTGTGAGCACAGCGGCACCACACGACCGCGTCGCGTGGTGATGCCGGGCGATTCCTCTGCCGAACTGTTATGAACACCGGAGCCGACCGTGTCAAAGGCCACAGCCGGCTCCGAACCCTGTACGACAACTGCCGTACGACCCGTCGTACTTGAGTGCTACTTCAGCCGTGCCATCAGGGCGTGTTCCACCAGCGTGATCAGCGCGCTCTTGGCGTCCGCGCGGTGGCGGGCGTCCGTCGTGATGATCGGGGTGTCCGGCCCGATCTGGAGCGCTTCCCGCACCTCGTCGGGCGAGTACGGCTGCTGGCCGTCGAAGCCGTTGAGGGCGATGACGAAGGGCAGGCCGCTGTTCTCGAAGTAGTCGACCGCGGGGAAGCAGTCGGCGAGGCGCCGGGTGTCGACCAGGACGACGGCGCCGATGGCGCCGCGGACCAGGTCGTCCCACATGAACCAGAAGCGGTCCTGGCCCGGCGTACCGAACAGGTACAGGATCAGGTCCTGGTCCAGGGTGATGCGGCCGAAGTCCATGGCCACCGTGGTGGTGGTCTTGTCCCCGGTGTGGGTGAGGTCGTCGATGCCGGCCGAAGCGGACGTCATGACGGCCTCGGTACGCAGCGGGTTGATCTCCGAGACGGCGCCGACGAACGTGGTCTTGCCCACGCCGAAGCCGCCCGCCACCACGATCTTCGCGGAGGTGGTGGCCCGGCCCCCGTCAGAGCTTGCGAAGTCCACTGAGCACCCTTTCGAGCAGCGTCACGTCCGGAGCGCCGCCGTTGTTCTCGTCCCCACCCGGCTGGTGGATGGCGACCAGGCCGGCCTCGGCGAGGTCGGCCACCAGGATCCGGGCCACACCGAGCGGCATGGCCAGCAGCGCGGAGACCTCCGCGACCGACTTGACCTCGCGGCACAGATGGCAGATGCGCTGGTGCTCCGGGAGCAGCCCCATGAGCGCTGCCGGGTCGGCCGTGGTGCTGATCAGCGCCTCGATGGCGAGCTGGTAGCGAGGCCTGGTCCGGCCGCCGGTCATGGCGTACGGCCTCACCAGCGGCTGGTCGCCCTCGTCCCCGTACGGCTCCGCGTACGGATCATGATGGGCGGTGGGCGGGGTCATGAATCCTCCGGGCGGGACAGCAAGTCGGTCAGTCAAGCCGTCTGACGGGGCCGGTGGGGGGATTGTGGCGGCCGGACGGTGTTTTTGTGAGGCGGGTGGTGCCGGGGGCGGTCAGTGAAGCAGACTTCCCTGGAGTTCGGCGCGCAGGTCCGGGGTGAGTACCGCCCCTGCGCGGTCGACGAGCAGTGCCATCTCGTAGCCGACGAGACCGATGTCCGCCTCGGGATGGGCCAGGACCGCGAGGGACGACCCGTCCGAGATGGACATCAGGAAAAGGAACCCGCGCTCCATCTCGACGACCGTCTGCGCCACGGTGCCGCCCTCGAAGATCCGGGACGCCCCGGCCGTCAGCGAGGTCAGACCGGACGCGACGGCCGCCAGCTGGTCGGCGCGGTCCCGTGGGAAGCCTTCGGACATCGCCAGCAGAAGGCCGTCGGCGGAGACCACCACGGTGTGGGACACCCCAGGGGTGTTGTCCACAAAGTTGGTGATCAACCAGTTCAGGTTCTGTGCCGCCTGGCTCATCGGACTCAACTAACGCTCCTGCTGGTGAGTGGGGCTCGGGAAGCTGCCGGTCTGGCCGCTGCCGGCCTGACGGCCCTGAGCGATGCCCCGACGAAGATTGGTCAGCCGTCCGCGCACGTCGTCAGGCGCACGCGAGACCTGCGGACCGCTTTGGTGCTGTTGCTGCTGAGCCGTGCCCGGTACGAGGTTCGCCCGGGGCACGCGGCGCGGCAGGCCGGAGGTGGTGACCCCGCCGGCCGCGGGCTGCCGGACGCGCTCGGCCTGCCGGACGAGTTCGTCGTTCGGCGAGGTGCGCCAGGAGCCGTTGCCGTTGCTGTTGCCGTTGTTGTTGGCGGCGGGTGCGGAACGCTGCGGAGCGGGCGCCTGCGGCTGCCGCTGCGCGGGCGCGTTCTCCTGCTGCTGACCGTGGAACCAGTTGGTCTCCAGCGTGTCGTACAGCGGGGTACGGCCGTCGCCCGGGCTGCTGGCCGGCGGCAGGGCCCACCCGTCACCCGGGCCCTGCGCGGCGCCCCGGTTGTCGGGCTCCTGCCGGACCGGACGCTGCTGCGGGGCGCCGAAGTCGGCACGGGTCGGCTGCGGGCGCTCGAACTGACCGGGGTGACCGGGGTTCTGGCGGCCGGGCAGGGCGTGCTGCCCGGTGGAGCTGCCGTCGTAGCCGCCGTCGTACGCCTGCGGGGCCTGCGGGGCCGGGAACTGGCCCGTGTGGTGGGCGCCGTTGTCCCGCTGCCCGGGCGCCGACGTGCCGAACACGTCGGAGCGGACGAACGAGCCGGTGCCCTGCTGGTCGCCGGTGCCGTCGAAGCGGCCCTGCTGCCGGCCGTCGTCGGGGAGCGCGTACTGGCCCGTGTTCTGCGGGTTCTCGGGACGCGCGAACTGGCCGGTCTGCTGGAGGTGGTCGGGGCGCGCGAACTGACCCGTCTGCTGGGCGTTGTCCGGGCGCGGGTACTGGCCGCTCTGCTGAGCGTGGTCCGGGCGGGCGAACTGGCCCGTGTGGGAGCCGCCCACGCCGTTCAGGTCGGCGCGCGGGAACTCGCCCGTCGCGGCCGGTCCCTGGGCGTCGATCCGGGGCATCTCCGCGGTCGAGCCCGGGCCCTGCCGGTCGTCCACGCGCGGCATGTGCGCGGTCTGCGCCGGGTCCTGCTCGTCGTGGCCGCGCGGGGTGTCCAGCGAGGCACGCGACAGCGGGGCCTGGGCGTCGCTCCAGTCCGGCGTGCGGGACTGCGGGTCACCGCCGGGCAGTTCGGCCCGCGGGCCGCCGCGCGGCGGCAGCTGCGGCTGACGGCCCTGGTCGGAGGGGCCACCGGACCGCTTCCGGCCACGACCGCCGAAGGCGTCCTGCTGCGGCCCGCCCGGGTTCGCGGCCTGCAAGCCCTGGGGGGCGCCCGGCGCCTGACCGCCGAAGCCGCCCGCACCGGCACCGGCCGGCGCCGGCCGGCCGCCCTGGGGACCGCGCGCACCGCCCGGCGCACCGGGACGGCCGCCCTGGCCCGCGCCGGGAAGCGCGGCCCGGGGACCCTGGGCGGAGCCGACCTGGCCACGCGGGCCCGGACCGGCACCGAGCAGACCGCCACCACCGGGGGCGCCGCCGTTGCCGGCGTTCTGCCGCCGGGCCGCGGCCGCACCGGCGGCGGCCTGCGCGGCGGCGGGACCACCGGTCGACATGGGGGCGCCGGGCTTGCCCGGAGCGGGCTTCTTGCCGCCCTGGGCGACGTCCACCGGCAGCATGACCAGCGCGGTCGTACCACCGGAGTCGGACGGGCGCAGCTGGATGCGGATGCCGTGGCGCTGGGACAGCCGGCCGACCACGAACAGACCCATGCGGCGGGAGACGGAGACGTCCACGGTGGGCGGCGAGGCGAGCCGCTCGTTGATCGCCGCGAGGTCCTCGGGGGAGAGGCCGATACCCGTGTCGTGGATCTCGATCAGGACGCGGCCGTCGGGCAGCGCGTGACCGGTGACCTTGACCTTGGTCTGCGGCGAGGAGAACGAGGTGGCGTTCTCCAGCAGCTCGGCGAGCAGGTGCACGAGGTCGTTGACGACCCGGCCGGCCACCTCGGTGGTGGGTACGGCGGCCAGCTCGATGCGCTCGTACTGCTCCACCTCGGACGCGGCGGCGCGGAGCACGTCGACCAGCGGGACCGGGCGGGTCCAGCGGCGGCCCGGCTCCTCACCCGCGAGGACGAGGAGGTTCTCACCGTTACGGCGCATACGCGTCGCGAGGTGGTCGAGCTTGAACAGCGAGGACAGCTGGTCCGGGTCGGCCTCGCGGGACTCCAGTTCGGAGATGAGGGACAGCTGGCGCTGGATCAGACCCTGGGAGCGGCGCGAGAGGTTGGTGAACATCGCGTTGACGTTGCCCCGCAGCAGGGCCTGCTCGGCGGCGAGGCGGACCGCCTCGCGGTGCACGTCGTCGAAGGCCGCGGCCACCTGGCCGATCTCGTCCCGGGAGTGCACACCGACCGACTCCACGGAGGTGTCGACGTCCTGCGGGTCCGACTCCGACAGCTGCTTGACCAGCTCGGGCAGGCGGTCCTGGGCGACCTTGGTCGCGGTCTCCTGGAGCCGGCGCAGCGAGCGGATCATGGACCGGGCGACGACGAACGCGCCGACCAGCGAGACACCGAGCACGAGCAGGATCAGCGCACCGGAGATGATCGCGTCACGCTGGGTGGCGCTCTTCAGCTCGCGCGCCTTCTGCTCCATCTCCTCCAGGAGCGTGCGCTCGATCTTCTTCATCTGCTCGATCTTGGTCGAGCTGTCGTCCACCCAGTCCTTGTAGGACCGCGCCGGCAGTTGCTGGAGGCCGTCAGGGGACTCGAAGGAGCGCTTGGCGTAGGTGTCGGCGGACTCGATCGTCGGGTTGCCCTCGTCGATCGGCTTGAGCAGTTCCTCGGCGTTCTGGCTGGCGTAGATCTTCCGGAAGATCGCCAGCTCGGAACCCTCGCTCTCGTACGCCGACTGGCCGTAGAGGCGGTCGTTCTCGGAGAGGTCGCCCTTGGTGCTGGTGGTCGCGGGCAGCGCGGCGGCGATCATCGCGCGCTGCACGGACGCGTACTCCTTGGCGGTGGAGAAGGCCGCCAGGGCGCGGGTGCGCGAGATCATCTCCGGGTTGCTGGACGCCTCGGCCATGTCCTGGGAGAGGCTGATCAGCTGGGTGATGAGCCGGTGGTAGGACTCGACCGTCTGGGTCGCGTTGTCCTTGGAGGTGTACGCCGACTTGCGGATCTTGGCGAGGTCGTCCAGCTGGTTGGCGAGGCCGACCAGCGCGTCCCGGACGCCCTGGAGGTTGCCGTCCTTGCTGGCCGCGTCGATCTCCTCGGAGGCGTCGAGGAAGTTCTCGCGGGCCCGGTCGGTCTTCTGCTGGTAGGCCTTGATCTGGTAGTCGTTCGCCTTCAGACCGCCGTGCGCCAGGGGACCGGCGGACTGGTCGCGCTCCTCCTGGAGCGCGTGGGCCAGCTCGGTGGCCTGCTTGGTCATCTCCGTCAGCAGCTTCATGTTGTCGAGCTGCTGGATGTCCTCGATGGACTGGTCGATACGCAGCGCGCCCAGCGAGGTGGCCGCGACCACCGGCAGCGCGAGCAGCGACACCAGGCGGGTGGAGATGCGCCAGTTGCGCAGCGCGAGCCGCGAACTGGTGCCGGTCGGGGCCTGCTGGGGCTTCACCGCGGGCGCGGGGCTGCCCGAGGGTGTCGCGGTCGTGGAGGCCGACGCGCCCGGACGCCCGCCGCGCTCACCGCCGTCCGCGGCCGGGCCCGGGTTCTGGGCGTGCTGGGGCGAGGAACCGCGGTCGGTCCCGCCGTGCGGCTCCGGCTCCGCCGAAGCACTGCCATCCCTCTTGAAACGTCCCTGCACTAGCGTCGCAACCTCTGGACCAGGCGCCCCTCCGCGCGAACGGAGGGACACGGTGTCGGCGTTGTGGAGAGCGCCCTGAATACGCCCCCCGGTGGTCTTGAGTGACCGGCGCTGGTTCCCCCCTGTCTCGCCGCCGCTCGGCGCTGTGCGCGCCCCCTGCGCCGGTTCGATCCTGCGGCGGTCCGTGGAATTCCAGCACAGTGCAGGATCTCCAACAAGGGCAGTGGGCCGAGCTGTGACCTCCGTGACGGCCAGTGAGTGCCGGGTTACCAGCCGTGGAACTAGATTCTGGGCATACCGGACGTACTCCTGCGAGTCGCCGGTCGGCGCCCTCTGTCCCAGTCGCCATGATCAGGAGCGGAATGGTGGCTTCAGTGGGTCAATGTCCGTTTCGCTGGGGCGGATTGTCGGCCGGAATTGACCGGTTTGCCCGTGAGTTCGTGAGCAAACTCACACGCGACTCGTAGGGAGTTGGCGTCTTCGCCGGGGAATCGGATGTTTAGCCTGACGCTTTACAAGACGGACGACTCTGCCAACCACTCGACCAGAGGGCACAGGACGACAACGGTGAAGACGACGATGATGTTCCGCAAGATAGCCAACCCGCGACGCACGACCCTGGCGCACCTCAAGGACGCCGGCGAACTGCGGACGCCCGAGCTGCCGGAGCACTCCGTCGACCTCCCCGCCCAGACCGCCAACCCCCGGCGCACCGTCCTGGTGGAGGTCCCGGTCGGCGCGGGCGCCCCGGCCGGCGAGTGACCGACGGCTTCGCCGGGGGGGGGGGGGGGGGGGGGGGGGGGGGGGGGGGGGGGGGGGGGGGGGGGGGGGGGGGGGGGGGGGGGGGGGGGGGGGGGGGGGGGGGGGGGGG
>NZ_JBVHWM010000084.1:0-38381 GCF_055564375.1 Streptomyces sp. NPDC029138
GTTACATTCCGAACCCGGAAGCTAAGCCTCACAGCGCCGATGGTACTGCAGGGGGGACCCTGTGGGAGAGTAGGACACCGCCGAACAATTCTTGAGGAAACCCCCGCACTTCGGTGCGGGGGTTTTCTGCGTTTAGGGTGATGCCATGCGCTATGACCTCGTCATCTTCGACAACGACGGTGTCCTCGTGGACAGCGAGCCCATATCCAACCGGCTCCTGGCCGCCTATCTGACCGAGTTGGGGCACCCCACCTCGTACGAGGACTCCATCCGTGACTACATGGGGTCGGCGATGCACCGGATTCACGAGCTGATTCTGGAGCGGACGGGTCAGCGGCTGCCGGCGGACTTCGACGAGGTCTTCCACACACGGGTGTTCGCCGCGTTCGAGCGGGAGTTGCAGCCCGTGCCCGGGGTGGCCGGCGTACTGGAGAAGCTGGCCGTGGACGGGGTGCCGTACTGTGTGGCCTCCTCCGGGAGCCACGCGCGGATCCGGGTGGGGCATCGGACGACCGGACTCGACCGGTGGTTCGCGGAGGAGCGCGTCTTCAGCTCGGAGGACGTGGGGCGGGGCAAGCCGGCGCCGGATCTGTTCCTGCACGCGGCCCAGCGGATGGGAGTGGCCCCCGAGCGGTGCGTGGTCGTGGAGGACTCCCCGCTGGGCGTACAGGCGGCTGTGGCGGCCGGGATGGACGTGTACGGGTTCATCGCGTTGACGCCGGCGGCGAAGCTCGCGGGTGCCGGTCAACTCTTCTCCTGCATGGACCAGTTGCTCGACCTGCTGGTATGACCCCGGTCGGCCGTGCGGGCTGACATTTGTCATGCGGAGCTATGGACGATCGTTTCTACTGCCTAACCCCGCCCGGCGGCGAAGCTGAGGGCATGACGAAGACCACGGGGAACCAGGGCCGGAAGCCGAGCGTGCTGGACAACTTCAAGCCGCTGCTCATCGATGTGGCGCTGCCGCTCGGCTCCTACTACCTCTTCAAGGACGCCTTCGGGACGAGCACCTTCGCGGCGCTCGCCTGGAGCAGTGTCGTACCGGCGGTGCGGACCGCATGGGGACTGGCCAGGGAGCGCAGGACCAACGCGCTGGCGGGTCTCATCCTCGTCGTCAACGTCGTCTCCCTGCTGCTGAGCTTCGTCTCGGGGGACCCGCGGCTGATGCTGGCCAAGGACAGCGGGGTCAGCAGCACGGTGGCCGTCGGCATCCTGGTGTCCGTCTGGCTCGGCAAGCCGATGATGACCGCCGGCATGAAGCCCTTCGTCGTGAAGGGCGACGCGGCGAGGGAAGCGGCCTGGGAGCGGCTGGTGTCCGGGGCCGCGGCCGAGTCCACCGCCTTCCGGTCCAGGGAGCGGGCGTTCTCCGTGGTGTGGGGGCTGGCCCTGCTGGCCGAGTGCGTCGTACGGGTCGTGGGTGCGTACACCATCCCCGTGGACACCATGGTGTGGCTGGGCTCGATCATCCTGATCGCGGCGATGGGGATCGCGGTCGTGGTCAGCGGGGGGCTGGCCGTGGGGCCGATGGAGCGGATGCTCGCGGCCGAGGTGGAGGCCGGCCGAGCGGCGCGACCCGCGATGGCCGTCGCCGCCTGATCCCCCGCCGTCTTGTCCCTCGCCACCCGATCAGCGAGCCGAAGCCCGGATGAGCCGAAGCCTGAAGGAGCCGAAGCCGGAACGAAGCTGAGGGAAATTCATCTTTGGCTGGATCTACCCAGCGGTAGCCCGGGGCCCTACTCTCGCCGCCATGACTGATGTGCTGCGGCGCGGTAGGGCCTCGCTGGCGTTCAGCTTCTTCGCCCAGGGTGTCGCCTTCGCCCTGCTGGTGACGCGTATCCCGGCCATCCAGAACCGGTACGGCGTCTCCGACGCGCTGCTGCCGGTCTTCCTGGCCGCCGTGCCGATCCTCGCCGGGGTCGGCAGCGTGACCACCGAGCAGCTGGTGAAGCGCGTACGGCCCAGCCGGCTGCTGCGCTGGTCCCAGCCGGTGGTGCTGCTGGCGTTGCTCGGCGTCGGGGCGGGCGGGCGCGGGCAGGTGGCCGTACTGGCCGTCGCGCTGAGCGTGTTCGGCCTGGCGGTGGGCGCGCTGGACGCGTCCATGAACATGCTCGGCGTCAGCCTCCAGCGGTCGTACGGGCGCAGCATCATGCTCGGCTTCCACGCCGTCTACAGCCTGGGCGCGATCCTGGGGGCCTCGCTGGCCTGGGCGGGGGCGCACTGGCACCTCGCGCTGTGGGTGTCGTATCTGCCGGTGGCGGCCGTGCTGCTGCCGGCGACGCTGGTGGGGAGCCGGTGGTACGTCGACGACGTTCCCGCGCCCGCTCCGGAGCGGACCGCGGAGCGCGGGACCGTCGTCTTCAAGCTGCTGCTGCCGCTGTGCCTGGTGATGATGTTCGCCTACATCGGGGACTCGACCGTCTCCAACTGGAGCGCGAAGTATCTGAAGGACGTGCTGGGCAGCTCGGAGCAGCTGGCGACCGTGCCGTACAACGTGTACATGGTGACCACGCTCGTGGGGCGGGCCATCGGGGACCTCGGGGTACGTCGGTTCGGGGCCGTGGCGGTCGTACGGCTCGGAGCGGTGGTCGCGGCCGGCGGGTTCGCGGTGGTGGCCGCGGCGCCCGGCGCGTGGGCCGGGATGCTCGGGTTCACCCTGCTGGGGCTGGGGTTGTGCGTGTTGGTGCCGCAGACGTTCGCGGCGGCGGGACGGTTGTTCCCCGGCGCCTCGGACGCGGCCGTCGCACGGCTGAACATCTTCAACTACGTGGGTTTCCTGATCGGCGCTCCGCTGGTGGGCGCTCTCGGTGACGCGTGGAGCTATCGGGGGGCCATGCTCGTGCCGATGGTGTTGGTGCTGGTGACACTGGGGTACGCCAGGTCGTTCGCCGCTCAACCGGACCGATACGGTGGCGGGCATGAGCGGCCGCGCACAGCTGATGTGGGACGAGGCAGTAACGGGCTATGACTTCGGTCGGAACCATCCGATGGATCCGGTCCGGCTGGAGCTGACCCGCCGGCTGGTCGGTGCCTTCGGGCTCGACCGGGAGGTGGAGGTCGTCGCGGCGAAAGCGGCCGGCGAGTCCACGCTCCGGCTGGTCCACCGGGAGGACTACATCGACGCCGTGAAGGCCGCGTCGGCCGATCCGGCGGGGGCGGACGGTTCGTACGGGCTCGGTACGGTCGACGATCCCGCGTTCGCCGGGATGCACGAGGTGTCCGCGCTGATCGCCGGGCAGTCGGTGGGGGCGGCCGAGGCGGTGTGGCGGGGGGACGCCGAGCACGCCGTGAACTTCGCGGGCGGGCTGCACCACGCGATGCCCGGTGGGGCGTCGGGGTTCTGCATCTACAACGACGCGTCGCTCGCCATCGCGCGGCTGCTGGAGCTGGGCGCCGAGCGGGTCGCCTACGTGGACGTCGACGTCCACCACGGGGACGGGGTGCAGGCCGCGTTCTGGGAGGACCCGCGGGTGCTGACGATCTCCTTGCACGAGCATCCTCGTACGTTGTTCCCGCAGACCGGCTGGCCGGAGGAGACCGGGGCGGGCGCGGGGGAGGGCGCCGCGGTCAACGTGGCGCTGCCGGCCGGGACCGGGGACGCGGGGTGGGTGCGGGCCTTCCACGCCGTGGTGCCGGAGCTGCTCGCGGAGTTCCGGCCGCAGGTCCTCGTCACCCAGCACGGGGCCGACACGCACTTCGAGGACCCGCTCGCGCATCTGGCGGTCTCGCTGGACGCGCAGCGGGCGGTGCAGGTGGCCTGTCACGACCTGGCGCACGAGTACGCGGGGGGCAAGTGGGTCGCACTGGGCGGGGGCGGATACGCGGTGGTGGACGTCGTACCGCGCTCGTGGACGCATCTGGTGGGGATCGCGGCCGGGAAGCCGGTCGCTCCGGAGGCGGTGATTCCCGAGGCATGGCGGCAGGCCGTGTTCGCCCGGACGCGGCAGTCGGGGCCGTGGCGGATGACGGACGGGTTGTGGCCGGTGTCGTGGGCGTCCTGGGAGGAGGGGTACGACCCCGCCGACCGGGTCGACCAGGCGGTGCTGGCGACCCGGCGGGCGGTGTTCCCGTTGCGCGGGCTTCTTCCCTGACGGTCTCTCCCACCCGCCTGTAGGCCGGCATTAGGCCAACCGTGCGGAGTTCCGTCGTTTCCGTCCCGCCCCCACCCCCCATGGGCCACCATCGCATCCGTGTTGACCGCCGCCCGTCTCCGCGCCCATCTGGTGGCCGCTCGGCTGGCCGGGGTGGTGGCGACCTCGCGGGAGGACAGTCTGCGCAGTTATCGGCTGTTCGCCGCCCGGGACCCGCGCGCGTTGATCGGGATCGATCCCGAAGGGGCGTGGGGAGTCCGGGACTTGCTCGGGTTGATGGCGGAGAAGTGCGGGGTTTCGGCCGATCCCCGGTACACCTCCGGACCGGATGTGATCGATCCCGAGCGGACGCTCGCCGCGCTGGACGCCTTCGCCGGGCGGATCCGGGAGGTTGCCCTGCGTGGCGCGCCCGTGCTGATCGGCACCGGGCACCCGCGGCCGCTGCTCGGTTTCTACGCCCGTCTTGCGGACGCGCTGTCGGCGGCGGGATGTGAGGTTCTCACCCCGGCGCAGGGTCGCTGTGTCGACATATTGACCCGGTTCGGTCTACGTACTCATCGCCTCGACTACGTACGAGGGGTTGCCCTGGTGCGGGAACCGGCGAGCGGGCGCCCCGGTTGTGAGCCCGGCGCCCACAGCCACTCGCCCCTCCCGGTTCGGGTGGTGCTGGACGCCGCGGCGGAGGCCGGCGGACCGCTGCCGGAGCTGGTCGTCGGGGACCACGGGTGGGTCTGCGGTGCTGGTCAGCTGGGGTTCGAGGCCATCGGCCTGGCTGACACCGATGATCCCGCGTTGTTCGTGGGGGAGGCCGAGGGGCGGGTGTCCGTCGTCGTTCCGGTTGATGACGCAGTGGGGTCTGCTCACTATCGGCCGCTGATCCGCTACGTACTCAATCGAGCGTGTCTGTCACAGTAGGCCGCCGATGGGTGCACCTCTTCCCCACTCGCATCACCCGCCCCTAGTCTGGGGAGTGAGCACGCAACGACGAAGAGTCACCGGAAGGGGAAGCCGGTGGCCGTCGAGTGCGGAAGGTTCAGGTGTGTCATGGCAGCTGGCGAGAGGCCTCTGAACGAGGTTCAGTTCCTTACCGTGGCGGAGGTCGCCTCGGTGATGCGAGTGTCGAAGATGACCGTGTACCGCCTGGTGCACAGCGGTCATCTGCCCGCGATCCGGGTCGGACGGTCGTTCCGCGTCCCGGAACAAGCGGTACACGAGTACCTCCGCGACAGCTATGTGGGGGTGGAGACGGCCTGACGGCGACCCCTGGGTGACCCGGGGGCACCCCCTCGATTACGACCTCGGCGCTCGGTTGGGTAGGCTAGCCCCTCGTAGGTCGTGTGGGCCCATGGCGCCCAAACAACCGAGTGATGAGAAGTGAGCGAGGGTAGTCGTGGGCTCTGTTATCAAGAAGCGGCGCAAGCGGATGGCCAAGAAGAAGCACCGCAAGCTGCTCAAGCGCACGCGCGTTCAGCGCCGCAACAAGAAGTAAGCGGTCCCCGCGTAAGCGGGGGTGATCCGTAAGCGGCGCCGCGAGAGTGTGGCCCTGTGGCCCCCCACCAGCAGTGGTGGGGGGCCACAGGCATATACCGATGGGGGAAATTCCGTCGCCGGGCGCACCTTGGGTCATCACAGCGCAACATCGACCGGCTAGGTTGGCCGCACACGGGGAACGCGGGATACCGGTTACGCGGGAAGGAAGGCGCTGATCTTGGGACGGATCGTGCTCGTCACCGGAGTCGCCCGGCAGCTCGGCGGCCGGTTCGTGCGGCGGATCCAGCGGGACCCGGAGGTCGAGCGTGTGATCGCCGTGGACGCGGTGCCGCCGGCGCACCATCTGGGCGGCGCCGACTTCGTCCAGGCCGACATCCGGCAGCCGACCATCGCCCGGGTGCTCGCCGAGACCGGCGCCGACACGGTCGTGCACCTGGACGTCACGGGCACGGCCCTGGGCGGCGGCAGCCGGGCCACGGTCAAGGAGACCAACGTCATCGGCACCATGCAGCTGCTCGGCGCCTGCCAGAAGTCGCCGACCGTGCGGCGCCTGGTGGTGAAGTCCAGTACGAACGTCTACGGCTCCGCGCCGCGCGATCCTGCCGTGTTCACCGAGACGACCCCGCCCAAGTCGCTGCCCAGCGGCGGCTTCGCGAAGGACGCCGTCGAGGTGGAGGGGTATGTGCGCGGGTTCGCGCGGCGGCGGCCGGACGTCGCCGTGTGCGTGCTGCGGTTCGCCAACATCCTCGGGCCGGCCGCGGACACCCCGCTCGCCTCGTACTTCGCGCTGCCCGTCCTGCCGACCGTGTTCGGCTACGACCCGCGGCTCCAGTTCGTGCACGAGGACGACGTCATCGAGGTGCTGCGGATCGCCTCGCACGAGCCGCGCCGGGGCACCCTGAACAGCGGCACCTTCAACATCGCCGGGGACGGCGTGCTGCTGCTCTCCCAGTGCTCCCGGCGGCTCGGACGGCCCACCGTGCCGCTGCTGCTGCCCGCGGTCACCTGGGCCGGCTCCCTGGTGCGTACGCTCGGTATGACGGACTTCTCGCCGGAGCAGATCCGGCTGCTCACCCACGGGCGGGTCGTGGACACCGTTCAGATGCGCGAGACGCTGGGCTTCACGCCCCGCTACACGACGGCCGAGACCTTCGCGGACTTCGCGCGCGGCCAGGGCGCCGGGCTGCTGCCGCCGGAGACCCTGGCGGCGGCCGTCGACCGGATCGCCGCGCTGACCGCGAGGGCAGGCGGCCACCCCCAGACGCACAGCGCCAACTGAGGAGAGCGGCAACGATGGCGGACGCCAAGGTCATTCCGTTCGACGACGACCGGTCCCGCGGAAGCGCCGCACAGCGCCAGCCGCGGCGGCGGAGCGGGGGGAGCCGGCGCGGTGCGCTCGGGGAGCCGGGGGAGATGGGTGCGGTCCAGCCCCTGCCGGGGCGGGAGCGGGCGCGGGAGGATGCTCCTGTGAGCCGCGAGGAAGAGCCGGCGGAGGCCGCCGGGCGGGACGGCGGCCTGGAGCGGCGGGTGGCGGCCGGGCTGGCCTTTCTGCGGCGCCGGCTCACCGGGGACTACGAGGTCGACGACTTCGGCTACGACGAGGAGCTGACCGACCAGGTCCTGATGTCGCTGCTGCGGCCGGTGTACGAGAAGTACTTCCGGGTCGAGGTGAAGGGCATCGAGAACATCCCGGCCGACGGCGGGGCGCTGATCGTCGCCAACCACTCCGGGACGCTGCCGCTGGACGGGCTGATGATGCAGGTGGCGGTGCACGACCACCACCCGGCCGGCCGCCATCTCCGCCTGCTCGCCGCCGACCTGGTCTTCGTGCTGCCGGTGGTCAACGAGCTGGCCCGCAAGCTGGGGCACACCCTCGCCTGCGCGGAGGACGCGGAACGGCTGCTGGGTCAGGGCGAGCTGGTCGGGGTGATGCCGGAGGGCTTCAAGGGGATCGGGAAACCTTTCAGCGAGCGGTACAAGCTCCAGCGGTTCGGGCGTGGCGGGTTCGTCTCCACGGCCCTGCGTCAGGGTGTGCCGATCATTCCGTGCTCGATCGTCGGGGCGGAGGAGATCTACCCGATGATCGGCAACGCGAAGACGCTGGCGCGGGTGCTGGGCTTCCCGTACTTCCCGTTGACGCCGACGTTTCCCTGGCTCGGTCCGCTGGGTGCGATTCCGCTGCCCACGAAGTGGACGATCCAGTTCGGGGAGCCGATTCCGACGGACGGGTATCCGCCGGAGGCGGCGGAGGACCCGATGCTGATGTTCAACCTGACCGATCAGGTGCGGGAGCAGATTCAGCACACGCTGTACAAGCTGTTGGTGCAGCGGCGCTCGGTGTTCTTCTGAGTCTGCCCACCCGCCCGACTCGGTCGGCCGAGAGGGCGCCGAAAGGCATCGAGGGCGCCCCTGCTCGGAAAGGGGCGCCCTCGATGCCGTGGCCCTACGGCGTCAGTCCGCGTCCTCCCCGTCGATGCCCAGGCCCGGGAGCAGGTCGGGGATGAGCGGCGGGATCGTGACGTCCGGCTGGCCCGTGGGGGACTTGCCGGTGGACGGGGACGTGGGGTCGGAGCCGGTCTTCGGCGGGTCGAGCAGGCCGCCGGTGTCGCCGCCGATCAGCCCGTCACCGCTGCTGCCGGTGGCCGGGCCGCTCGGCGTGCCCGTTCCGCTGTGGTTGTCGGCGGACGGGGTGCTGCCGGCGCTCGGCGTGGTGGACCGATGGCTGCCGGAGGAGCCCGTGACTGCCGGGCCGGAGCCGCCCGGGTGTCTGCCGTCGCCCGGCTGGGCGGGTGGCTGCGGGAGCAGGGACTGCAACGGGGCGACCTCTTCGTCTATGGCGTCGAAGACCGAGGACACCTGTTGTTTCACATCGCCCAGCTGCATGGGCAGCTTGTCGCTGAGCGCGCTCCAGGCCTGCCGGTGGGACCGGGAGAACGTGGACAGCGCCTGGATGGGACCGAGCGAGTCCGGGTCGGCCTCGTAGGCCGCGTGGAGCAGGCGGTGGCCCTCGGTGACGTCGTGCTGCATCCCGGACAGGGTGCGGCGGATCTCACCGATGGACTCGTGGTCCAGATGGCCGCCCCGGCCGCGCTCCAGCAGCCGTCGGGCCTCGCTGAGGCGGGTGGAGGCCTGGTCGAGGTAGGTCTGGCCGCGCTGGTCGTCGCCGTCGGTCAGGTAGTTGAGCTTGAAGTCCTCGATGCCGCGTTTCAGTCCGTACAGCGAGTCGCCGGGCAGGGCGTCGGAGCTGGCGGCGGCGACCCCGCCGAAGGCCCCGGCGGCCACGCCCACGCTGAGCCCGCCGGCCGCGAGTCCCTTGGTCAGTCTCGTGCGCGGGCGGAACTTGCCTAGCGGGCTCGCCCTGTGCGCGCCCTTGGCCCGGTGGGACCGCTGTTCCGGTACCGACGCGTCCGCCGCCCCCGTGCCCTCCTGGAGCATCGCCTCCATCGCGGCCACCAGCTGGGCCCGCTGGACGACCTTGACCTCGGGGTCGAGCTGCGGTTTGGGCAGCGCGCCCAGGCCCGCCGCCAGGGCCAGCAGTTCGCCCCGCTCGGTCCGTTCCTCGGTGGTCGGCGGTGATCCCGCCGGGCCTACGGACTGCTCGGCCGCCGTGTCCCGGTCGGACTGCTCCTCCAGGGCCTGGGCGAAGGCGTTCGCCCGCCGGTGCGCCGATACGTTCGCGATCACTGGCGGCACCTCCTCTCGTCATGACGGTCGACTCCCCAGGGGGTCCTGAGGGTTGCACGCCCACGACACTTCCACACGATCGAGCGATCGGGGTCGGCCAGGACGTGACCACAGGGAGCCTGTATCCCGCACAACGACTGGCGCGGCACTTGGGTTACGGACGGAGGATGACCGGATCGGAAAGGCAACGGACTTTCACGGTAGGTGAGTTGGCCGTCGCCTTGGGTCACCTGGTTCAGCGGGCGTCGTCCGGGAGCAGCCGGGCGAGGGTGCGTACGGCGCGGTACTGGAGGGTCTTGATGGCGCCCTCGTTCTTGCCCATGACCCGGGCGGTCTCGGCGACCGAGAGGCCCTGGAGGAAGCGGAGCGTCACGCACTCCTGCTGCTGGGGGTTGAGCCGCCGTACGGCGTCGAGCAGGGCGGCGTTCGACAGGGATTCCAGGACGGAGTCCTCCGGGGAGCGTTCGACCTCGTTGGCGTCGAGCATCTCGCCGGTGGTGACCTCCAGCCGGAAGCGGCTGGACTTGAAGTGGTCGGCGACCAGGTTCCGGGCGATGGTGACCAGCCAGGCGCCGAAGTCGCGGCCCTGCCAGGTGAAGGTGCCGATCCTTCTGAGCGCCCGCAGAAAGGTCTCACTGGTGAGGTCCTCGGCGGTCGCCCGACCGCCGACGCGGTAGTAGATGTACCGGTAGACGGTGTCGCTGTACTGGTCGTAGAGCCGCCCGAAGGCCTCGGCCTCCCCCGCCTGGGCGCGTTCGACCAGGTCCATCATCCGGGCGCTGTCGCTGTCGGCGGCCGGGCGGCGGGCGGTGGCCGCACCGGTGGCACGCCCCCGTCTGCCGACGGCGGCGCTGCCGTCGGCCAGTGCGTAGCACGGGCCGACGGGCGCGCCGGCGAAGGCGGGGACGGCGTACGCGGCGGGGACGAAGCCGCGCAGCGTCTTTTTCACCGTTGCGACCGTTGCGCGCAGCGTAGCCAGGCCCGAGGCGTCAACCCCGACGTGTGGGTACACGGGACTCCCAGAGGCAGAGCTTCCATCACGTGCAGTGCGGGACCTTTCACCCGTCGTAGCGACGGAGGGGTACCGGTTTGCGTCTGAGGAGAATAACGCTTCGTACAGGCACTGCTACACCGAGTTGCTCAAATCATCGATTGCGTCGCATCCGTAACCGTTTGATGGCGGGTCAAGTTGCGCAAGCTGATCGCTTGTTGACCGGAAAGAGGCAGGTTTCGGTGAGGACCGGCGCGTGTTGAAATGGCCGCGGCATAATTCGTGCGCGCGGGACGGTCGTGACGGCTAGCGGCGCCGTCGGCTCAGGGCGATCGCCGCCGCCGTGCCCCCGGCGACCGCGCCGACCCCGGCTGCCGCCGGAATGCCGACCTTCGCCGCCTTGCGGCCCGTGCGGTAGTCGCGCAGGCGCCAGTCCTTCTCGCGGGCGTGCCTGCGGAGCTTGGCGTCCGGGTTGATGGCGTAGGGGTGGCCGACCAGGGACAGCATCGGGATGTCGTTGTGGCTGTCGCTGTAGGCCGCGCAGCGGGACAGGTCCAGCCCCTCCGCCGCGGCGAGCGCGCGGACCGCCTCCGCCTTGGCCGGCCCGTGCAGCGGCTCGCCGACCAGCCGGCCGGTGTAGACGCCGTCGACCGACTCCGCCACCGTGCCGAGGGCACCCGTGAGGCCCAGGCGGCGCGCGATCACCTGGGCGATCTCCACCGGGGCGGCGGTGACCAGCCATACCTTCTGGCCCGCGTCCAGGTGGGCCTGGGCGAGGGCGCGGGTGCCGGGCCAGATGCGGTCGGCCATGTACTCGTCGTAGATCTCCTCGCCGATCGACTCCAACTCGGCGACCCGGTGGCCCTTGACGATCGACAGCGCCGAGTCGCGGGCGTCCTGCATGTGCTCCGGGTCCTCGACGCCGGCCAGCCGGAACCAGGCCTGCTGCCAGGCGAACTTGGCGAGGTCGCGGGTCTCGAAGAACTTCCGCTTGTACAGCCCCCGGCCGAAGTGGAACAGCGCGGCGCCCTGCATCACCGTGTTGTCGAGGTCGAAGAAGGCGGCGGCCCTGTCGTCGCCGATCACCGGGAACTCGGGTTCCTCCGGCGTGGCGCGCGGGGCTTCCCGCGAGGACTTGCGGGCAGCCTCCGCCGAGGCCTCGCCTGCCAACACGCTCCGCGCCGTGGCGGAGCGCCTACGGGGAGTGAGCCATCCGAGAGCGGCCATGACGTGAGCATAGCCAGTTGGTTCGGCGGTTCCGGCGACCGGAGGTTGGGAGGTCGTGAACTCTGCGCGACCGGGCCGTTAAAGAAGCGATCCGGAATGGGCGTGGAGCGCGCGAGAATGGCCCGTATGAGTCCCCTCTTCCGACGCAGGGCCGAGCCGCGCGCGCGGCTGGTCACTCTCATCCGCAAGCCGGGCTGTCATCTGTGCGACGACGCGCAGGTGGTGATCGAGAAGGTGTGCGGCGACCTCGGTGTGCCGTGGGAGCCGAAGGACATCACCGAGGACCGGGAGCTGCACGACCGCTACTGGGAACAGATCCCGGTCGTACTGGTCGACGGTGAACAGCACACCTTCTGGCGCGTGAACGAGGAGCGACTGCGCCGGGCACTGACCGAGTAGTCCAAACCGGCCGGAAAGTCGCTTAGGATCGACGGCGGTTTGGTCTCGGGGGCGGGATTCGTGAGGAGTGTGTGCGGTTTTGCCCCCAGTAACGAAGGAACGCCGGTGCGTATGCGCCGGTTCCCGGCGAGGGCGCAAAAGTCGCGTGACCCCGGTCACTTCTGCCGGGCAAATCGGACACCATCTTTGTGCACGCGTTCACAAAGACATAGCCTGCTTTCGACGGGGCGGTCTGGGGACGTATGACCGCCTACAGCCCCGCTCTACCCGCAGGAGCACCGTGGCAACTGGCCGAACACACCGACCGGCGACCCGTAGCCGAGGGATTCCCGAGGCCACCGTCGCCCGGCTTCCGCTGTACCTCCGAGCCCTGACCGCACTGTCGGAGCGCTCGGTCCCCACGGTCTCCTCCGAGGAGCTGGCCGCGGCGGCGGGAGTCAACTCCGCCAAGCTGCGCAAGGACTTCTCCTACCTGGGCTCCTACGGAACGCGCGGTGTCGGCTACGACGTGGAGTATCTCGTCTACCAGATCTCCCGCGAACTCGGCCTGACCCAGGACTGGCCGGTTGTCATCGTCGGTATCGGTAACCTCGGCGCCGCCCTCGCCAACTACGGCGGGTTCGCCTCCCGTGGCTTCCGGGTCGCCGCGCTGATCGACGCCGACCCGGCGATGGCCGGCAAGCCGGTCGCGGGCATCCCCGTGCAGCACACCGACGACCTCGAGAAGATCGTCAAGGACAACGGCGTGTCCATCGGTGTGATCGCCACCCCGGCCGGTGCCGCCCAGCAGGTCTGCGACCGGCTCGTGGCCGCCGGGGTCACCTCCATCCTGAACTTCGCGCCGACCGTGCTGTCCGTCCCGGACGGCGTCGACGTGCGCAAGGTCGACCTCTCGATCGAACTCCAGATCCTCGCCTTCCACGAGCAGCGCAAGGCCGGTGAGGAGACCGCCGCGGGCGACGGCGCGCTGCCCGCCGCCGCTTCCCGTGGCGTGGCCGCCGACGACTCCGCCGACCAGGGGCCCGACGGGGACGTCCCCGCCGTGATGCCGGCATGAGCCTCCTCGTCGTCGGACTGAGCCACCGCAGTGCCCCGGTCAGCGTGCTGGAGCGGGCCGCGCTGAGCGCGGACGCCCAGACCAAGCTGCTCCAGGACACGGTCGCCGCCGAGCCCGCCACCGAGGCCGCGGTGCTCGCCACCTGCAACCGCATCGAGCTGTACGCCGACGTGGACAAGTTCCACGCCGGTGTCGCCGAGCTGTCCACGCTGCTCGCCCAGCACAGCGGGGTCGGCCTGGACGAACTCACTCCGTACCTCTACGTGCACTACGAGGACCGGGCCGTCCACCACCTGTTCTCGGTGGCCTGCGGGCTCGACTCGATGGTCGTCGGCGAGGGGCAGATCCTCGGCCAGATCAAGGACTCCCTGGCCCGCGCCCAGGACCTGCACACCGCCGGCAGGCTGCTGAACGACCTGTTCCAGCAGGCCCTGCGGGTCGGCAAGCGCGCCCACTCCGAGACCGGCATCGACCGCGCCGGCCAGTCCCTGGTCACCTTCGGCCTGGAGCAGCTGGCCGTCGGGGCGCCCGTCCCCGACTGGGCCGCGGGCAAGAAGGCGCTGATCATCGGCGCCGGGTCGATGTCGTCCCTGGCCGCCGCGACGCTCGCGCGCGCCGGGGTCGCCGAGGTCGTCGTCGCCAACCGCACCTTCGAGCGCGCCGAGCGGCTCGCCGAGATCCTCACCGAGTCCGACGAGAACGAGGTCACCGCCCGCGCGGTGCGCATGGACGCGGTGGCCGCCGAACTGACACGTGCCGACGTCGTCGTCTCCTGCACCGGGGCGACGGGCCTGGTGCTCACGGCGGAGGCGGTCGCGCACGCGGTCGAGGGCCGTACCGGCGCCCCGGTCGCCGACACCGGCGCCACGGCCGTGCGGCCGGAGGCCGTGAAGCCCGGGACGCCCGTGCGCCACACCAGCGTCGGCGCCGACGAGAACTGCCCGCTGGACCTGGCCGCCGTACAGCCCGGCTTCTCCGTCATGGGCGAGGCAGCCGTGGCCGGCATGGACGCGGCCACCCTGGAACAGCACGCGGCCTGGGCGGCGGGCGGCACGATCGACCGCCGGGAGCGCCGGACGCCCGAGGCGGACGCCGAGCTGATCACCGCGCTCGCCGCGACCGCCGCCACCGTCGGCCGCATCCCCGAGCGGCGCAGGCCCGAGCCGGTCGCCGAGCGGCCCGCGCCCTTCTTCTTCCTGCTCGACCTGGCCATGCCCCGCGACATCGACGCGGCCGTGCACCGGCTGGCCGGGGTCCGTCTGGTCGACATCGAGTCGCTGGCGGAAGCGTCCGCCGACGCGCCGATGGCGGCCGACGTGGACCAGGTCCGGCGTATCGTCTCCGACGAGGTCACGGCCTTCGGCGCGGCACAGCGGGCGGCGCACATCACGCCGACCGTCGTCGCGCTGCGCACCATGGCCGCCGACGTCGTCGCCGGCGAGATCGCCCGCCTCGACGGCCGCCTGCCCGACCTGGACGAACGCCAGCGCGGCGAGATCCGCCAGGCAGTGCACCGGGTCGTGGACAAGCTGCTGCACGCGCCGACCGTACGGGTCAAGCAGCTCGCCGCCGAGCCCGGCGGCGCCGGGTACGCCGACGCGCTGCGCACCCTGTTCGACCTCGACCCCGAGACGGTGGCCGCCGTCTCGCGGGCCGAGGACAGCACAGAGAAGAACCGAGGGCCGGCATGAGTGAGAAGGCACTGCGGCTGGGGACCAGGCGGAGCAAGCTCGCCATGGCCCAGTCCGGGCAGGTGGCGGAGGCCGTCCGCCAGGTGACCGGGCGGCCCGTCGAGCTGGTCGAGATCACCACGTACGGCGATGTCTCCCGCGAGGCGCTCGCGCAGATCGGCGGCACCGGCGTGTTCGTCACGGCGCTGCGCGACGCGCTGCTGAGGGGCGAGGTCGACTTCGCGGTTCATTCGCTCAAGGACCTCCCGACCACGCAGCCCGAGGAGCTGGTCCTGGCCGCCGTACCAATACGCGAGGACCCGCGCGACGTGATCGTCGCCCGCGACGCGCTGAAGTTCACGGACCTGCCGCGGGGCGCGCGCATCGGCACCGGTTCGCCACGCCGCATGGCACAGCTGAACGCGTACGCCCGTACCCACGGCCTGGACATCGAGACGGTCCCGATCCGCGGCAACGTCGACACGCGGATCGGATACGTCCGCGACGGCGAACTGGACGCGGTCGTGCTGGCCGCCGCCGGACTGAACCGGATCGGCCGCATCGACGAAGTGACCGACTTCCTCTCGGTCGACACCGTTTTGCCCGCCCCCGGCCAGGGGGCCCTGGCGATCGAGTGCAGGGCGGGGAACACCGCCCAAGACGCCGCACTCGTCGCCGCGCTCGGCGAACTGGACGACCCGTTCACGCGGGTCGCCGTCACCGCCGAGCGGTCACTGCTCGCCGCCCTGGAGGCCGGTTGCAGCGCACCTGTGGGCGCGCTGGCCGACCTTCTGGCCGACGGGCAGACTGTCAAGGAAATGCGCCTGCGCGGCGTCGTCGGCACGACCGACGGCACCCGCATGGTGCAGCTGTCCACCACCGGTCCCGTGCCCCAGACGCACGACCAGGCGACGGCACTCGGTCGCGAACTCGCCACCGAGATGCTTGCCCAGGGCGCGGCCGGTCTGATGGGGGAGCGAGCACATTGAGCCCCACCACCCTTCCCGCCGGTCCGGAACACGGGCACGTCACCTTCCTCGGTGCCGGACCCGGGGATCCGGGACTGCTGACTCTGCGCGCCGTGGAGGCGCTGTCGCACGCGGACGTCCTGGTCGCCGAGCACGAGGTGCTCGACGTGATCCGGACGCACGCGCGGCAGGGCGTCTCCGTGGTGCCGACGGACGCGGACTCCTCATCGGTGTCCCCGCCGGGCACGGGCACGCCCCAGCTGACGGTCGTTGACGGCACGTCAACACCCGCCGCTGTCCCGGCTCCTGCTCGGGATGCCGCTCATCTTGTCATGGAGGCCGCGCGGGGCGGCAGGCGGGTCGTCCGTGCGGTGTCCGGGGACCCGGGACTGGATACGTACGCGGCCGAGGAAATGCTCGCCTGCGCCGCCGCCGGGGTGCCCTTCGAGGTCGTCCCCGGTGTCGCGGCGGCGGTCGGCGTGCCCGCGTACGCCGGCGTGCCGCTGCGGGACGCGCAGGGCGCGGACGTCCGGTTCGTGGACGCCCGGACGGCCTCCGACCGGTGCTGGACGGAGGTGGGCGCGTCGGACGGCACGGTGGTCGTCTCGACGACCCTGGACTCGGTCGCCGCCGCGGCGGGCGAGCTGGTCTCGGCGGGCCGCAAGCCGGACACCCCGCTGACGGTGACGATCGCCGGTACGACGACCCGGCAGCGCACCTGGACGGCGACGCTCGGCACGATCGCGCAGACGCTGAAGCAGGCGAAGGTGCTGCCGTCCCCGGACGGCGGCCGGCCGGTGATAGCCGTGGTCGGTGAGCGTTCCGCCGCCGCCCGGCGCGACGAGCTGTCGTGGTTCGAATCCAAGCCGCTGTTCGGCTGGAAGGTGCTCGTGCCGCGCACGAAGGAGCAGGCGGCGTCGCTCTCCGACCAGTTGCGGTCCTACGGCGCGGTGCCGCACGAGGTCCCGACGATCGCGGTGGAGCCCCCGCGCACCCCGCAGCAGATGGAGCGGGCGGTCAAGGGACTGGTGACGGGCCGCTACGAGTGGATCGCGTTCACCTCCGTCAACGCGGTGAAGGCCGTCCGGGAGAAGTTCGAGGAGTACGGCCTCGACGCGCGTGCCTTCGCGGGCATCAAGGTGGCCGCGGTGGGCGAGCAGACCGCCAAGGCGCTGATCGCGTTCGGCGTGAAGCCGGACCTGGTGCCGAGCGGGGAGCAGTCGGCGGCCGGCCTCCTGGAGGACTGGCCCCCCTACGACCCGGTCTTCGACCCGATCGACCGCGTCTTCCTGCCCCGCGCCGACATCGCCACCGAGACCCTGGTGGCCGGTCTGATCGAGCTGGGCTGGGAGGTCGACGACGTCACGGCCTACCGGACCGTGCGGGCGTCGCCGCCGCCGGCGGAGACCCGCGAGGCGATCAAGGGCGGCGGCTTCGACGCGGTGCTGTTCACGTCGTCCTCCACGGTCCGGAACCTGGTGGGCATCGCGGGCAAGCCGCACAACGTCACCGTGATCGCCTGCATCGGCCCGGCCACGGCCAAGACCGCCGAGGAACACGGGCTGCGGGTCGACGTCATGGCCCCGGAGCCGTCCGTGCACAAGCTGGCGGAGGCGCTGGCGGACTTCGGCATGAAGCGGCGAGCCGCCGCGCTGGAGGCCGGGGACCCGGTGACCCGGCCCAGCGAGCGGCGGCCGGGGGCGCGACGGAGGCGGTCGACCACCTGAGGTAGGGCGGAGCGGGCCTCGCGGTGCGCTCCGCCTGCTCGTTGCCGTGGGACAAACCGCCCTCCCGGCCGTCGCGGTTCTGCGATGCCGGCCGGCATGGGTGAGGGGGAGAGCCGGCGGCGCTCTGGGAATGTGGCCCACTGGTTACGCCGGCGTGCCGTGGCTCGGGGAGCTGTTGCGCAGCATTGAGGTGCCGGGCTTCGCCAGGATCGAGTTCCAGGGCATCGAACGCCGGATCGAGGATGTCCAGCGGACGGCGAACGCCGCGCTCGTCGGTGACGGCCCCGACGAGACGGCAGACGACGGCACGGCCTGGGAAGCGGTCAGGGAACTGGCTGCCGAGTATGTGAACGTACGCCTCGAACAGCCCGGCAGTCGGGCCCGGACTCAGCGGATGGACCAGATCTTCGCCCGCTTGGTGCGTGCGACACAGCGAGTGCCCGGCTTCGACGCCGAAGGGCTGCTCGCCTCCCAGGACGCCGGACTGCGCCTGGCGGCCTGCGCACGCCTGTACGCGCTGCCGGAGCACGAGGCGTTGGGCCCGGACACCGCACCGCAATGACCGGAGCGAGTTGGCCGGCCGCATCCTCGCCGGAATGGAGGAGCACTGAGCGAGTGGAGACCGGCCGCAGGACGTCGACCAGCTGCCCCGGAACTGCCCGCAGGGGTCTCAAGCCGTCCTTTCCCGTCCGACACCGCGTCGGCAAAGGTGCAGGCCGGGCGGGCGTAGCGTAGAGGGCATGACGAAGTACGGATCCTTTCCCGGTACGCGTCCCCGACGGTTGCGCACCACCCCCGTCATGCGCCGCATGGTCGCGGAGACCCGGCTGCACCCCGCCGACCTCATCCTCCCGGCGTTCATCCGTGAGGGCGTCAGCGAGCCGGTGCCGGTCGCGTCGATGCCCGGCGTCGTGCAGCACACCCGGGACAGCCTGAAGAAGGCCGCGCTGGAGGCCGTTGAGGCCGGGATCTCCGGGATCATGCTGTTCGGCGTGCCGGAGGAGGCCAAGAAGGACGCCCAGGGCACCGTCGGCACCGACCCGGACGGGATTCTCCAGGTCGCCCTCCGGGACGTCCGGGCCGAGGTCGGCGACGACCTGCTCGTCATGTCCGACCTGTGCCTGGACGAGTTCACCGATCACGGACACTGCGGGGTGCTGGACGCCGAGGGGCGCGTCGACAACGACGCCACCCTGGAGCGGTACGCCGAGATGGCCCAGGTGCAGGCCGACGCCGGCGCCCATGTCGTCGGTCCCAGCGGGATGATGGACGGCCAGATCGGCGTCGTCCGGGACGCGCTCGACCAGATCGGCCGCGAGGACGTCGCGATCCTCGCCTACACCGCCAAGTACTCCTCGGCCTTCTACGGCCCCTTCCGCGAGGCCGTCGCCTCCTCCCTCCAGGGCGACCGCAAGACCTACCAGCAGGATCCGGCCAACTGGCGTGAGTCCCTTCGGGAGCTGGAGCTGGACCTGGCCGAGGGCGCCGACATGGTGATGGTCAAGCCGGCCGGCCCCTACCTCGACATCCTGGCCCGGGTCGCGGACGCCGTGGACGTGCCCGTCGCCGCCTACCAGATCTCCGGCGAGTACGCCATGATCGAGGCCGCCGCCGAGAAGGGCTGGATCGACCGGGACCGGGCCGTCTTCGAGACCCTGACCGGCATCAAGCGGGCCGGGGCGCGGAACATCCTCACCTACTGGGCCACCGAGGTGGCCCAGAAGCTCCGCTAGTCCGCTCACCAGCCGGAGATGGCGTCCAGGTCCTGCTGCCAGTACGTCACCTTCAGCGAGCTGTCGTAGTAGACGCCCTCGGCGGGCAGGGACGGGGTCGCGGACGGGCCGCCGCTGCTGTTCGGGGTGAGGCCCTGGAAGGCCACCGTCAGCTTGCGGGCCGTCATCCCGCCGGTGCCGCTGCCGTCGGCTGCCGACAGCAGCACACCCGCGTACCCCGACTCGCCGGGCGCCAGGGAGACCACGGCCTGCGGCTGGGTGTCCCGGTCGGCCTGGGGCACCCACTGCATCTGGTCGAAGCGCAGCACGGGGTAGTACGGCAGCTCGCAGGTCCTGCCGCCGGTGTTCTTCACGGTGATCAGCAGGTGGTTGAGGGGCCGGGTGAGCGGCTGCGCGGTGACGGTGGTGTTCGCGCCGTTGCACAGCACCACGGAGCCGCCGGAGGTGCCGGTGCCGCCCTGGGTGCCGCGCGCGGCGGGGGAGGTGCTCGGGTGTGCGTCGGGTGCGTGGGTACGGGCCACGGGCGTGCCGTGCCCGGTACGGCCGCCGGTGCCGGCCCGGGGCGTCCCGGACGCGGCCTTCCCCGACGCCGTCGTCTCCGCCGAGACCGTCGGGGTCGTCGGCCGGGCGGCGCCCTCGTCCTTGGTTCCCGTCCCGTTGCCGCACGCCGTGAGCGCGAGGGCGGTGACGGCGGTGCCGGTGGCGGCGAGCAGACGGATATGGCGCATTCGCATGGCAAGTCCTCTTTCGGGCTGGGCCGGTTGACGTGCTTGGATGACCTCAGCCTGTGGGCGGGGCCGTCCCGGTGGCCAGCAGCGGCCTCAGATCCGGGACGCTGGAACGCCCGCACCGGCTTTGACCTGCGGGAACAGTCCCTCCCTGGAACGGTGGGGTGGGACGAGGGGGGACGGAGGAACGGTGTCCGAGGGCACGTCTGAGAGCGGTTTCGCGGAACTGCTGCGGGAGTTGAAGAACCGCTCCGGGCACAGCTACGGCACGCTCGCCAAGCGGCTCCACATGAGTACGTCGACGCTCCACCGGTACTGCAACGGGGACGCCGTACCGACGGACTACGCGCCCGTGGAGCGGCTCGCCCGGCTGTGCAGGGCCACGCCCGAGGAACTCGTGGAGCTGCACCGGCGGTGGGTGCTGGCCGACGCGTGGCGGGGGCGGAAGGAGCCGTCGCCGGTGGCGGTGACGGAACCTGAGGCGGTGCCCGTTTCTGCACCCGAACCCGAACCCGAGCCGGCGCCGGCGGCTGAGCCTGAGCCTGACCCGGTGCCGGTCGCTGAACCCGAGCCGGTGCCGGTCGCGCCCCGGCGGCGGAGCCGCCGCCCCGCCGTCCTCCTCGCCGCCCTCACCGTCACCGCGCTGCTCGGCACCGCGGCGGTCGCGCTGAACCTGCCCTCCGGGCACTCCGGCGACGGACAGCGGGACGGCCGGGACGGCAAGGCCACCACGGCCACATGGGAGGCCGCCGCCCGGGACAGCGCACGCCCGGAACCGACGGCCGGGAGCCCGACGCCCCACCGGTCCGCCACCCGCTCGGCCTCGCCCTCCGCCAAGGCCCCCGCCACCCGTGGCGGCACCCCGGAGGACGGCTCCGGTGCCGCCACGGCCGGGCGGACGAAGGCCGCCCCGCCCCTCACGGTCACCACGCGCCCCTTCAGCTGGCTGAGCCCCTGCTCCCAGCACTACCTGATCGACCGGCCGCCCACCGCCGTCGCCCCGCCACCGTTGGAACAGGACGCGCCCGCCTGGGTGGACGTGCACCAGGCGGTCTCGGCGGGCGAGCAGTTCGTCACCTTCACCGTGCAGGGCACCGGTGAGGAGACCGTCGTCCTGGAGAAGCTGTCCGTGCGCATGGCGGGCAAGCGGTCACCACTCGCGTGGAACGACTACGCCATGGGCTATCCCGGCGTCGGCTGCGGCGGCGGTGTGCCGACCCGCTCCTTCACCGTCGCCCTGGACGCGATGCGCCCCGCGCCCGTACCGGAGGCCGGGAGCCGGGACTTCCCGTTCAAGGTGAGCCGGTCGGACCCGGAGGTCTTCCACGTCACCGCGGACGCGTCCGCGTACGACGTCAGCTGGTACCTGGAGCTGTCCTGGTCCAGCGGGGACCGGCACGGCACGCTGGTGATCGACGACGCCGGCCGGCCGTTCCGCACCAGCGGCGACAACGGCCGTCCGGCGTACGCCTTCCCGCTCGGCGGCGAGAAGTGGCAACCGGCGTCGGAGCAGAACTGACGCCCCCGGCTCAGTCCCACCAGAAGGACCAACTCGTGGCACCGACCAGCTCCTTGGCGTACGCCCCCACGCTCCCCGGGCCGCTCTGCACCACGGCGTTCGGGCACAGCGCGTAGTGCTCGGCGGCCAGCACCTCGGCGTCGTCGAGAGCGGTGGGCGGCGCCGCGACGGACACCACCAGGGCGTCCGGCCCGAGCGCCACCACCCGGATGCCGAACCGGTCCTCCCACGACCGCAGCACCGCGCAGATCCGGGCCACGTCGCCGTCGTAGTCCAGGGTGCCGGTCCAGCCGATCGCCGCCGGTATGTCGGCGGAGCGGCGGGCCGGGACGAGGGCCAGGTGCGGCTCCTCCATCCACTCGGCCCACGCGCTCAGGTCCTGATGCAGCGCGTCGGCGACCTGCGCGGCCCGGCTCTCCGGATCGGCGGCCAGGAGCCCGGCGGACGCGAGCCCCGGCCACTCCACGCCGAACGGCTCGATCTCCTCGCCGGCATGCCCGTCGGTCTCCTCCGCCCAGTATTCCGACAGCACGTCCTCGGCCTCGTGGTCCCCCGGGTACGACGCCTCGCCCGGCAACAGCGCCCAGTCCTCGATCCCGGCCCGGCAACCGGCCAGATCCACCAGCAGCGGCAACAGCCCGGCACGGGCCGCGGGCGCACCCAGCGCCTTCCAGGTGCCGGGCGCGGAGGGCTTCTCGGCGTGCCACAGCAAAGGCTCGTGCCAGGGTCCGTCGTCCGTCTCGTCCACCAGCCTGCCGGGCGGCAGTCGAAGGCCGAGGGAACGCCCACTGGGGTCGGTGGCCAGCTTGGGCAGCGGGTTGGGAAGAGTCGCCATACCGGTGACTGTAGAGCCCGCCACTGACAACGCCGCTGAGCAGCACGGCCGTTGGTGGCGGGCCGGCCTCCCGGCCCGGTGTCAGACCAGGGTCGTGATGCAGAACGGGTGCCCCGCCGGGTCCAGCAGGACCCGCCAGCGGTCCGGCTGCGGCTGGGCCTCCGGCTTGGTCGCGCCGAGCTTCAGCAGACGCTCCTCGGCCGTGTCCAGGTCGTCCACGCCCACCTCGATGTGGGCCTGCTTCTCCTGGGCCGGGTCCGGCCAGGTGGGGCGGCGGTAGTCGGGAAGGCGGTTGAAGCCCAGCCCCGGCGCGCCGTCCTTGCCGCCCAGCAGCACGAAGTCGTCGGAGGAGTAGGCGACGGGCAGGCCGAACATCTCGCCGTAGAAACGGGACAGTTCGACCGGGTCCGCACAGTCGAAGGTGACGGCGGCATAGCGGAACGCGGGCGTCGAAGTGGTGTCGGTACTCATGGGGACGACCGTAGGGCCTGACCCGGACAGTTCCGGTCCTGGTCGTGGAAGCCGGTGTGGAAAACTTCCGCCCGTGCTCAGCGCCTCCGCCCGTCTGCTCCGTCTGCTCGCGCTGCTCGCCGCCCGGCCCTCCTGGACCTGTGCCGAGCTGGCCGAGCGCATGGCCGTCACCGACCGCACGGTCCGGCGGGACATCGCCAGGCTGCGGGAACTCGGATACACCGTCGACTCCGACGCCGGACCCTGGGGCGGTTACCGGCTCCGGGCCGGCTCGCGGATGCCGCCGCTGATCCTGGACGACGAGGAGGCGCTGGCCGTGGCGGTGGGGCGGCGCTCGGCGGCGCGCTGGGCGGCGACCAGGCGGCCCTGTCCGCCCTGCTGAAGCTGCGGCAGGTGCTGCCGCCCCGGATCGCCGAGCGGCTGGCGGAGTGGGACGACGCCCTCGTACGGCTTCCCTGGCCGGAGGAGCAACGGATCCGGCCCGGCCTGCTGCTGGAGCTGGCCGCCGCCTGCCGGCGCGGTGAGCGGGCCCGGCTGTCGTACCGCGACGGGCAGGACCGGCACACGGTCCGGGACGTCGATCCGTACCGGCTCGTCCACACCGGCCGGCGCTGGTACTTCGTCGCCCGGGACGTGGCCCGGGGGTGGCGGACCTTCCGCGCCGACCGGGTCGAACGGCTCCGGTCCACCGGCCGGCCCGTGGAGATCACCGACCCGCCGGACCCGGCCCAGCTCGTCTCCCGCAACACCGCCAACGGCCCCTACCCGCTGTCGGCCACCATCCGGCTGCCGCTGCCCCTGGCCGACGCCCTGCGGGTCGTACCCGCCACCGTCGGCACCCACCGCGCCGACGGACCGGACGCCACCCTCGTGGACATCGGCGGCCCGGACGCGGACGGCCTCGCCGGCTACCTGCTGGGCCTCGCCACCCCCCTGCGCGTCCTCGCCCCGGACGCCGTGCGCGAGGCCTTCGTGCGCCGCGCGCGGGAGTTGCTGGCCGCCCAGACAGCCGACGGCCCGCCCCCGGAGTGAGGGCGGGCCGCCGGCGTCGTACCGGGCTCGGTCAGAGCTTCTCGGGCGTGCGGATGCCCAGCAGGGCCATGCCCTGGTGCAGGGTGCGGGCCGTGATGTCGCACAGGAAGAGGCGGTTCTCGACCTGCGCCGGGGTCTCGGCCTTCAGGACCGGGCACTTGTCGTAGAACGACGTGTACAGCGACGCCAGCTGGTACAGGTACGCCGCCAGCTTGTGCGGGGCGTACTCCGCGGCCGCCTCCCGCACCGTCTCCGCGAAGGAGTCCAGGTGCAGGCCGAGGGCGCGCTCGGCGTCCGCCAGGGCCAGCTCCGGGTGCGCGGCCGGGCGGGTGTCGCCGGCCTTGCGGAGGATCGACTGGATACGGGCGTACGCGTACTGGAGGTAGACGGACGTGTCGCCGTTCAGCGAGACCATCTGGTCCAGGTCGAACTTGTAGTCCCGGTTCGCCGACGTCGACAGGTCCGCGTACTTCACCGCGCCGATGCCCACCTGGGCGCCCCGCTCGGCGATCTCCTCCTCGGACAGGTCCTGCGCCTTCTCCCGGACCACGGCCGACGCCCGCTCGATCGCCTCGTCCAGCAGGTCGACCAGGCGGACCGTCTCGCCCTCACGCGTCTTGAACGGCTTGCCGTCCTTGCCGAGGACCGTGCCGAAGGCCAGCTGCACCGCCGTCACGTCGTCGTTCAGCCAGCCGGCCCGGCGGGCGGTCTCGAAGACCATCCGGAAGTGCAGGGCCTGCCGGGCGTCCACCACGTACAGCAGGGTGTCGGCCTTGAGGTTGAAGACGCGGTCGCGGATCGCCGAGAGGTCGGTGGCCGCGTAGCCGTAGCCGCCGTCCGACTTCTGCACGATCAGCGGGACCGGGTTGCCGTCCGGGCCCTTGATGTCGTCGAAGAAGACGCACAGCGCGCCCTCGGAGCGGACCGCGACACCCGACTCCTCCAGCAGGCGGCAGGTCTCGGCCAGCATGTCGTTGTAACCGGACTCGCCGACGATGTCCGCGTCCCGGACCTCCATGTCCAGCTTCTCGAAGACGGAGAAGAAGTAGATCTTCGACTCGTCCACGAACCTCTGCCACATGGCGAGCGTGTGCGGGTCCCCGGCCTGGAGGTCCACCACCCGGCGCCGGGCCCGCGTCTTGAACTCCTCGTCGGAGTCGAACTTCTTCCGCGCGGCCTTGTAGAGGCGGTCGAGGTTCGACATCGCCTCCTCACCCGTCACCTGGGCGTCCTTGTGGTCCAGCTCGTGCGGGTGCTCGTCCAGGTACTGGATGAGCATGCCGAACTGGGTGCCCCAGTCGCCGATGTGGTGCCGACGGACCACGTTCTCGCCGGTGAACTCCAGCAGCTGCACCACCGAGTCGCCGATCACCGCACTGCGCAGGTGGCCGACGTGCATCTCCTTCGCCACGTTCGGCTGCGCGTAGTCGATCACCGTCGTGCCCGGCCGCTCGGCGTTCGGCACGCCGAGGCGGCCCGTGTCGTCCGCGTACCGCGCGGCCAGGTTCTCGGTGATCGCCCTGTCCGCGATCGTGATGTTGAGGAAGCCGGGCCCGGAGACCTCGACGTCCTTGATCACGTCACCCGTCACCACCTGGGAGACGACCTGCGTCGCCAGCTCCCGGGGGTTCGCCTTCGCCTTCTTGGCCAGGGCCAGGATGCCGTTGGCCTGGAAGTCGGCCCGGTCGCTTCGTCGCAGCAGCGGGTCCGCGCCGGCGGCCTCCGGCAGGGTGGCCGAGAGGGCGGACGCGAGGTGCTGCTGGACGTTGTCGCTGAGGGACGTGACCGAGGCCATAGGAGTGGGTGCCGTTCTCCTCGTGGGGATGGATAGACCCACCCAGTATCCCATGGGGGGTAAAGCCGTTTTCCCGGCCGCGATCCGGTCTGTGAGAATGGGGTGTCACCCCGTTCAGAAAGAAGGACGTGCCGATCGTGGCTCAGAGCACCGAGACCACCGACTGGGTCTCCCGTTTCGCGGATGAGGTCATCGAGGAGTCGGAGCGCCGGGCCCCGGGCAAACCGGTCGTCGTCGCGTCCGGACTCTCCCCCTCCGGTCCGATCCACCTCGGCAACCTCCGCGAGGTCATGACCCCGCACCTCGTCGCCGACGAGATCCGCCGCCGCGGCCACCAGGTCCGGCACCTGATCTCCTGGGACGACTACGACCGGTACCGCAAGGTCCCGGCCGGCGTCGCCGGCATCGACGAGTCGTGGGCCGAGCACATCGGCAAGCCGCTGACGTCCGTCCCGGCCCCCAAGGGCTCGCCGCACCCGAACTGGGCCGAGCACTTCAAGGCCGCGATGATCGAGTCGCTGGCCCAGCTCGGCGTGGAGTTCGACGGGATCAGCCAGACCGAGCAGTACACCTCCGGCGCCTACCGCGAGCAGATCCTGCACGCCATGAGGCACCGGAACGAGATCGACGCGATCCTCGACCAGTACCGCACGAAGAAGGCCCCGAAGAAGCAGCAGCAGAAGGCCGTCGACGAGGCCGAGCTGGAGGCCGAGGAGGGCTCCGGCGCCGCGTCCGAGGACGACGGCAGCTCCGGCTCCGCCGGGTACTTCCCGTACAAGCCGTACTGCGGCAACTGCGGCAAGGACCTGACGACGGTCACCTCCTACGACGACGACAGCACCGAGCTGTCGTACACCTGCACCGCGTGCGGCTTCGCCGAGACCGTCCGGCTCAGCGAGTTCAACCGCGGCAAGCTGGTCTGGAAGGTCGACTGGCCGATGCGCTGGGCCTACGAGGGCGTGATCTTCGAACCGAGCGGTGTCGACCACTCCTCGCCGGGCTCCAGCTTCCAGGTCGGCGGCCAGATCGTCGGCATCTTCGGCGGCAAGCAGCCCATCGGCCCCATGTACGCCTTCGTCGGCATCTCCGGCATGGCGAAGATGTCCTCCTCGCGGGGCGGGGTCCCGACCCCGGCCGACGCGCTGAAGATCATGGAACCGCAGCTCCTGCGCTGGCTGTACGCCCGCCGCAGGCCCAACCAGTCCTTCAAGATCGCCTTCGACCAGGAGATCCAGCGGCTCTACGACGAGTGGGACAAGCTCGCCGCCAAGGTCGCCGACGGCTCGGCCCTGCCGGGCGACGTGGCCGCGTACACCCGTGCCGTCGGCACCGCCGCCGGTGAGCTGCCGAAGACGCCGCGACCGCTGCCGTACCGCACGCTCGCGTCCGTCGCCGACATCACCGCCGGCCACGAGGACCAGGCCCTGCGCATCCTCTCCGAGCTGGACCCGGAGCAGCCGCTGGCCTCCCTTGACGAGGTACGGCCCCGGTACGACAGGGCCGAGGCCTGGATCAACACGCACGTCCCCGCCGACCAGCGGACCATCGTGCGCGACGAGCCCGACGCCGAACTGCTGAAGTCCCTCGACGAGGCCTCCCAGCAGTCCCTGCGCCTGCTGCTCGACGGGCTCGCCGACCACTGGTCGCTCGACGGGCTCACCCACCTCGTGTACGGCGTGCCCAAGGTGCAGGCCGGGTTCTCCGCCGACGCCACGCCCAAGGAGCTGCCGGCCGAGATCAAGACGGCTCAGCGGTCGTTCTTCGCCCTGCTGTACCACCTGCTCGTCGGGCGGGACACCGGGCCCCGGCTGCCCACGCTGCTGCTCGCCGTGGGGCAGGACCGGGTGCGGCGCCTGCTCGGGGAGTAAGCGATACGGAAAAGGGGCCCTCCGCCGGCGGAGGGCCCCTTTTTCATGCCGTCACGCGATGTGGTCCTCTTCCAGTTCCGCGTTGAAGCGGTTCGTGAAGCGGTTGACCATGCGGTCGGTGTCGCGCGCGGGCAGCGTGATGCCGTACGTCGCCTCCACCGCCTCGCCGAACTGGTGCGGGGTGGGGAAGCTGCCGTCTATCGACTTCCGGAAGACCTGGTAGTACTCGTCCTCCGTCGGCTCCGGCTCGGGGACGCCGCCGCCCTCGCCCAGCTCGCGCATGCGGTTGGGGCCGACCGGGATGGGGAAGCTGCCGGTCTCCTCGGGGGAGGGCTGCTGGAACTGCTCCGCGGGCTGGTCCTCGTACCAGTCCTCGTACTGCTCCTCGGGGGCGTACTGGGGTTCCTGGAGCATGGGGTCGTAGGTGGGGTCGTAGCCGCCGTGGTACTCGACCTCCCGGGGAGTCTGGAACCACGGGCTCTGCTCGTCCACCGGGGGCTCGTCTGGGCGCCGTTCGCCGTGAGGCGCCGCCTGCTGGGGGACGGGCGCCGCCCCGGCGGCACGACCGCCCGCGACCGCGGGGCCGGCCGCCGCCTCCAGCTGCGGCTGCCGCGGGGCCGGGGGCAGGAGGACCGGTTCTATGCCCGCCGCCGCCAGGCCCGCCGGGGCCGTCTCCGCCAGCGGGACGCCGTACCTGGCCAGGCGCAGGGGCATCAGGGACTCCACCGGAGCCTTGCGGCGCCAGGCCCGGCCGAACCGGGACCGCAGGCGGGCCTGGTAGACGAGCCGTTCCTGCTCCAGCTTGATGACCTGGTCGTAGGAGCGCAGCTCCCACAGCTTCATGCGGCGCCAGAGGAGGAACGTGGGGACCGGGGAGAGGAGCCAGCGGGTGAGGCGGACACCCTCCATGTGCTTGTCGGCCGTGATGTCGGCGATCCGGCCGATCGCGTGCCGGGCCGCCTCGACCGCCACGACGAACAGGATCGGGATCACCGCGTGCATCCCGACACCCAGCGGGTCCGGCCAGGCGGCGGCGCCGTTGAACGCGATCGTCGCCGCCGTCAGCAGCCACGCCGTCTGGCGCAGCAGCGGGAAGGGGATGCGGATCCAGGTCAGCAGCAGGTCGAGGGCGAGGAGGACACAGATGCCCGCGTCGATGCCCACCGGGAACACATAGGAGAAGTTCCCGAAGCCCTTCTTGATGGCCAGCTCTCGGACGGCCGCGTACGAACCGGCGAAGCCGATACCGGCGATGATCAACGCGCCGGTCACGACCACGCCGATGAGCACGCGGTGCATCCGAGTCAGCTTCAGTGGCGCGGCCACTCGCACTCCCCTCCCATTGCGTGTTGTTGCGCGCAACAGAGTGGCACACGTGTGCGGCGAACGTGGTGCCGGTCAGCCGCTACGGCCCTCCGGTCAGCTCTTCCTCGCGGCCGACTTGGACGGAGATGCGCTGGAGGAGGCCGACTTGGAAGGAGACTTCGAGGGGGACTTCGAGGGCGCCTTGGAGGGCGATGCCGACTTGGAGGGGGACGTCGGCGAAGTCGCCTTACCGCCCGCGCCGTTGGCCGACGAGACCGACGCCACGGCCTCCTTCAGGGCCTTCTCCGCGGCCTTCGTCAGGTCGTCGGCGTCGGGCGTCTTCTCGCCCGCGAGACCGGCGCCGTTGTAGTCGACCGTCACGACGACGTTCTCCACCCTGGCCACGACCGTCTGCTGCTTGAAGAGGCCTTCCTTCTTCTTCAGGTCGTAACGCACCGCCGTCGCCTCCGCGCCCGTGCCGGACAGCGGTATCGCCTTGGCGTTCTTCGCGCCGTCCACCGCCTGCGCGTCCTTGACCTGCTGGGCGTAGAACGTGTGCGCCTGGTCGTCACCGGAGCCGCGCGTGACGTCCGAGTCGAAGCGGAGCAGGGACACGTTCAGCCAACGGAACTGGGAGCCCTTGACGCCGTTGTTGTCCAGGCTGTTCCAGGAGCAGGAGGCGCGCGACGCCGGCTCGTCCGAACTGCCCTTCTTGCCGGACTTCGCAGCCTTCGGGACCAGATCGGTCAGCGTCTTCTTCGACAGCACCGCGCACGCGTCGGGAAGCTTCTCGTACGCCGCCGCCCGCACCGTCGGGGACGCGCTCGCCGACGGCTGCGAACTGCTGCCGCCGGCCGCCTGCCGGCTGCTGTCGCCACCGGACTTGGCGTTCGGGTCACCGGAGTCCGAGGAGCACGCGGCGGTGATCAGAACCGCGGGAACGGCTGCCGCGCAGACAAGAACGCGGCGAAGGCGCTTGGCTCGCTGGTCACGCTGGGCACGGTCGTCTCGCTGGGCTGCTCGCTGCATGGTTCCTTCACTCATGACGCTCGGTGTTCGTGCGGGTTCCTGCGGGGCCACGGTACGCGGTGAAGGAGCTGTGCGGTTTCCGTTCGCGCGCTTTGCGGGCGGGGACGGGTGGGACCGGTGAGGCCGTCAGCCGCCCAGCGCGTCGTCCAGCCGAGAGGCCAGATTACGGGCCCTGTCCTGCATTTCCTCGCTGTCCGGGACCGTTCCGGTGGCCATCGGCTGCTCCTCGTACTGGATGGTGACGATGACGTTGGACGTGCGGAACACCACAGTCACGGTCCGCTGTTCGGCCGTCGAACCGGACGTGCTGAGCCGGTCGTCCAGATACGCCTCGTCACCGAGGTCGGAGAGCGTACGCGGCTGGAGATCGGTGGGCGTGGCACCGGAGGAGGACCCCGACGACCCGGACGAGGAAGGGGAGTTGGAGGTGGACGAGCCGGAGGAGGAGGGCTTCGTCGCACCCGGGGAGGCCGCGCCGCCGGGAGAGCCCTTCGCGGACGAAGATGCGGACGCGGACGAGGTGGGCGTCGGGGACGAGGGCGGCGGCGCCGAGGAAGTCGTCGGCGCGGGCAGGTCGGCGGCCGTCTCCTTCTCCAGGAACAGCTTCTGCGCCTGGTCGTCGTCGCTGACCGTGTTGTCGTACGACACCACACGCTCGAAGTCGACGGACAGGCGGTCCGTGGCGTCGGCCGACTCGACCTTCCAGCGGCAGCCGACCTTGCGATCGGTGTCGTAGGTGAGCGCGGCCTCGCCCTGGTAGGCCTTGTCCCGCTGGGCCGGGTCGGTGAGCTGCTGGATGCCGGGCAGCAGCGCGTCCAGGGTGTCGTGGCCGATCGCGCCGCAGGGTTCGGGGAGCGTGCGGTACTTGCCGGGCTGGGCGGCGGCCGCGGCCGAGCCGACGTCGCCCGGGTTGGCGTTGTCCGTCGGGCCTTTGTCCCCGGAGCCGCTCGTGCAGCCGGCCAGCAACGCCGCGAGGAGGGCGGCGGTGCCGGTTACGTACGCCTTCCGCTGCACGGTCGGGCTCCTCTCGACGGTGTGCGATCGCTGGTGGTCCAGTGTCCCCGCTGGTTATTCGCTTGCCGCAGCGGGGCGTCCCCTGGAGACAATGTGTATCGCACGCACTGCCGTGGACGCCGGTCCCTTGTCCCTTTTCATCGACCCTGGCGCCGCTTTTGCGTTTTGCTGCTTCTAAGCCTTTTGTTGCCGTTTCCGGGGGAATGAGGAACATATGTCGTACGTGGAGATGCCGGGCGCCAAGGTCCCGATCCGGATGTGGACGGACCCGGCGACGGTCGAGGACGTGGCCCTGCGCCAGCTCCAGAACGTGGCGACCCTGCCGTGGATCAAGGGCCTGGCTGTGATGCCGGACGTGCACTACGGCAAGGGTGCGACGGTCGGCTCGGTCATCGCGATGCGGGGCGCGGTGTGCCCGGCGGCGGTCGGGGTGGACATCGGCTGCGGGATGTCGGCGGTCAAGACGTCCCTGACGGCGAACGACCTCCCCGGTGATCTGTCCCGGCTGCGGTCGAAGATCGAGCAGGCGATTCCCGTGGGGCGGGGGATGCACGACGATCCCGTCGAGCCGGGGGACTTCCACGGGCTGGCCACGGCGGGGTGGGAGGACTTCTGGGGGCGGTTCGACGGGGTTGCGGAGGCGGTGCACTTCCGCAGGAGTCGAGCAATCGGACAAATGGGGACACTTGGGTCGGGGAACCACTTTGTGGAAGTTTGCGTAAGTGAGGACGATTCGGTCTGGCTTATGCTCCACTCCGGCTCCCGGAACATCGGCAAGGAACTCGCCGATCACCACATCGGCGAGGCCCAGAAACTCCCGCACAACCAGGGCCTGGTCGACCGGGACCTCGCCGTCTTCGTCGCGGACACCCCGCAGATGTCGGCCTACCGCAACGACCTGTTCTGGGCGCAGGAGTACGCCAAGTACAACCGCACGCTCATGATGGCGCTCCTGAAGGACGTGATCCGCAAGGAGTTCAAGAAGGCGAAGCCGACCTTCGAGCCGGAGATCTCCTGCCACCACAACTACGTGGCCGAGGAGCGGTACGACGGCATGGACCTGCTCGTGACCCGCAAGGGAGCGATCCGGGCCGGCTCCGGCGAGTACGGGATCATCCCGGGCTCGATGGGCACGGGCTCGTACATCGTGAAGGGTCTCGGCAACGAACTGGCCTTCAACTCCGCCTCGCACGGGGCCGGTCGGCGGATGAGCCGGAACGCGGCCAAGCGGCGTTTCTCGACCAAGGACCTGGAGGAGCAGACCCGGGGCGTGGAGTGCCGCAAGGACTCCGGCGTCGTGGACGAGATCCCGGGCGCCTACAAGTCGATCGACCAGGTCATCGACCAGCAGCGGGACCTGGTCCAGGTTGTGGCCAAGTTGAAGCAGGTTGTCTGCGTCAAGGGTTAGGCATGGTGAGGGGCGCGGTGAACACTCGTCGCGCCCCTCAGGTGCTCAGAGCGGCTGTGTGATGACGCCGTTCAGCAGCTTCCAACGGCGTACTTGGCAGGCGCTCTGGGAACAGCCGAGTTCCGCTGCTGCGTGAGCGATCGTCGCGGCGAGCAGGACCCGATCCATGTCACTCGTCCACTCGATGCGGGGCGGCCTGGGTTTCGAACCGGCGGGGCGGGCCCAGGTGGCGAGGGCGTCAGCGGCGGCGCGCTTGCGCTCCAGGGACAGGCAGCCGGAGTAGTACAGGTCGGCAGCCAGGCGCTGAGCCGTCTCCATCGTGTAGAGGACGTTGTACACGGCATCGCGGGTGTTGCGCTTGAGAGTGCGCTCGGCTCCCGTCATGTCCTTGGCGTAGTCGCGCAGAAAAGACGCGATGGCGCTGCTGGCGGTGGTGAGGGCGATGAAGGGAAGGCCCTTACCGGTAAAGCCGACTGAGCCGTCTGCATCGAAGAGGCCTCGTAGATAGTCGCGGCGCGAGAACTCGACGGACGGTGGAGTGATCGTCCTGGACTTGCGGCCGTAAGGCAGGCCGAGTTCGTTGATCGTGGTCCTGGCCTCCAGGGAATGCAGGCTCCAGATGGCGGCGGTGTGAGTCGTGGCGAAGTTGGTGGACCGGGTGCGTTCGGTGATGCTGCTGTTGTAGGGCGTCAGCTTCTGGAACTGCCGCAGTAGATCGATGTCCCGGGCGCTGACCTCGACGGTCAGTCCTCCTCGGTTCCGCGACTGCTGGGACAGATGCCCGTCCGCCTGCAAGAACCCGAACATGTACGCGTACTCGGGGACCGTGAGGTCCATGAACCGGTGGGCGTTAGGCTCGCATTCAGCCATGAGGAAGCGCATTCCTTCCTTGCTGGTCAGGTCCTCGCTCGGGACTGGCATCCCGAGCGAGGACCGTGGAGTTGATCGTGTGGCGCGAGCCTAGGGTGGATGTTCGTGCGCTGATCGGGTGATCGAAGAGGTTCGCCCTTGTGGGTTACGCGTCCCCCGGCTCCAGCGAGTCCAGCCAGCGCAGCAGGCGGGCTCCCTCTCGGGTCATGATGTCCGGGTCGCGGAGGGCGTTGGTCAGGAGGGACATGCCCTGGTAGGCCGCGATCAGGGTGAGGGCGTGGTCGTCGGGGTCGGGGATGCCCCAGGTGCGGAACTGGTCGGCGGTCCAGTCCAGGAGGCGGCGGATCACCGCGCCGGCCTCGGCGTCCAGCGTGCCGTCCGCGCGTTTGTCGAGTTCGACGGCCAGGGTGCCGGTGGGGCAGCCGTGACGGACGGCGACCTCGCGTTGGGCGATCCAGGCCTCGATCAGGGCCTTGAGGCGGTCGTGGGGGGTCGGCAACCGGTCCAGCTCTTCGGTGAGTTCGTCCAGGTGGGCGCGGTGTTCCGACAGTGCGGCCTGGACCAGTTCGTCCTTGGTCTTGAAGTAGTAGTAGACGTTCCCGACCGGGACGTCGGCCTCGCGGGCGATGTCGGCGAGGGTGGTGCGCTCGACGCCCTGCTCGTGCAGGACCCGGGCCGCCGCTGCCGTGAGCCGTCGGCGCTTCTGTGACGCCCGTGCCCGCCGATCCACTGAGTTTGTCACCTGACTGACTATAGACAGCCGGGGGTGGGGGTCTGCTAGCTTTCGAGTTAGTTAGCCAACTGACTCAGTGGGGGTTCGTGATGATCGCTGTGACCGGTGCGACCGGGAACGTCGGGCGTGTGCTGGTGGACCTGCTGGCGGGAGCCGGTGAGGAGGTCGTGGCCGTGTCGCGGCGGCCGGGGGCCGCGCCGTCCGGGGCCGGGGTGCGGTGGGTTCAGGGTGGGATCGGGGACACGGTGAGCGTGCGGCCCGCCCTCGACGGTGCCCGTGCCGCGTTCCTCGTCCTGGGAGGCGAGCTGAACTTCCGGGGGGAGAGCCCCGACGCCCTGCTCGACGTGGTCGCGGACGCCGGGGTCGGGCGGATCGTGCTCGTGTCCTCGCAGGTCAGCGCCACCCGGCCCGACGCGCCCTCGCACGCCCGGCTGCGGGCCTTCGAGGCCGCGGTACGGGCGTCCGGGCGGGAGTTCACCATCCTGCGGCCCGGCGGATTCGCCTCCAACGCCCTCGCCTGGGCCGAGTCGGTCCGCGCCGAGCGCACCGTCTTCGCCCCCTTCGGCGATGTCGCGCTGCCCGTGGTCGACCCGGCGGACATCGCCGCCGTGGCCGCCGCCGCGCTGCGGGAGGACGGGCACGCGGGCCGGGTGTACGAGCTGACCGGCCCGGAGCCGATCAGTCCGCGCGCGCAGGCCGAGGTCATCGCCAGGGCCCTCGGCGAGAAGGTGACCTTCGTGGAGCTGTCCCGTGAGGACGCGCACGCGGGGATGGCACGGTTCATGCCGGAGCAGGTCGTCGCCGGCACCCTGGACGTCCTCGGTGCGCCGCTGCCGGCCGAGCGGAGGGCCGGGCCGGACGTGGAGGAGGTCCTGGGGCGCCCGGCCGCGCCCTTCGATGCCTGGGTCGCGCGGAACCTGCCGGCGTTCGCCTAGGGTCCGGCGCGGGGGTGCGGCGCGGGGGCCCGGGCGCTACTTCGCGTGCCGGACCGCGTAGATCATGATGAACGCGATGAAGTGGATGCCGAAGAGGAAGTAGGCCAGGAAGTACCAGACCTGGCGTTCGTCCTTCGTCTCCTGCGCAAGGCGCCGCTTCTCCAGGGAGTCCGGCTCCGGCGGCTTCGGGGACCGTGCGGAGCCGTCGGTGGTCGTCACAGTTCCCGGTGCACCTTCGTGTTGGACGCCTGGGCGCGCGGGCGCAGGACCAGGAGGTCGACGTTGACGTGGCTGGGGCGGGTCACCGCCCAGGTGATCGTCTCGGCCACGTCGTCCGCGGTGAGGGGCTCGGCGACGCCCTCGTACACCTTCTCGGCCCTCTCCGTGTCCCCGCCGAAGCGGGTCAGTGCGAACTCGTCGGTCCTGACCATGCCGGGGGCGATCTCGATGACGCGGACCGGCTGGCCGACGATCTCCAGGCGGAGGGTCTCGGCGAGGACGTGGGCGCCGTGCTTGGCGGCCACGTATCCGGCGCCGCCCTCATAGGTGCCGTGACCGGCGGTGGAGGAGACGACCACGACCACGCCGTCGCCGCTCGCGACCAGCTTCGGCAGCAGCGCCTGGGTGAGGTTCAGGGTGCCGATGACGTTCGTCTCGTACATCGTGCGCCAGTCCGCCGGGTCGCCCGTGGCGACCGGGTCCGCGCCGAGGGCGCCGCCCGCGTTGTTGACCAGGACGCCGATCGTCTCGAAGGCGGTGGCGAACTCGTCCACGGCGGCGCGGTCCGTGACGTCCAGCTGGTACGCCACCGCGGAGTGGCCGGACTTGGTCAGTTCCTCGGCCAGGGCCTCGATGCGGTCCTTGCGGCGGGCGGTGAGGACGACGCGGTAGCCGGCCGCGGCGAGCTGCCGGGCCGTGGCGGCGCCGATGCCGCTGCTCGCGCCGGTGACGACGGCGATGCGGGAGGCGGCGGACGGGGCGGCGGTGGCCATGGCTGCTCCTGGGGCTGCGTCGGGGCGCTTCGGTCGAGCGGTTCGGTCGAGCGGTTCGGTCGAGCGGTTCCGTCCAGCGTAAGTGAGGCTCAGCCGCCGTTTCGCGGCGCCCACATGATGACGGCCATCCCGGCGAGGCAGATCAGCGCGCCGGTGATGTCCCAGCGGTCGGGGCGGTAGCCGTCCGCGACGACGCCCCACAGGATCGAGCCGGCCACGAAGATTCCGCCGTAGGCGGCGAGGATGCGGCCGAAGTGGGCGTCCGGCTGGAAGGTGGCGACGAAGCCGTACGCGCCGAGGGCGAGGACGCCGCCGGTGATCCACAGCCAGCCCCGGTGTTCCCGCAGACCCTGCCAGACCAGCCAGGCGCCGCCGATCTCGAAGAGCGCGGCGACGACGAACAGGGCGGCGGAGCGGAGGATCGGCATGCGGGCAGCTTCGCACGCCGTTTCCGCGTCACCCGGGGGAGGGCGCGTCACCTGTTGGAGGGCGCCTGGCGGGCGGCTCGCGTGGCATACATCCGTACGGCAGCCGTGGACACGGCGGTGCGGTCGCGAGCGAGGAGTGGTGAGGGCATGCGGATGCGGGCGTGGGTGTTGTCCGGGGTGTGTGCCGGTGCCGTCCTGGCGCCGGGGATCGCGGTGGCCGCTCCGGTTCCGGAGGCCGATCTCGCCTTCCACGGGACCGCGACGATGGACGGGGACCTGGTGGAGGTTCTGCTGACCCCGCGCAACAACGGGCCCACCGCCGTCACGGACGCCACGGTCCGGCTGCGCTGGTCCGAGGAGCTGGCCGACCGGCAGGAGCTGCCCGCGCGCTGTGCCCGGGAGGACGTGCGAACGGTGCTGTGCGGGACCGGGCCGCTGGCCGTGGACGCGGCGGGGGAGCAGCTGCGGCTGCCGCTACGGCTGCGGGAGCGGCCGTCGGAGCTGACGCTGGAGATCGACGCCGCGTGGAGCGCGGGTGTCGTGGACCAGGACCGGTCGAACGACCGGATGGCGGTGCTGGTGCTGGCGACCGGGGACTCGTACGCCTTCTGAGCCGGCGCTTCCTTCGGCTCAGGCGGGGTTCTCGGCGTCGGGGTTGTCGGCGTCGTAGCGTTCGCGGGCCTCGCGGACCTCGTCGAAGTGCGTCTCGGCCCAGGTCTTCACGGCGGTGAGCAGGCCGGCGAGGCTGGCGCCGAGCGGGGTGAGCGCGTAGTCGACGCGGACCGGGACGGACGGGGTGACCGTGCGGCTGATGATGCCGTCCCGCTCCAGCGCGCGCAGGGTCTGGGTGAGCATCTTGGGGCTGACGCCGGCGATCTTGCGGCCGAGGTCGCTGTAGCGCAGGGGGCCGGTGGAGAGGGCGGCGACGACGAGGCTGACCCACTTGTCGCTGAGCCGCCCGAGGAGCTGGTTGGTGGGGCAGCTGCGCAGGAAGGCGTCGTAGTCGGCGCGGGCCTGTTCGCGGCGCTGGGCGGCGGTCGTGGTCGCCATGGGCTCTCCTCCGGGTCGGCTACGCACTCTCAGGTAACTACTTACCTATGGATAGTAGCTCTCCTACTGTGGGTCGTGCGGCCGGAAAGGTGCCGCGCAATCCATCAAGTGCCTTGTGGTGAGGGAGAGTTGTCATGCGTGCTGCTGTGGTGAGGACGTTCGGCGGTCCGGACGCGGTGGAGATCGCCGAGGTGCCGGTGCCGGAGCCGGGTGCCCGGCAGGTGCGGATCAAGGTGGCCGCGGGCGCGCTGAACCCCGTGGACGCCGGGGTGCGTGCCGGGTTCTTCGGCGGGGCCGGCAAGACGCTCGGGCTCGGCTGGGACGCGGCCGGGACGGTGGACGCGGTCGGGGCTGCCGCCGCCTGGCAGGTGGGCGATTCGGTGGTGGCGCTCGTGCCGGGCGTGGCCGACCCGCTGGGCGCGCACGCCGAGTACGTCGTCGTGGACACGGACGCGGTGGCGGCGGCGCCGGCCACGGTGGACGCCGTACACGCGGGGACCCTGCCGCTGAACGGCCTGACCGCCGTCCAGGCGCTGGATCTGCTGGACCTCGCGCCGGGCGCGTCGCTGCTGGTGACCGGGGCGGCGGGCGCGGTCGGCGGGTTCGCCGTGCAGCTGGCCGCGCACCGGGGGATCGAGGTGACGGGGCACGCCCGGGCGGGCGACGAGGAACTGGTGCGGTCGCTGGGGGCCGCGCACTTCACGGTCGGGCGGGCCGGGCAGGCCGGGCGGGCCGGGGCGGTCGAGGGAGCCGAGGGGGTCCAGGGGGTCCAGGGGGTCGAGCCGGGGAGCGTGGACGCGGTGCTGGACGCGGCGGTGCTCGGCGAGCCGGCGCTGGAGTGGGTGCGGGACGGGGGCGCGTATGTAGGGGTGCGGCCCGGGGCGCACCCCGCGTCGGTGCGTGGGGTGCGGACGGGGGCCGTGGCGGTGACCGCGGACGGGGCGCGGCTCGCGGAGCTGGTCCGGCTGGTGGACGAAGGGGTGCTGACCCTGCGGGTGGCCGAGACCTTCGCCTTGGAGGAGGCGGCCAAGGCGCATGCCCGGCTGGCCGAGGGCGGGGTGCGGGGGCGGGTGGTGCTGGTGCCGTAGGAGTCGGGAGGGGGCGGTGGGGGCGGTGGAGGGGGCTGGAATATCCGGGGTGTGGTGGCCGTTGGAGGGGTATAGTTGAACGGTCAACAACCTGGAGGGTGAGCGACCATGCAGTTCGGGATCTTCACGGTCGGCGATGTCACGCCGGACGCCACCACGGGGCGGACCCCGACCGAGCGCGAGCGGATCAAGGCCATGGTCGCCATCGCGCTGAAGGCCGAGGAGGTCGGCCTGGACGTCTTCGCG
>NZ_JBVHWM010000085.1:0-21565 GCF_055564375.1 Streptomyces sp. NPDC029138
CCACGGCGTCCACTCAGCGGGGGGTGTTCCGCCTCTCGGGTGTCGTTCCTTGGGTTTTGTCCCCGGTGTAAACGAGCGGGTCGGGGGGGTGGGCCCCGGCGCTCCCCTCGCGGCGCCGGCCCCCGTCCCGCAGGCGTGCCGCACCGGCCAGGAGGTCACCGAGCGCCGCCGCCTGTTGCAGGGGCTCGCCGCCGCTGACCGTGAGGCCGTCGGCCCCGTCGGCGAGGGCCCGCCGCCACAGCGCGAGCACCTCGGAGACGGTGGTCGGCGTGCCCGCCGCCGGGTCCCAGGTGTGCCGGGACATGCATCCGGGGCAGGCCAGGGAGCAGCCCTGGAACCAGACGCCGAGCCGTTTTCCCGGACCCAGTGTTTCCAGCGGGTAGTGCGTCCCGTCGAGGCGCAATTCCACGGCATCTCCTCCTCGGACCGGCTTGGAGTATCCAGTGCGCCGAGGGGCGCCCGCAATTGCCGGAAGCCCTCGATCCGGCTCTCCGCCGGGCGGGATCCGGTTGTTTTCCGGAGCACCACAAAGAATGATCGGTTCCCCTCAAATCACGTGTCCCGCTAGGGGTTTCGCTCCGCTACTCTCTCCCCATCGCGGCGCCTTCCCACCCGGACCGCCCGCGACGAAATGGGGGCTCTTCGAAAATGATCAACAAAGCTCGAATAAACGTCCGGGTTCGACGGCTGAAAGCGGGGCGTCTCTCCTCGGCACGCGCCCGGTTCCACGGTCGCCGGGACGCGGCCGGGCTCCGGGAATTCCTGACGGACGCGGCGGCCGGCCGCACACCGGCCGACGACGACGGCCTGCCGCCCTACATCCTGGGCCTGCGCGCGCAGGTCCGGCGCGGCAGCGCCCGGCTGCGCTCCCGCACCCTCGTGGCGCACCGCGCGCTGCACATCCGGATCCAGGCCGAGTCGGTGCGGGTGGTGACCCAGTACACGGTGCGCGAGGAACCGGCGCCGGCCGCGCTCGCCCGGTTCGGGCAGATGGTCGGTCAGTGGCGTTCGGCCGCCTCCGTCTGCCGCCAGCAGGCCCAGCAACTCGCCGACGAGGCCAACCAGTTGATTGCCTGCTACTGGGACGGCGCCTGGACCCGCAGCCAACGCGACGGCCATGTCAGCGGGCCACGGCCCACGGGCTGGCTGCCCGGGGAGATCACCCTGGACCGCACCTGGGCCCACCTGGACGACGGTCTGCTCAACGACCGCTGGTACGCCCCGGAGGGCGCCGGCCACGACACCGATCCGTCGGCCGTCGCGCAGGCGCTGCACATCCTCGACCACCAGGCGGCGCGCGGCGGCGACGCCACGAGCGGCGTCCGCGGCCGATGACCGTCTCCCTTCCGCCCGCCGTCCGTTCCCCGTCCGCTCCCCGTCCCCCGCTCCCAGGAAGGCCAAGGAACGTCATCGTGCATGACTCGGCCCGGACCGCTCACCGGTCCCCCGTCCGCGCCGCCCGCCGGCTCGCCGTCGTCGTCCCGCTGGTGTGCGCGCTCTCCGCTCTCGTCTCCTGCACCAAGCAGGAGGAAGCCCTCACCACGCCCTGCGGGGTGGTCGTCGACGGCTCCGGGTCGGCCGCCGCGGTCAAGCAGGGATTCGACTCGGAGGCCAAACTCAAGGACAGCCTCATCGAGTTCCTCACCGACCAGAAGTGCGGCACCGTCGACTTCGCGCCCATCACCCGGTCCTCGCGCAGTTCCTCCTGCCGCCAGGGCCAGGTGGACCTCGACCCGCCGCACGACGCCAACACCGACCAGAAGGTCCAGCGGGCCGATGCCCAGCGGGACGCCGCCGTCGCGGCGCTCGCCGAGCTGAAGTGCGCCCGCACGCAGAACGGTTCGGACGTGTGGGGGGCGCTGGCCCGCATCGGGGAGGCCGTACCCGACGACGGCGAGGCGCCGAAGCTGCTCGTCGTGAGCGACTTCGACCAGGCCGACCCGGAGTTCGCCCTGTCCCGCCAGGACCTCACCACCAAGGCCGGGAGGGCCAAGGTCATCGACTCGCTCGTGAAGAACCGGGGCCTGCCCGGCATCCAGGGCATGGACGTCTTCCCTGTCGGGCTCGGCATGCAGTACTCGGCGAAACCCAGCGAGGCCGACGACTTCGAGTCCTTCTGGGTGGAAGCGCTCGAAGGGAGGGCCAAGGCACATGTCGACACCCAGTACAAGCGCTGACGCACCCGAGCCGCGCCGCCGGCGGCTCACCCGCTATGTGCCGTTCCCGGGGCGGAGCACACAGCGGACCACCCGGCCCGCGCCCGGCCCCGCCCCCGGCGGACTCGCCGGCCGGCGGCCCCTGGTCCTCGACGACAAGGCCGAGAGCGGTCTGCTCGGCACGGCCCGCAAGCGCGGCAGGACGGCCGGGCGGAAGCGGACGCTGGACCCGTGGGTGCTCAACAGCGGTGACCGGTTGCCGTACTTCGCCGAACTGGCCTCCGTACGGGACACCGTGATCCACCGGATCGAGGAGGACCTGCGCCTGTGGGAGGAGGCGGCACGGCTCCAGGACGCCCAGGCGGCCACCGCCGTGACCGCGGGCGAGGAGGAGACCCGGCTCCTGGACGAGCGGCTGAGGGAGGCCGACCGGGACATCGAGGCGGCCCGGAGCCAGCTCAACCTCCTCGCGCTCCGGTCCTCGCGCTGGCTCCGCTTCCGGGACCGGCTGCGTGAACGGGTCGAGGAACGCTGGCTGCGCGCCCGCTTCCCGGACGCCGCCGGGCCGCCGGCCGGCCGCACCACGGACCCGGACACTGCTCCTGATGAGCCCGGGCCGGCGACCGGCAAGGACGAGACCGCGGAGCCGGGCGACGACTGGCAGTCGGTGTCCACGGCGGGCACCGACGCGGACGACATCTCGCCCACCGCGCTGCGGGAGGAGTTCCGCGCCGCACGGCGGGAGACCGGCATCGGGTCGGGCGAGGGCTGGGAGGGGCTCCAGACCCGCCCCGGTCTCCCCCGCTGGCTGACCCTGGTCCTGCTGTTCGTCATCATGGCCGTCGAAGTCCCGGTCTACTGGGTCGCCTACCAGCCCTTCCACGGGATCGGCAGCACCGGCGGGGACGCGCTCTCCGGTACGCTCGCCATCTCCTCCGCCGTCATCATGCTGATCCTGCCGCACCTGGCGGGGCACATGCTGCGGTGGCGCTCGGCGACCGGATCGCCGCGCAGCGGATGGCTTCCCGCCCTGTCGCTGCTCGGCGTGTGGGGCGGCCTGACCTGGGTGCTCGGCACGCTGCGGGCCAAGTTCGTGATGCAGCACGACGCTCCGGCGCCCACCGGCAAGGAGACCGCGGGCTTCCGCGGGATCGGCGGCCCGTCGGCCGACACCTCGACCCTGGTGGACCGGCTGCACCTGTCGACCCAGACGGTGACCTGGCTGTTCTGCGCGCTGCTGCTGCTCTCCGGCGGGGTCGGCTTCCTGCTCGGCCTGTTCCGGGAACACCCGTTCCTCGACGCCTACCGCACGGCGGTCGAACGGCGTGCGGAGCTCCAGCGGCGGCGCGAGCGGAGCGCCGCCGCCACCGAGCGGGCCCGGGCCGCGCAGCAGACGGCCGAGGACCGGCAGGAGCATCGCAGGGAGGCCGCCAACGAGCGGATCGCCGCGGCCCGCCAGCTGTACGAGGCCGCCGCCCACGAGTATCTCGACGGGGTGATGACGGCCTCCAGGGACACCGCCGTCACCGAGTCGGCGATGCGCCTGTCCCGGAACTGGCCGCTGCTGCCGGCACCGCTGCGGGACCGTTGAGAGACGGCTGCCGGACGGCTGAACGTCCACGGCACGCCGCACCGGCACTGCCCCGGCCCCCGCGAGGGGACCGGGGCGGTCGCGTATGTCCGGTGCCGCTCAGTCCCCCGTGGCGGAGACGACGGCGTGCAGCGGCGCCAGCAGCCGGTTGACCTTGCGTACGTCGTCCTTCGACGCCAGCCGCAGGCGGTCCCGGGGACGCGGATCGAGGGGCGCGTCCGGGCAGCGGTCCTGGAACAGCTGGAGCGCGGGGCGCGGCCGGCAGCGCTTGGACGTCCACCACAGGCCCTGCACGTCGTCGCAGCGTTCGCGGATCACCCGCACCCAGTACCGGGTCCCGGCGTACTCCTCGGTGTCGATCAGCCAGTCGTCCTGCCAGACGGCGGCCAGGCCCTCGGCGGTCGTGAGGTCCGCCAGGGAGAGGTCCGCCGTGGTGCGGACCGCCGAGAGGACGTACCGGGAGGCCTGTGCCCAGGGGATCTGGCGCACCCCGTCGTCGCCGAACTCCACAGACCTGAGCAGGACTTCGGACAGCGCGGTGACCGGATCGAGGGCGGCGTAGAGGTAGGGATAGGGGTCCTTCTCGGTGGGGTCGAAGCGGCTGCCCTTGAAGAACTCGTGGGCGACGTTCGGGTTGAACTCGCCGGCCTCGAACTGCTCCTCGTGGCACCGCCACAGCACCGTGCCCGCCCTGAGGGCGTGCCGCAACGGCTTCATCGGAACGCCCTGGGGCGGAAGCTGACCCGCCATCAGTACGCTCCCACCAGTTCGGCGGCGGCGCGTTCCAGCGCGTCGTCCGGCAGGACACCGAGCAGTTCCGCCGGGACGCCGCCCAGCCACCGGTTGCCGCCCAGCCACCAGTCGGCGGCGCCCCACGGGTCGCGGTCCGCGCGGAGCAGTACGTTGATCCGCCGGACGACCGGCAGCGGTTCGGCGGTGCCGGGCCTGAACTGGAAGCGGGGGTAGCGGACGCCGCGGTCCGGGTCGCGGAGCCGGATCAGCTCGGCGGGCCGGTCGGCACCTTCGGACGGGGTGGTGGTCAGGGCCGCGTGCTCGGCCTCGGTCAGCGCGGGGGCGGCGAGGAGCCGGCGGCGGGCCGACCGCAGCAGTTCGGCGGGGTCGGGCGGCGGGGTGCCGAGGACGTCGATCACCGCGTCGATCGTGGTGAGGCTGGGCAGTTCGCGGGCGACGGCGGCGTAGCGGTGGCCGCCGAGCGCCTTGGCCACGGGGTGGTCGGGCGGCAGCGCGGACAGCGTGCGCTTCAGCCGGCGTACGACACGGGCCACGGCCGCCGGACTGCCGGCGGCGGTCTCCTCACGCATCTCGCGCAGGGCATCGGAGACATGGCCGAGGTCGTCCTCGTCCAGCCCGGTGACGACGGTGGTCCAGTGACTCTCCAGGAGCCTGAGCAGTTCCTCCGACGTCATGCGCGCTCTCCTTCCTGCCGCCGGGCGGGAGCCGCCGGTGCGGGGTTGCCGTGGTGGACGAAGGCCGCCCAGGTGTCGGGCCGGTCGCGGAAGTCCTCCGCGAGCCGCCAGGCGGCCGAGATGCCTTCCAGCGCCGGGACGGGCGGGCGCTCGCCGGGCGGGGTGAGCATCCAGCGCTGGGCGGCGCGCAGCGCGTCCGGTGGGGCGAGGCCCCGGGCGAGCGCGTCGTGCAGGACGAGCATCAGCAGCTCGGACCGCATGTCGTCGACCTTCCAGCGGGAACCGATGGCGTCGGCGGCCAGCCGGTGCACCAGGACCGAGGTGACGGTCAGCGCCTCGTCGTGGTCGCGGGTGGTGAGGTCGGTCTCGCAGCCGCCGCATACGACCAGGGGGCCGGCCGAGCGGAAGGCGTCGCCCTCGGCGGGCGTCTCCAGCAGAGTGCTCAACGTGAGATCACCGCCGGTGCCGGTGGACTCGCCGTCCTCACTCGATGCCGCCAGTCGCAGGGCCGAGCGGGTGGGGTCCGGCCCGGCGAGCCCGTGGCAGGCCAGGTGCACGAGGGAGGCGGGGGCGGTGGCCCGGCCGCCGAGCAGGGCCAGGACGGTCTCCGGGGTGGCGGGGTTGTCGTCGGGATGGTGGACCAGGGCGCCCGGATAATGGACGCCGGCCAAGGTCTCGATCTCCTCCTCGGCCCACTCCAGATCGTCCACGCCGTGGAACACCAGGGCCGGCCGGTCACCGGGCGCCATACGCCGACGGGCCGCGGCCCGCAGAAACTCCCGCCCGGAGGCGGCGTAGGTGAGAACCCCGACCTCACAGACCCGCACCCCCCGCGCCACACCGGCCACCTCCAGGACACCCGCCTGCCAGGGCACGACACCGAGGTCCCCACAGGGCACGATGACGAGCCGCACGGCTTCGCCGTGGGTGCCGTCGGGACCCAACCCGGACTCAGCGAGAGCCCGGTCCCACAGGGCCAAGCGGTCCAGGGCGGGGCCGAGTACGCCGCCGGCCCAGACGCACAGGTCGTCCAGGGCCCGCAGCCAGCGTCGCTCGGCGCGGTCCTTCTCTCGCGGGTTGACGGTGTCCTCGTCGGCGGTCTCCAGGCGCTGGCGGTCCGCGCCGGCCGCCAGGTACCGCGCGACCGGTTCGCGGCCGTCGGGGGTGAGGCCCGGCAGGGGCAGCGCCGTGACGGGGCCGTCGGCGGGGACGACCAGGACCGCCCCGTCGGGGTCGTCGACGCCGGGCACGAGGTACAGCAGCGCGTCCGCCCCTGCCTTCCGCAGTCCGGCACGCAGGTCGCTCACGGAGGCGACCACCGGCTCCACGTCGTCGCCCTGCCCCCGCAGCAGCTCCAGCGAGCGGCGCCGCAGGTCACCGGGCAGGCCGGGAGCGCCCGCACCCGCCGCGGCGAGCATCTCCAGCGGGGAGCGCCCCCGCCCCTCACCGGCACCGCCCGTCCCCACGTCGGCAAGCACCCCCAACGAGCCCCGCAGATCACCGCCGGCACCCGAGCCGGCGGACATCTCCATCGGAGAACGCTCCCGCCCCTCGCAGACAGCGCCCGGCCCCGAGTCGGCAAGCGCCCCCAGCGAGCCCCGCAGGCCACCGTCGGCACCCGCGCCGGCGGACATCTCCAGCGGAGAACGCTCCCGCCCCTCGCAGACAGCGCCCGGCCGCGAGTCGGCAAGCGCCCCCAACGAGCCCCGCAGGCCACCGCCGGCACCCGAGCCGGCGGACATCTCCAGCGGGGAGCGCCCCCGCCCCTCACCGGCACCGCCCGTCCCCACGTCGGCAAGCACCCCCAACGAGCCCCGCAGGCCACCGTCGGCACCCGCGCCGGCGGACATCTCCAGCTCGGAGCGCCCCCGCCCGTCAACGGTGGCACCGGGATCGACCGCGGTATCCATCTCCAGCGAATCGCGACCCTGCGATGCACCGTCGGGGCCCCCGCTCGCGTCGGCGAGCGCCCCGAGCGATGAGCGTCCCCGCGCCTCGCCGCCGGTCCCCGCGCCCACGTCGGCCGACAGTTCCAGGAGGGAGCGGTCGTCGGTCCGCTCCCAGGCGGGGTCGGCGGCGGCGTCGCGCCAGCGGTCGGCGAGTTCCGTTTCGCCGAGGGCCGCCAACCGGTCGGCGACGCCCGCCGAGACGGCCGCCGCGCCGAGCACCAGGGAGCGGCCCGCCTCCAGGGATGCGATGGCCTCCTCGGTGAGTCCGGCGCGCAGCGCCCAGAAGGCCGCCCGGCGGCCCCGGTCGGCCGCCGCGCGCGCGATGCGCAGGCCACGGCCGACGCCCTGCTGGAGCAGGACGTCGTCGGCGGACAGCCGCAGGGACCTACGGGCGAGTCCGACGGCGACCCGCAAATCGTCGTCGGCACCGGCCCCGCCTGCCCGCAGACCGCCATCAGCACCAGACCCGTCCGCCCGCCGGTGCTCGTCCCCCTCGGACTTCCCTCCCGGGAGGGCAGCCTCGGCACCGGACCCACCGGCCCACAGCGCCCCGCCCGCACCGGTTTCAGCCGCCCGCAGCGCATCGCCCACCCCCGACTCCCCCGTCGGAAGGGCAACCTCGGCACCAGACCCATCCGCCCGCCGGTGCTCGTCCACCTCGGACTTCCCTCCCGGGAGGGCGACCTCGGCACCGGACCCACCAGCCCACAGCGCCCCGCCCGCACCGGTCTCACCCGCCCGCAGCACATCGCCCACCCCCGACTCCCCCGTCGGAAGGGCAACCTCGGCACCAGACCCATCCGCCCGCCGGTGCTCGTCCACCTCGGACTGCTCTCCCGGGAGGGCAGCCTCGGCACCAGACCCGTCCGGCGGGAGAGTTCCGTCCGTATCCGCCCTGTTCGCCCGGAGGGTCGCGCGCTTGGCGTGCAGTGCCGCCAGGTCCCAGGTGAGGCCGGCTCCGCCAGGGGCGCCGTCGGGTAGTTCCGTGAGCGCCTGGGTCAGCTCGTCGATCGCCTCGTCCAGCGCGCCGGCGTCCCCGGTGAGGAGGTGCAGGGTGTCCAGAGCGAGCGCGATGCCGCCGCGTGCCCGGGGCCGGAAGTCGGAGGTGAATCCGGTGGCGTCCAGGGCGGCCCGGGCGCGCTGGACGCCCTCGGCGATGCGGCCCGGGTCCGACTCGGCGATCGCCGTGAGGGTGATCAGCGGTGCCCAGGTGATGTCGAGGAGGCTGCGCAGGACGGGCATGTCCACGGACGTCTCCACGGCCCGCTGGAGGTGGTGCACGGCCGCCCGCAGATGTGCGGTCCGGTCGTCCGCCGCCGGCGCGAGCACGACGCGGCCCAGGTAGGCCATGCCGAGGACGAAGCCGGTCAGGACGCCGGTCCATTCCTCGGCGCCGTCGTAGGTCTCGTCCAGTTCCAGTTCGCACAGCGCGTCGACGGCGTCCTCGATCGCCCCGACGTCGCCCCGGTCCAGGGCGGACGTCACCCGCACGTGGAGCCGGACGGCCGCCCCGCACAGACGCAGGGTGGCGGCGGTGACGCTCGTGGGGTCGTCGTCCCACTGCTGCGACTCGAACAGTTCCCGGGCCATGTCCTCGTCCTGGAGGCTGCCGCCGGTGAGGGCGGCGCCGAGGAGCAGTCCGGGCACGACGGTACGGAGCCACTCGCTGTGGGCGCGGCTGTCGAGTTCCCCGTCGGCCGAGGCCTCGTGCATCAGCCGGAGCGCCGTACGGAACCCCTCCATGTCGCCGGTGCGGGTGGCGAGGGCGACGTGGACGAGCGCGGCGACCATCCGGGACGGCAGGGGGGCGCGCCCGTCCGTCACGGCGGCGGCCGGGTCTCCCGACAACTCGGCAAGGAGTGCGGAGACGTTCTGCGGCGCCACGGTCCCGGGCGACATCACCTCGGCCAGGGCCAGGAACTGGCTCAGGGTGTGCCGGATCTCCGCGACACCGTCGGAGGAGTCGTCGGCCGGCGCGTCGCCGGTCTCGTCAGGTGTGAGTCGCTCCATCTGGCCGAGCATCAACGACAGCAGGGTGCCCAGTGAGGACGGCAGCGCTCCGTCCGTCATGGTGTCGACGATCCGCCGGCCGCCGCGGACGAGCGTGTCGGTGTCGCCGGACAGCAGCGCGTCGGTCATCTCGCCGAAGACCCGCAGGCCGTCCCGGAACTGGGGAGTCATCCGCTGCTGCTCGCGTTCCAGCAGCAGCCGGACGAGCAGCGCGCTGTCCTCCACCATGCCCGAACCGCCCTCGGTGAGCGGGGTGCCGAGCGAGACCAGGGACATGAGCCGGTCGACGGTCCAGTGGCCGGAAAGTCCGGCGGTGGCGTCGCGGTCGAGCCGTACCAGCCGTGACCCGACCAGTCCGACGAGGTCCCGGTACGCGGCCTCCCGTTCCTCCTCGCCGAGCAGGGCCGCCGTAAGGGCTTCCTCCAGCAGGGGGAGCGCCCGCTCCCGGTCGGCCGGGGCGCCTTCGAGGACGAACCGTACGGCGTGGCAGCGGCCGAGCCGTGCCGCCACCGTCGCGGCCGTCGCCCCACCGCCCTCGGCCGAGCGCAACTCGGCGAGGAGCGAGGCCAGTTCGTCCGTGAGCGCGTCGAGTTCCGGTCCTCGTACCCCTCGGTACGCCTCCGGTTCGACCGGTACGGAGAATCCGTCCGTGCGCGCGAGCGCGGCGGCGGCGCGGTCGGCCACGGGGGCGGCCCCGGCTTCAGTCATGCGTCATCCCCTCCCGTCGCCATGGTGCCCGTTCCCGTGTTCCGGCAGCCGGGTCCGGCGCGCCCTGAGCGGCATCCTGCCGGACAACGCCCGGCTCCCGGCCGGTTTCCGACCGATCCGCCGTGGCACGGGAGGGGCGAAGTCGGCATGCTGGACCGCGAGTCGAGGACAGCGGCACCGGCGGCCGGAGGGGGAACACGGTGACGAACTGCGGACCAGGGCCCGGCACTCTCGTGCCGTACCTGGAGACCACCCAGGACGACTACGCGGCCCGCTACACGACCGGTCTGCGGGTCGAGGCGGCGGACGCCGGCGTGGTCGTCCTGCACGGCCGCTGTCCCCGGTGCGGCTGCGCGTTCACGTACACGCACACGGACCGGGTGTTCCGCTCGCCACGCCGCGGGCCCCGGCCGGCGCACGTCCCGGTGCTCTGCGCGTGCGAGGCCGGGCATCCGGGCCGGCCGGCCGAGGAGACGGGGTGCGGCGCCTACTGGAACGTCGTCGTGGAGCGGAGGTGACCCCGCGCCCACGGGTCCGGCCGGGGCCGCCCGGGACCCCGGCCGACCGCCAGGCGGCCCGGCAGACCCGGGAGTTGCTCGCCGGTGAGCTGTCCCGTGCCCGGGAGGCGGCGCTCGCCTGGCGCAACGGGCTCGCGGCGCTGTTCGCCGGGCTGCTCGGCTTCGGCCTGATCAAGGGCCGTACCGACGTGGGGAGACTGGCCTCCCCGTACGACGCCCTGGTGGGCGGCGCGCTGCTGCTGTGTCTGCTGTGCGGCACGCTCGGCGCGCTGCTGCTGCTCCGGGCGGCGCACGGCGCGCCCGCCGGGGTCCGGCTGCCCACCGGTGTGCCCGCCACGGCCACCGCGCTGCACCTGGGCGATCACATGGAGACCCGTCGCACGGTACGGGCCCTCACCCGTGGGGTGGCGCTGACGATCATCTGCGGGGCGCTGCTGGTCACGGCGGTGGCGCTGACCTGGTACGGCCCCGAGAAGGACGGCCCCCGCATCCTGGTGCGCACCCCGTCGGGGGTGGTGTGCGGGAAGCCCGGGCGCGTCGAGGACGGAGTGCTGCCGGTCAGGACGGACACCGGTGAGGTCGCGGTGCGGCTGGCCCGGGCCGAGGCCCTGACCGCGGTCGACGACTGCCCGGGCGCCGCGCCCTCACCGTGATGCCGCTCCGGATGCCGCCCAGGCGGGGCCGCTCAGCCGCCGGCGCGCCGCCCCGAGGCCAGGGTGAGGGTCAGGTAGAGCACCAGGGAGGTGCCGAGGCCCACCGCCCAGCCGTAGTCCGCGAGGGGCGCCAGGGCGGGGATCGGGCGGCCGTCGGTCAGGGGTTTGAGGCTCGCGCCGCCGAGCGCGAGGACGCCGCCCGCCAGGAACGCGACGACCGCCCGCCAGTTCCAGCCGCCCGCGTACCAGTACCGGCCGCCCGGACGGTACAGGTCGCCGAGGTCCAGGCGGGTGCGGCGCAGCAGCCAGTAGTCGGCGACGAGGATGCCGGCGACCGTGCCGAGCAGGCCGCCGACCAGGCCGAGCCAGGTGAAGATGTAGCCCTGCGGGTCGGAGTACAGCTTCCAGGGGAAGATCAGCACGGCGAGGACCGCGGTGATCAGGGCGCCGGTGCGGAAACTCACCTTCCGGGGCGCCACGTTGGAGAAGTCGAAGGCCGGGGAGACCAGGTTGGCGGCGATGTTCACGGACAGCGTCGCCACCAGGACGGTCACGAGCGCGTACAGCAGGCCGACCACGTTGTCCGTCTTCGCCGCCAACTGCACCGGGTCCCAGACCGGTTCGCCGTACACGGCCTGCGAGCCGGAGGTGACCAGCACGGACAGGAACGCGAACAGGGTCATCGTGGTCGGCAGGCCGAGGGCCTGGCCCCAGGTCTGCGCGCGCTGGCTCCTGCCATAGCGGGTGAAGTCGGGGATGTTGAGCGACAGCGTGGACCAGAAGCCGATCATGCCCATGAGGGAGGGCCAGAACAGCTTCCAGAAGTCGCCGCCCCAGCCGAGCTTGGACGGCTGGTCGAACAGCGGCCCGACGCCCCCGGCCTTGTCGCTCATCCACCACAGCATCACGAAAGCGCCGACCAGGACGAAGGGCGCGGCCCAGTTCTCGAAGCGGCGGATGGTCTCCATGCCCCGGTGGATGATGGCCACCTGGATCACCCAGAAGATCGCGAAGGACAGCCACATCGTCCAGGCGTAGCCGCCGATGTGCCCGGCGTTCTTCCAGCTGTCGCCGATCAGCTTCCCGGCGAGGAAGTAGATCGCCTCGCCGCCGATCCAGGTCTGGATGCCGAACCAGCCGCACGCCACCAACGCCCGGACCACGGCGGGCAGGTTGGCGCCGCGCACGCCGAAGGAGGCGCGGGCGAAGACCGGGAAGGGGATGCCGTACTTGGGGCCCGCGTGCCCGGTGAGCAGCATCGGCACCAGCACGATCAGGTTGGCGAGGGCGATGGTGAACACCGCCTGCTTCCAGTCCATGCCCACCGCGATCAGCCCGGAGGCGAGGGTCCAGGAGGCGGTGTTGTGGGCCATGCCGACCCACAGGGCGGAGAAGTTGTACGTCGTCCACGTGCGCCCGGCCACGGGGACCGGGAGCAGGTCCTCGTTGGCGTAGGGGCCGCTGGGCGGCGGTGTGCCGGGGGCGAGTTCCACGCGCCCGTCGGGGAGGGTGACTTGGCCGGATATCGGTACGGCCGTGGGAGCGGTGTCGGTCATGGGCTGGCCAATCGGGGAGAGACGGATCGGGATGGCCGTGCGGGCACCAGCCCCCTCCCCCGGGACGGCAGGGAGGGGAGACCAAGAGGGGCGTGGGGGGACTCGGGAAGCGTGGGCGGGGGTCAGGCGACGGCGGAAGGTCAGGAGTTGACGGCGGGGATGACGTGGTGGCCGTAGGCCTCGATCGTGGCCTCCTGCGCGTCGTGCATGTCGTACACCGCGAACTGGTCGACGCCCAGGGCGCGCAGCGCGGTCAGTTTCTCGACGTGTTTCTCGACCGGGCCGATGACGCAGAACCGGTCCACGATCTCGTCGGGCACGAACGCGGTGTCCGGGTTGCCGCTGCGGCCGTGGTGCGCGTAGTCGTAGCCCTGCCGGGCCTTGATGTAGTCGGTGAGTTCCTCCGGGATCTGGGCGGAGTGCTCGCCGTATCTGGTGACCAGGTCGGCGACGTGGTTGCCGACCATGCCGCCGAACCAGCGGCACTCGTCGCGGGCGTGCGCGAGGGCCTCGGGCGAGTCGTCCTCGGTGACGTACGCCGGCGCGGCGACGCAGATCGTCACCTCGGACGGGTCACGGCCGGCCGCCACTGCCGCGTCCTTGACGGCCTTCACCATGTACTCGGTCAGGTACAGGTCGGCGAGCTGGAGGATGAACCCGTCGGCCTCCTCGCCGGTCATCTTCAGCGCCTTCGGGCCGTACGCGGCCATCCAGACAGGGAGTTCGGCGCCCTCCCTGATCCACGGGAACCGGATCTTCGTACCGCCGAGGTCGGCCTCCTCGCCCCGGCCGAGGGCGCGGATCACCTTCATGGCCTCGCTGATCCGGGCGAGGGTGTTGGGTTTGCGGCCCGCGACGCGCATCGCGGAGTCGCCGCGGCCGATGCCGCAGACGGTGCGGTTGCCGAACATGTCGTTGAGGGTGGCGAAGGTGGAGGCGGTGACCTCCCAGGTGCGGGTGCCCGGGTTGGTGACCATCGGGCCGACCTTGAGCTTCTGGGTGTTCGCCAGGATCTGGCTGTAGATCACGAACGGTTCCTGCCAGAGCACGGCGGAGTCGAAGGTCCAGCCGTAGCGGAAGCCGTTGCGCTCGGCCCGTTTCATCAGGCTGATGACGCGGGAGGCGGGCGGGTCGGTCTGGAGGACGAGTCCGAAGTCCATGGGCGCCACTCCTAGTTGAGGTACTGACAGGTGGAGCGCGGGGTGAAGACGCCGTGCCCGGCGTGGCCGGTGTACTCCCGCTGGTCGATGACGAGTTCGCCGCGCGACAGGACCGTCTCGACGCGGCCGGTGACGCGCTTGCCCTCGTACGCCGAGTAGTCGACGTTCATGTGGTGGGTCTCGGCGGACATCACCTGCTCGGCGTGCGGGTCGTAGATGACGACGTCCGCGTCGGCGCCCGGGGTGATGGTGCCCTTCTTCGGGTACAGGCCGAACATCCGGGCCGGGGTGGCGCAGGCGATCTCGATCCAGCGGCGGCGGGAGATGTGCCCGTCCACGACCGCCTGGTGGAGCAGGTCCATACGGTTCTCCACGCCCGGAAGCCCGTTGGGGATCTTGGAGAAGTCGCCGCGGCCCAGTTCCTTCTGGCCGGTGAAGCAGAAGGGGCAGTGGTCGGTGGAGACGACCTGGAGGTCGTTGGTCCGCAGGCCCCGCCACAGCCTGGCCTGGTGCTCCTTCGGCCGCAGCGGTGTGCTGCACACGTACTTGGCGCCCTCGAAGCCGGGTTCGGCGAGGTTGTCGGTGGACAGGAACAGGTACTGCGGGCAGGTCTCGCCGAAGACGTTCAGCCCCTCGTCGCGCGCCCGCGCCAGCTCGGCCACGGCCTCCATGGCGGAGACGTGCACGACGTACAGGGGCGCGCCGGCCACCTGGGCGAGCTTGATGGCCCGGTGGGTGGCCTCCGCCTCCAGCAGGGCCTTGCGCACCTCCCCGTGGTAGCGCGGGTCGGTCTCGCCCCGGGCGAGCGCCTGCTCGACCAGCACGTCGATGGCGATGCCGTTCTCGGCGTGCATCATGATCAGCCCGCCGTTCTCGGCGGAGCGCTGCATGGCGCGCAGGATCTGCCCGTCGTCGGAGTAGAAGACCCCGGGGTACGCCATGAACTGCTTGAAGCTGGTGACCCCCTCCTCGATCAGCAGGTCCATCTCCTTGAGCGTCTCCTGGTTCACATCGGAGACGATCATGTGGAAGGCGTAGTCGATCGCGCAGTTGCCCTCGGCCTTGGCGTGCCAGGTGTCCAGGCCCTCGCGCAGGGTGTGGCCGACGCTCTGCACCGCGAAGTCCACGATGGTCGTCGTACCGCCCCAGGCGGCGGCCCGGGTGCCGGTCTCGAAGGTGTCGGAGGCGAAGGTGCCGCCGAAGGGCAGCTCCATGTGGGTGTGGGCGTCCACGCCGCCCGGGATGACGTACTTCCCGGTGGCGTCGATCGCGCGGTCCGCGCTCCAGTTCTGTGAGTCGGGCGCGGCCAGGGCGGCGATGCGGGAGTCCTCGATGAGGACGTCGGCGTGGATCTCGTCGGACGCGGTGATGACTAGGCCACCGCGGATGACGGTACGCGTGGTCATGGGTGCCTCTCTTCCGTGGTCACCTGCGGGTCGTCGTGGCTGGTCGGGCAGTTCCCCGCGCCCCTTCAGGGCGCCCTCACGGCGCCGTCAGCGGGTCGTACGCCCCCGGCGCGCGGTCCCGGTAGAACTGCCAGCGGTCGCGGACCTCCCGGAGTTTGGCCAGGTCCAGGTCGCGGACGACGAGTTCGCTCTCCTTGTCGCTCGCGACCTCGCCAACGAACTGGGCCTCCGGGTCCACGAAGTAGGTGGTGCCGTAGAAGTCGTTGTCGCCCAGGTCCTCCACGCCGACCCGGTTGATCGCGCCGACGAAGTACTCGTTGGCGACGGCCGCCGCCGGCTGCTCCAGCTGCCAGAGGTAGCGGGACAGGCCGCGCGATGTGGCCGACGGGTTGAAGACGATCTCGGCACCGGCGAGGCCGAGCGCCCGCCAGCCCTCCGGGAAGTGGCGGTCGTAGCAGATGTAGACGCCGATCCGGCCGGCGGCGGTGTCGAAGACGGGCCAGCCGCTGTTGCCGGGGCGGAAGTAGAACTTCTCCCAGAATCCCTGGACCTGGGGGATGTGGGTCTTGCGGTACTTGCCGAGGTAGGAGCCGTCCGCGTCGATCACGGCGGCCGTGTTGTACAGGACGCCCGGCTGCTCCTCCTCGTACATGGGCAGGACGAGGACGATGCCCAGCTCGCGGGCGAGGGCCTGGAAGCGCCGGACGGTCGGGCCCTCCGGGATCCGCTCGGCGTACTCGTAGAACGCCTTGTCCTGGACCTGGCAGAAGTAGGGGCCGTAGAACAGCTCCTGGAAGCAGAGGACTTGGGCGCCCTGGGCGGCGGCGTCGCGGGCCGCCTGCTCGTGCACCTGGATCATGGACTCCTTGTCGCCGGTCCAGGCGGTCTGGAAGAGGGCGGCACGGATCACTCGGCTCATCGGGACCTCCGGTAGCTCGGTGTGCGCTGAGCGTAGGAAGCCCGGACGGCCGGTTCGACGGGCAGCGTGTCACGTCCCCGGGCGGTCGGCGTGCCACCGTGTCACGCGTGCGCGGTCCCATGTTTCACCGCCGTTTTCGCAGGTCGTCGCATGTTTCACCCCTGTTGCGCGTCGTGCGCGAGGAGCGCGATGTGCACGGAGGCCGCCTGTTCGAAGTCGTCCAGGTCGACGCCGAGGCGGGCCTGTATGGCCTCCAGGCGGCGGTAGAGGGCCGGCCGGGAGACATGGTGGAGCTGGGCGGTACGGGACTTGTTGCGGCCCGTCGCCAGATAGGTCCGCAGCACGTTCAGCAGTTCCGGTTCGGCGGCGCACAGCAGCCCGTCCAGCTCGCGCTCGGCGAAGGACTGCACCTGCGGGTCGTCGCGCAGCAGACGGATCAGCCCGCGCAGATGGACGTCCTTGAGGCGGACGACGGCCGGCAGGTCGAGGGCGGCCGAGGAGCCGGCGACGGCGTCGGCGACATGCCGGGCCTCGCGAAGCCCGGCGGGCACGTCGTCCCACGCGGTGCGGGGACCGGCGGCGGCGACCACGGCCGGGGACTCGGCGCGCAGCCGGGTCGCGAAGTGCGCGGTGAGCGCCTCGGCGTCCTGGTCGCGGGCGAGGCTGAGCAGCACGGTGGCAGCGCCGTCGGTGAGTTCGGCGACGATACCGGGCAGCCCCAGCAGGCGCAGCACCCGGTCGAGTCGGTCCGATGTGCGGCCCTGGACGACGAGCGGGACGAAGGTCCGCCGGTTGACCGGCAGCCCGGCCGCCCGGGCTCGGGGCAACAGCTGCCGGGCCGGTACGACCCCGGAGACGAGGTCGGTCAGCAGGCTCTGCGCGGACTGCTCCTCCCAGCTGTGCGCGCAGGCGCCGCCGAGCATCCGGTGCAGCACCAGGGCCTCGGCGGCCCGGTCCGCGAGCAGCCGTCCGGTGGCCGCGTCGCCCCGGTAGCCGCACAGCAGCAGCCGCCCCCACCGCTCCCCGCGTCCGCCCAGCTCGGCCCGGACCCAGCCGTCACCGGCGCTGCCGCCGGCCTGCCGGGCGATCCGCTCCCAGTCGCGCAGCACGTCGTCCACCGCTGACCGCTCCCCCGCCGTGCCGAGCACGCGGTGGGCGAGGTTGGTGACGACGACCGGGCAGCCGCTGTGCCGGGCGACCTCGTCGAGCAGCCGTTGCAGCGGGGCGCCGGCCGTGATCAGCCCGGTGAGGGCGGTGCGTACGGTCTCCGACAGGCTGATCGCGGCGAACTTCCGCCGCACCAGCCGGGACTGCACCTCCTCCGTCAGCTCGGCGAAGGGGAACGGCCGGTGCAGTACGACCATGGGCAGCCCGCACCGCTCTGCGGCCCGGCGCATCACCTCGGGCGGCGCGGGAAAGGCCCGGCCGAGACCGAGGACGACGGCCGCCGCCTCCGCCCGGTGCAGGGACTGGATGTACTCGGCCTGCCGGGCCTCGTCCCCGGCGAGCAGCACGCCGGTGGTGAGGACCATCTCCCCGCCGCTGAGCATCACGCCGACGTCGGCCGCCTCGGCGACGTGCACCCAGCGCACCGGCCGGTCGAGCTGTGCGGCGCCGGCCACCACCTCGGGCTCCCCGGCGAGGACGCGTTCCAGGGTCAGCACCTGGCGCACGGAGAGGGCGGGTTCCAGGACGTGCCGGGACTCCGAGGTGATGCTCATGGCCGTACACCTGTTCTCTAGTACGTGCTCCTCAGCGCCTGTTCCAGGATCGCCGCGCCCTCCTCGGCCTCGGCGACCGTCAGCGACAGCGGCGGGCTGATCCGCAGGGCGCTGGTGTTGTGCCCGCCGCCCTTGCCCAGGAGCAGCCCGCCCTCCCGGGCCGCCTCCAGCACCGCGGCGACGGCCTGCGGGTCGGCCTCGTCCGTGCCCGGCTTGACCAGCTCGACGCCGATCATCAGCCCGCGTCCGCGCACCTCCCGCACCCCGGGCAGCTGCGCGCCGACCGCCCGCAGCCGCTCGACGAGCAGGCCGCCGACGCGCCGGGCGTTGCCCTGGAGGTCGTGTTCGAGCAGGTAGGTGAGGTTGGCGAGGCCGGCGGCCATGGTGATCTGGGTGCCGCCGAAGGTGGAGATGCTGTTGGCGTCCAGGCAGTTCATGATCTCGGAGCGGGCGATCACCCCGCCGATGGACATGCCGTTGCCGATGCCCTTGGCGAAGGTGACGATGTCCGGCGGGCCGCTGCGGGCGTGCGCCTGCCACCCCCAGAAGTGGTCGCCGGTGCGGCCCCAGCCGGTCTGCACCTCGTCGGCGATCCACAGGACGCCGTGCTCCTTCAGCACCTCGCGGAAGGCGGCGTAGAGGCTGTCCGGCGGGGAGGTGAACCCGCCGACGCCCTGGACGGGTTCGGCGATCAGCGCGGCCGGCGGCCGGGTGTGGCCGAGGACGTCCTTCAGGTCGGCGACACAGGCGTCGATGAACGCGCGGTCGTCGAGGTGGGCGAACGGCCCCCGGGTGCGCACGCCGCCGTGGACGTACAGGGTCTGCAACGGGGACAGGGAGGTCGGGGACCAGCCGCGGTTGCCGGTGACGCCGATCGCGCTGAAGGACCGGCCGTGGTAGCTGTTGCGCATGGCGAGGACGGTGTTGCTGCGCCGGTAGGTGGTGGCGAGCAGCAGGGCGGTGTCGTTGGCCTCGGTGCCGGAGGTCGTGAAGAACACCCGGGCGTCCGGGATGCCGCTCAACTGGGCGATGCGCTCGGCGAGTTCGACCATCGGCCGGTTGAGGTAGAGGGTCGAGGAGTGGATGATCCGGCCGGCCTGCTCGCTGACCGCCTTGGTCACCTCGGGCAGCGCGTGCGCGGTCAGTGTGGTCAGGATGCCGCCGAAGAAGTCCAGGTAGCGGCGGCCGGCGGTGTCCCAGACGTGGCGTCCCTCGCCGTGGCTCAGCTCGATCGGGTCGTCGTAGTACAGGGCGAGCCAGTCGGGCAGGACCCTGCGGTGGCGGGAGTAGAGTTCGTTCACGGCTGCACCAGCCCTTCGTAGGCGTCGGGGCGGCGGTCGCGGTAGAAGGCCCACTGCCGCCGCACTTCCTCGATGAGGTCGAAGTCCAGGTCGCGGACGAGGAGTTCCTCGCTCTTGTCGTCGGCGACCTCACCCACGAACTGCCCGCGCGGATCGACGAAGTACGACGTCCCGTAGAAGTCGTTGTCGCCGTACTCCTCTCGCCCGACCCGGTTGATGGCGGCGATGAAGTACTCGTTGGCGACGGCCGCCGCGGGCTGCTCCAGCTGCCACAGGTAGGCGGACAGGCCCCGGTGGGTGGCGGACGGGTTGTACACCAACTGGGCGCCGTTGAGCCCGAGTTGCCGCCAGCCCTCCGGGAAGTGGCGGTCGTAGCAGATGTAGACGCCGACCTTGCCGACGGCGGTGTCGAAGACGGGCCAGCCGAGGTTGCCGGGCTTGAAGTAGTACTTCTCCCAGAAGCCCTTGACCTGCGGGATGTGGTGCTTGCGGTACTTGCCGAGGTAGGTGCCGTCGGCGTCGATCACCGCGGCGGTGTTGTAGTAGAAGCCGGACTGCTCGACCTCGAAGACCGGGACGACGATCACCATGCCGGTCTCGCGCGCCAGCTCCCGCATCCGGCGCACGGTCGGGCCGTCGGGCACCGGCTCGGCCCAGCGGTAGTGCTCCGGCTCCTGGACCTGGCAGAAGTAGGGGGCGTTGAAGACCTCCTGGAACCCGATGATCCGGGCGCCCCGGCGGGCCGCCTCGCGGGCGTGCTCCTCGTGTTTCGCGACCATGGACTCGGTGTCGCCGGTCCAGGTGGCCTGGACCAGAGCGGCGCGGACGACGTTGGTCATGAGCTGCTCCTTCGACACGACGTCAGAGCCTCTACGCCCGTAGAGCAGGCCGTAGAGGGACGAAAGTAAGCCTCCGCGCGGCCCTTGCCAAGACCATCGCCGTCAACCCGCTGAGTCGATCACGATTCACACCCCTGCGGGTGAGCCGACGGCCCGGCCCCGGACGCGGATCGTGACACACCAGGACACTACCCGCCATACCCTGTCACGGCGTGTGCCCGGCGACCCGCAGGGCGTGCACGAGGTCCCAGTGCCGCTCGTCGGAGACGCCGAGCGCGGCCTCCAGCAGCAGCGGGACCAGGCGCGCGGGGTCGGCGGCGACACACCGGGCGGCCTCCTCGGGAGGACGGACGCGTACGTAGGCGTCCAGCAGGGCCCGCGCCTCCCGGCGCCTGCCCTCGCCCTCCATCCGCAGCACGGCCGCGCCGATCTGTTCCGCCGAGCGGGCCACGCCCTGCCGCAGCAGCTGCCGGCCGTCGCCGCCCCGCCCGGCCGCGGCGAGCGCGTCGGCGGCGGCGACCAGCCGCTCGGCGGGCAGCGCGGCGGCCTCCCACAGCAGCGTGGCCCAGTCGGCGCCGAGCCCGGCCCGGTGCAGGGCGTCCGCGAGCAGCGGCAGACGGCCCACGGGCCACCGGGCGGCCTCGACCAGCACCACATGCGCCTCCCCGCTCCGCCCCTCACCCCGCAACCGCGCCAGCCGCCCGACGACCCCGTCGACGGCCTCCCGGGCCCCCTCGTCCACGGCCGCGCCCTCCGGCACCAACGGCTCCGCCACCTCCGCGACCCCGGCGAACCTGGCCCCTCGCGGCGTCCGCGACCCGCCGGTGACGTCCACCCCGACACCGTCAGAAGCCTGCGGCACGACGACAGGCGCGACCTCCTCCCCACCGACGACCCCGGCGAACCGGGCACTGCCCCGGCGACGCTTGCGGGACTTGGGGGTGGGGTCGGGGGAGGCGGGGCTGTCCAGCGAGGGGCCGGCCTCCGAACCGGCACCGGCAGCGCCTGGCAGGACAGGGGTCGGCGAGGCCGGCGGCGCATACGCGGCAGCGGTGCCTGGAGAGGCTGGGGGCGCATACGCGGGAGTGGTGCCTGGCGACGCCGGGGGCGCATACGCGGGAGTGGTGCCTGGCGACGCCGGGGGCGCATACGCGGGAGTGGTGCCTGGCGAGGCCGGGGGCGCATACGCGGGAGTGGTGCCTGGCGAGGCCGGCGGCGCATACGCGGCAGTGGCGCCTGGAGAGGCTGGGGGCACATATGCAGAAGCGGCGCCTGGCGAGGCTGGCGGCGCATATGCGGGAGTGGCCTCTGCCCACCGGCCGAGCCGGGCGGACTGGCCGAACTGGGCAGGCTGACCGGGCTGGGCGGGCTGACCGAGCTGGTCGGGCCGGGCGGGCCGACCGGACTGACCGAGCTGGCCGGGCCGGGCAGGCTGACCGGACTGGGCCGGTTGGGCGGGCTGACCGGACTGACCGAGCTGGGCGGGCCGGGCAGGCTGACCGGACTGACCGAGCTGGGCGGGCCGGGCAGGCTGACCGGACTGACCGAGCTGGCCGGGCCGGGCAGGCTGACCGGACTGACCGAGCTGGCCGGGCCGGGCAGGCTGACCGGACTGACCGAGCTGGCCGGGCCGGGCAGGCTGACCGGACTG
>NZ_JBVHWM010000085.1:21662-37737 GCF_055564375.1 Streptomyces sp. NPDC029138
CTGACCGAGCTGGCCGGGCCGGGCAGGCTGACCGGGCTGGGCCGGTTGGGCGGGCTGACCGGACTGACCGAGCTGGGCGGGCTGGCCGGGACCGTTGGGCTGACCGAGCTGGGCGGGCTGACCGGGACCGTTGGGCTGACCGTGCTGGGCGGGCTGGCCGGGATGGGTGGGTTGACCGAGTTGGTCGGGCCGGGCGGGCTGACCGGACTGACCGAGCTGGGCGGGCTGGCCGGGACCGTTGGGCTGACCGAGCTGACCGGGCTGGCCGGGCTGACCGGGACGGGTGGGTTGACCGAGCTGACCGAGCTGGCCGGGCCGGGCGGGCTGACCGGGCTGGGTGGCGGGGGCGTCGGACGGCCGAGGAGCCCCGATGTTGTGCCCGGTGCCCGCGTCGGTCTCCGCCGGCGCGCCCCATCCGGTCGACGCGCCCACGTCCTCGCGGGCACCGGAAACTCCCCCGGCGCGCGGCTCCCCGCCGGTTCCCGACGCGCCCCGCGCACCGAAGTCCCCGTGCGATCCCCCGCCCAGACCCCCTCCGCCAGAACCCGTCCGCCGGTCCAGTGCCTCCAGTCGGGCCCGGAGTTCCGCGCAGCGGGATGTGGCGCGGGTGTGGTCGTCGTCGGCCCAGGCGAGGTCGCGGCGGAGGGCGTCGGCCCGATCCTCCGGCACGGCCGTGGACAGCAGGCGGCTCAGTTCGGCGTGGCGCTCCGCGGCGTACCGCTGCTCGCGGAGCATGACGTCGAGCCGGTCGGCCAGGTCGTCCCGGGCGCCGGGCCGGGCGTCGTAGGCGGCGACCGCGGCGGCGTGCAGCGCGCGGGCCCGTTCCCGCTCGGCTCCCGCGGCGGCGGGGCCGTACAGCGCGCCGATATCCTCCAGCAGCGCCTCCACCACGTCCCACGGCGGCACCTCACGCCCGTCCAGGCAGGCGCGCATGCCCTCGGGGTCCCGCTGCCAGAAGACGCCGTTCCAGCCGCCGCGCGGATCGAGCCGCGTCAGCAGAGCGTCCAGGTAGCTCGCGAACTCCCGTACTCGACCGGGGAGTTGATCCACAGCCATCGCCCAGCTCCCGCCCGACCGCCGGTACTCCGTGCGGGTAGGCAACACCAGTCGTGTTACGGGCTTGCTACGGAGAGTTTTCCGGCAGCGCGCGGACCGCTCATCGCGGGACCTCGGCCGTTGCGCGCGGCCCCGTCGCACAGCCCTGTCAGACGGGCACCAGGGCGCACCGGGCGACCAGTTCGTCCATCGACAGGCCGAGCACGCCCGCCAGCGCGGCCACGGTGAAGAACGCCGGCGTCGGCGCCCGCCCCGTCTCGATCTTGCGGAGCGTCTCGGCCGAGACACCCGCCTCGGCGGCGACGTCGGCCATGCTCCGATCGCCGCGCGCGGCACGCAGCAACTGCCCGAGCCGCTCGCCGCGTTCGTGCTCTTCGGGGGTGAGGGGGGTGCGCACCATGCGACCCATTCTAATACCACCCCCCGCCATCCCCCCATTCAAATACCGGTATAGTAATTGGCATGGTGGAACTGAAGACGGACACATCGATCGACGCGATGCACGCGGCGGGCCAGGTGCTCGCCCGCGCCCTGACGGCCGTACGGCAGGCCGCGCACGTCGGCGTCTCCCTGCTGGAGCTGGACGAGGTGGCCCGGGAGGTGCTGCGCGAGGCGGGCGCGTCCTCGCCGTTCCTCGGCTACCGCCCCTCCTTCGCCCCGACCCCCTTCCCCGCGGTGATCTGCGCCTCGGTGAACGACGCGATCGTCCACGGCATCCCCACCCGGTACCGGCTCCGCGACGGCGACCTGCTCTCCGTCGACTGCGGCGCGCAGCTGGACGGCTGGGCCAGCGACTCGGCGATCAGCTTCACGGTGGGCCGCCCGCGCCCCGCGGACCTCCGGCTGATCGAGACCGCCGAGCGGGCGCTGGCGGCGGGCATCGAGGCGGCCGTGCCCGGCAACCGCATCGGCGACATCGCCCACGCCGTCGGCCGGGTCTGCCGTAGCGCCGGTTACGGCATCCCGGACGGCTTCGGCGGCCACGGCGTGGGCCGCCGTATGCACGAGGACCCCGGGGTCCCGAACGAGGGCCGCCCCGGCCGCGGCCTCCCGCTCCGCCCCGGCCTGGTCCTCGCCATCGAGCCCATGCTGATCGCCGGCGGCGGGGACGACTACCACGCGGCGCCCGACGGCTGGACCCTGCGCACGAACGACGGCTCCCGGGCAGCCCACGTCGAGCACACGGTGGCGATCACGGAGAACGGCCCCCGGGTCCTGACGGCACGCGACGTCCCCTGAGGGGCGCGGGGCCGTACCGGACGTGCGGCTTCGCCGCGTGGGCGCGAGCGACCCCGCGCGACCCGCGGCCGCCGTGCCGGACCGGCCCCCACCCTCCTGGGCGAACATGCCCACCCCCACGGATCGTGTCATCGTGGGCATGAGCAACCCACCCCCGGGTTACCCGGCCGCTCCGCATGTCGTCAGCGAAGGAACCCACGCGATGACCAACGGCTACCCTCCTGACCCCTTCGGTGAATTCCTGGCCCGCTTCTTCGGCGGAACCGGCGGAGCCCCCGGGCCCCGCCACATCGACATCGGCCGCCTGCTCAGCCAGCCGGCCCGGGAGCTGGTCAGAGGAGCCGCCCAGTACGCGGCCGAGCACGGCAGCCGGGATCTGGACACCCAGCACCTGCTGCGCGCGGCCGTGTCGACGGAGCCCACCCGGAGCCTGCTCAGCCGGGCGGGCGCTGACCCGGACTCGCTCGCGACGGAGATCGACGACCGGGCGGGCCCGGTCCAGCACCCGCCGGGCGAGGCACCGCCGCCGACCTCGCTGTCGCTGACCCCGGCGGTCAAGCGCGCCCTGCTGGACGCGCACGACATGGCGCGGGCGAGCGGCGCCGGGTACATCGGCCCGGAGCACGTACTGAGCGCGCTGGCCGCGAATCCGGACTCGGCGGCCGGGCACATCCTGCACGCGGCCCGGTTCTCGGCGGGCTCCCTGCCGCCCGAGGCCCCGGAGAGCGCGCAGCCCCGCCAGGAGCGGCAGCGGCAGCGGCCCACCGGCACACCGACCCTGGACAAGTACGGCCGTGATCTGACCGACCTGGCCCGGCACGGCGGGATCGACCCGGTGATCGGCCGGGACACGGAGATCGAGCAGACCGTCGAGGTGCTGTCGCGGCGCGGCAAGAACAACCCGGTGCTGATCGGTGACGCGGGCGTCGGCAAGACGGCCATCGTGGAGGGCCTGGCCCAGCGGATCGCGGACGGGGAGGTCCCGGACGTCCTGGCGGGCCGCCGGGTGGTCGCCCTGGACCTCACCGGGGTGGTGGCCGGTACCCGCTACCGGGGCGACTTCGAGGAGCGTCTGACCAACATCGTGGAGGAGATCCGCGCCCACTCCGACCGGCTGATCGTGTTCATCGACGAGCTGCACACCGTCGTCGGCGCGGGCTCCGGCGGCGAGGGCGGCGCGCTGGACGCCGGGAACATCCTCAAGCCCGCCCTCGCCCGGGGCGAGCTGCACATCGTGGGCGCCACCACGCTGGAGGAGTTCCGCCGGATCGAGAAGGACGCGGCGCTGGCCCGCCGCTTCCAGCCGGTCCTGGTGCCCGAGCCGACGGCCGAGGACACCATCGAGATCCTGCGCGGGCTGCGGGACCGCTACGAGGCGCATCACCAGGTCCGCTACTCCGACGAGGCGCTGGTCGCCGCCGTGGAGCTGTCGGACCGGTATCTCACCGACCGGCGGCTGCCGGACAAGGCGATCGACCTGATCGACCAGGCGGGCGCGCGGGTCCGGCTCGGTGCCCGGACGAAGGGCACGGACGTGCGCGCGCTGGAGCGCGAGGTCGAGCAGCTGGTCCGGGACAAGGACCAGGCGGTCGCGGACGAGGACTACGAGCAGGCGAAGCAGCTGCGCGACCGGATCGGCGAGCTGAAGCAGCGGATCGCCCAGGTGTCCGGCGGTGACAAGGCCGACGAGGGCCTGGACCTGGAGGTGACGGCGGAGGCCATCGCCGAGGTGGTGTCCCGGCAGACCGGCATCCCGGTCAGCCGGCTCACCCAGGAGGAGAAGGAGCGGCTGCTCGGCCTGGAGCAGCACCTGCACCAGCGGGTGGTCGGCCAGGAGGAGGCGGTCGCCGTGGTGTCCGAGGCGGTGCTGCGCTCCCGTGCCGGGCTTTCGAGCCCGAACCGGCCCATCGGCAGCTTCCTCTTCCTCGGCCCGACCGGCGTCGGCAAGACCGAGCTGGCGCGGGCGCTGGCTGAGGCGCTGTTCGGCAGCGAGGACCGGATGGTCCGGCTGGACATGAGCGAGTACCAGGAACGGCACACCGTCTCCCGGCTGGTGGGCGCCCCGCCCGGGTACGTCGGCCACGAGGAGGCCGGTCAGCTCACCGAGGTGGTGCGCCGGCACCCGTACTCGCTGCTCCTGCTGGACGAGGTGGAGAAGGCGCACCCGGATGTCTTCAACATCCTGCTCCAGGTGCTGGACGACGGCCGGCTCACCGACTCGCAGGGCCGGACCGTGGACTTCACCAACACGGTCATCGTGATGACCAGCAACCTGGGCTCGGAGGTGATCACCCGGCGCGGTGCCGGGATCGGGTTCGGGCCGGGTGGCGCGGAGGCCGACGAGGAGGCGCGGCGCGAGCAGGTCCTGCGGCCGCTGCGCGAGCACTTCCGGCCGGAGTTCCTCAACCGGATCGACGAGATCGTGGTGTTCCGGCAGCTGACGAGCGAGCAGCTGCGGCAGATCACCGATCTGCTGCTGGAGAGCACCCGGCGGCTGCTGGACGGGCAGGGCGTCTCGGTCGAGTTCACGAGTGCGGCCGTCGACTGGATCGCCGAGCGCGGCTACGAGCCGGAGTACGGCGCCCGGCCGCTGCGCCGCACCATCCAGCGGGAGGTGGACAACCAGCTGTCCCGGCTGCTGCTGAACGGCACGATCTCCGAGGGCAGCCGGGTGACGGTGGACGCCCGGGACGGACGGCTGGACTTCCGCACGGAAGCGGCCCAGCCGCCCGCACCCGAACTCTGACCGACGGCGCGACCGTCAGCGCGCCGGGTCGACCACCATCGCCGAGCCGCCACCGCGCCGTACCTTCTCGGCGGCGGCCAGCCATTTCCCGCCGGGCAGCCGCTGCACGCCCGTGGCCGCCCCGATCTCCGGGTTCAGGCTGAAGGAGTGCCCGATGGCCTCCAGCCGCTTCCTCAGGTCGCTGTCGTAGAGCCCCGGTTCCAGCTCGGTCCTGGCGGTGTTGCGCTGGCTGGCGCGCGGTGCGGCGATCGCGTCCACCAGGGGCAGCCCCCGGTCCAGGAACCCGGTGAGCGTCTGGAGCACGGTGGTGACGATGGTCGCGCCGCCGGGCGAACCGAGGGCCACGACCGGCCTGTTGTGCTGGTCGAGGACGATCGTCGGGGAGATCGAGGAGCGCGGGCGCTTGCCCGGGCCCGGCAGGTTCGGGTCGTGCACGGCCGGGTTGGCGGGGGCGAAGGAGAAGTCGGTCAGCTCGTTGTTGAGCAGGAAGCCCCGGCCCGGGACGGTGATGCCGCTGCCGCCGGTCTGCTCGATGGTGAGCGTGTAGGCGACGACGTTGCCCCACTTGTCGGCCACGGTGAGGTGGGTGGTGTTCTCCCCCTCGTACGTCGTGGGGGCCGCCGTACCGCCCTGGCCGCAGGGCGCCGGGTGCCGCGGGTCGCCGGGCGCGAGCGGGCTGGTGAGGACCGCGTCGTCCTTGATCAGGCAGGCGCGGGAGTCGGCGTACCGCTGGGACAGCAGCTGTGCGGTCGGTACGTCCTCGAAGGCGGGGTCGCCGACCCAGCGCCCGCGGTCGGCGAAGGAGATGCGGCTGGCCTCGATGAAGTGGTGCAGGTACTGCACCTCGCTCGCCTTCGACAGGTCGGTGTTCTCCAGGATGTTGAGCGCCTCGCCGACCGTGGTGCCGCCGGAGGAGGAGGGCGCGATGGAGTACACGTTCAGGCCGCGGTACGACGCCCTGGTGGGTGCCTGGAGCTTGGCGCGGTAGACGGCGAGGTCCTTCTCGGCCAGCTTGCCGGGGCGGGCGTTCCAGCCGGAGGCGGGGTCCACGGGCGGGTGCTCGACCGTCTTGACGATGTCGTCGCCGATGTCGCCGCGGTAGACGGCGCCGATGCCCTGCCGGCCCAGCTGCTCGTAGGTGCGGGCGAGTTCGGGGTTCTTGAACGTGGAGCCGACGACGGGCAGCTGTCCGTTCGGCAGGAACAGCTTCGTGGTGTCCGGGAAGTAGCGGAACCGGGTCTCGTTGGACGCGGTCTGCGACCGGAAGGTGTCGTCCACCGTGAAGCCGTCGCGGGCTATGCGCTCGGCGGGCTTCAGCAGGGTGCCGAGCCGCTTGCTGCCCCACTGGTCCAGCGCCTTCTGCCAGGTGGCGGGCGTGCCCGGGGTGCCGACGCTCAGGCCGCTGCTGACGGCGTCGGCGAAGGCGAGCGGCTTGCCGTTCTCCGTGAACAGGTCGGTGTCGGCGCTCAGCGGCGCGGTCTCGCGTCCGTCGATGGTGTGCACCGTACGGGACTTGGCGTCGTAGTAGACGAAGTAGCCGCCTCCGCCGATGCCGGCCGAGTAGGGCTCTGTGACGCCGAGCGCGGCGGCGGTGGCGACGGCCGCGTCCACCGCGTTGCCTCCGTGCTCGAGCACCTCGATGCCGGCGGCCGAGGCGTCGGCGTCGACGCTGGCTACGGCGCCGCCGTAGCCGACGGCCACGGGGACCTTCGCCGCCTTCGCGTGCGTCGTCGCGGCGGGTGGCGCCGCCGCCCCCACCGACACCACGGCGGCCGAGACCGCCAGAACCGCCAGTTTCCGCGTGCCTGGACGACCCATCCGTACCTCCCGTCGGGACAGTCCGCGCAGCGTAACCGGATTGCCGGTACTACCGACAGTACGCCTGCGCACCGTGGCCGTCGCCCGGGCCCGCTACCATGCGCGGCCATGAACGACGACGTGCGCAACATCGTCCTGGGGGTCATAGCCGCGGGCGTCTCCGCCGCGCTGGGCTGGCTGGCCCGGACGTACCTGTGGAAGCGCCGACTGCGCCGCAAGCAGGCGTTCTTCGGGCTGCCGGACCACTCCGAGTCGCTGCTGGTGGTCAACCGCAACGCGGGCGGGCCGGAGCTGTCGGTGATGCGGCACGACGTGTTCGCCCTGCTGGAACTGTCCGCCCTCATCAAGGACTGCAACGCGCACGCGCAGGTGGTGGCGCACGACGCCGCCCAGCAGGGGTTCGGCGAGCGCACGGAGTTCTGCCTCGGCGGCCCCGCCTCCAACCGCCGGATGGCGGCCCACCTCTCCTCCCTGCTGCCGGGCGTGCGGGTGAACGCGGAGGCCGCGGCCGGTCCGGACGTCGGCGCCTTCCGGATCGGCGGCGAGGAGTACCGCATGGACGGCGGCCGCAGCGAGTACGTGCTGCTCGCGCGGCTCACGGCGGACGGCCGCCGGGACACCCGTCCGGTGTTCCTCTTCTGCGGCCAGCGGGCGATCACCAACCAGGCGGCGACCCGCTATCTCGCCCGCCATCACGAGCGGCTGGCCCGCAAGTACGGCGGCGGCTCCTTCGTGCTGCTGCTGAAGGTGGTCAACTCCCAGGCGTACGGCCCCGATGTGGTCGAGCTGGTGGCGGACGTGACGCGAGCGGCACGGACACCGCTGCCGGAGCCCGCCACCACCACCGCCGAGTGACGCTTCAACAATCTTTACCCGCACGTAACTTACCGACGGGTTACTTACGGTAAGAGGGCGCGGTTACCGTCGGGTCACTTTGCACGGACACGAGTGAAGGAGTGACCCATGGGACACGGTCGCACCGTGCTGCGCGCCTCCGCCGCCGGAGCCGTCTCGGCGGCGCTGCTCGCCGGTACCGTCGCCGGTCCGGCGCCGGCCGCCGAAGCCGCCCCGAGCGTCCGGTTCGTCGACATCACCGGCGACGGCGGCACCGTACTGAAGGCCAACGTCCTCACGCCCGAGGGCGCCGACGGCTCCCGCCGCTACCCGCTCATCGTGCTGCCCACCAGCTGGGGTCTGCCCCAGATCGAGTACCTGGCCCAGGCCCAGAAGCTGGCCGACTCCGGCTATGTGGTGCTCACCTACAACGTGCGCGGTTTCTGGCAGTCCGGCGGCCGGACAGAAGTGGCCGGTCCGCCCGACACAGCGGACGCCTCCAAGGTCATCGACTGGGCCCTCGCCCACACCCCGGCCGACCCGGAGCACATCGGCATGGCCGGGGTGTCGTACGGCGCCGGGATCAGCCTGCTCGCCGCCGCGCACGACAAGCGCGTCAAGGCCGTGGCCGCGCTCAGCGGCTGGGCCGACCTGATCGACTCCATCTACTCGGGGCGCACCCAGCACCTCCAGGCGGCGGCCGTGCTGGACGGCGCGGCCACCCTGACCGGCCGTGAAAGCGCCGAACTGCGGGCCATCTTCGACAACCTGTACTCCTCGAACCTGTCGAAGGAACAGGAGATGATCGACTGGGGGCGGAAACGTTCCGCCAGTACCTACGTCGACCAGCTGAACAAGAACGGCGCCGCCGTGCTGCTGGCCAACGCCTGGGGCGACACGGTCTTCCCGGCGAACCAGTACGCCTCCTTCTACGAGAAGCTGACCGTCCCGAAGCGGCTGGAGCTGCGCCCCGGCGACCACGCGACGCCCGAGCTGACCGGTCTGTTCGGGCTGCCCAACGACGTGTGGACGGACACCCGGCGCTGGTTCGACCACTACCTCAGGGGCGCCGACAACGGCGTCGACCGCGAGCGGCCGGTCCGGCTCAAGTCCCGTACCGCGGGGGAGTACGAGGGCTACCCGGACTGGAAGTCGGTCACCGCGACCCGGCGGAAGCTGGCACTCGCCGGCTCGCCCGCCATCCACGCGAACGTCGACTCCGGCGCGGACGGCGGGATCGTCTTCCTCTCCAGCATCCTGGACCAGGTCGCGCAGCTGCCGCCCATCGCCTCCCTGCCGCTCCTCCCGCGCCGCTGGGCGGCCGTGTGGCGGTCGGAGCGGTACGGCACCGCCCAGCGGGTGCGCGGCACGGCCACCGTGCACACCACGCTCACCCCGACCGAGGAGAGCGGCACGCTCATCGCCTACCTGTACGACGTGGGCCCGCTCGGCCTCGGGAAGCTGGTCACGCACGCGCCCTACACCTGGCACGGGCGGACGCCCGGCGAGCCGTTCGCCGTCGACCTGGACCTGTTCTCCACGGCCTACGACGTCCCCGCCGGGCACCGCCTCGCGCTGGTGGTCGACACGGTCGACCCGCTCTACGCCGAGCACAACCCGTCCGGCGCGCAGCTGACCTTCTCCTCGCCCCCGGACGACCCGTCGTACGTGTCCGTCCCGCTCGGCGAGCAGTGATCTCCGGCTGCCGCCGGACGAGCCTGGCCCGTTGAACTGCCGCCCCCCTCATGGTTTCGGGGCCGTGGGGGGCACCCCACCCGGCAGCAGCGCCCCCGGCCCGGGGGTGGCGACCACCACCCCCTTGGTCTTGGGGCTGCGCCGCTCCCGCCGGGACACCCAGTCGGCGAACCAGGAGAGCAGCATGCACATCCCGATGTAGATCGGCGAGATCACCATCACCACAGGGATGAACGGCAAATCGTAGTCGAGGTTGGAGGCGATGAGCTTCCCGGCGTGGAGGAACTCCTCGTAGGTGATGAGAAAGCCGAGGGAGGTGTCCTTCAGGGCGACCACCAGCTGGCTGATGATGGCGGGCAGCATGGCGCGCACCGCCTGCGGGACGAGGACGTGCGCCATGACCTGGGACTTGCGCATGCCGAGCGCGAACGCGGCCTCGCCCTGGCCGCGTTCGACGGCGTTCACGCCCGAGCGGAAGACCTCCGCGAGCACCGAGCCGTTGTAGAGGGTGAGTCCGGCGACCAGCGCGGGCAGCGGCTGCACCTTCAGCGCCACGAAGATGAAGAAGATCATCACCAGGACGGGCATCGCGCGGAAGAACTCCACGACGACCGTGGCGAGCAGGCGCACCGGCCGGTGGTCCGACAGCCGGCCGGTGGCCAGCAGCCCGCCGAGGGCGAGGGAGAGGACGGCCGCGAGGGCGAACGCCTTGAGGGTGTTGCCGAGCCCGCGCAGCAGCAGTTCCTGGATGCCCTGGTACGCGAACGGCATCCACTTGGTGTACGTGAACTGGCCGGTGGCGAAGAGGAGGTACAGAATCCAGGCGAGGAGCGCGAGGATGACGACGGCGGACAGGACGGCGTACACGCCGTGCCGTCGGCGGGTGCGCGGGCCCGGGACGTCGTAGAGCGCGGTGGCCTCGGTCATCGGGCCACCCCCCAGGTCCGCTCCAGCACGTTGAACAGGGCGCTGATGGCGAGCGTGATGACGAGGTAGCCGACGGCGATCCAGACGAACGTCCAGACGATGTTGTAGCCGAGTTCGTTGAGCGTCTTGTAGGTGCCGAGCAGTTCGGTCACGCTGAACGCCCCCGCGATCGCCGAGTTCTTGGCGAGCGCGATGAGGGTGGAGCCGACGGGCGAAATCACGGACCGGAACGCCTGCGGCAGCACCACCAGCGACAGGGTCTGCCCGAAGGTCATGCCGAGGCTGCGGGCCGCCTCGCCCTGCCCCTTGGGCACGGTGTTGATGCCGGAGCGCAGCGCCTCGCAGATGAACGCCGAGGTGTAGCAGCCGAGGGCGAGGACGGCGAACACCTGGAAGGGCAGCACCAGTCCGAACCGGGGCAGGCCGAGCAGGACCGCGAAGAACAGCAGGGTGAGCGGGGTGTTGCGCAGCACGGTGACCCACACGGTGCCGAAGACCCGCAGCGAGGCCACCGGAGCGACCCGGAAGGACGCCATCAGGAAGCCGAGCGCCAGGGCCAGCAGGGAGGCGTAGACGGTCAGTTGGAGTGTGCCGAGGAAACCGTCGCCGTAGGTGGAGAAGTTGTCGGTCAGTACGTTCATGCCGTCCTCGGTCAGCTCGCCGGATAGCGGTCGATGGCGGGAGGTCTGGGTGCGGGCACGCCGGACAGGCCGAGCGTGGCGTCGTAGGCCTTCTTCCAGTCGCCGTTCCTCTCCCGGGCCGCCAGGGCGTCGTCGAGGGCGAAGCGCAGCGCGTTGTCGCCGCGCGGGACGCCGATGCCGTACGGCTCCATGGAGAACGGCTTGCCGACGACCTTGAGTTCGTCGGGGACCTTGGCCGCGTAGCCGATCAGGATGGCGTCGTCGGTGGTGACCGCGTCGACCTGGTAGGTGAGGAGGTTGTCCACGCAGACGGAGTAGGTGTCGTAGGCGACCAGGACCGCCCTCGGGTAGTCGGCCCTGATGCGCTGGTACGGCGTGGAACCCGCCGCCGAGCAGACGCGTTTGCCGGCCAGGTCCTGCGGGCCGTGGATGTCGTTCTCGTCCTTGCGGACCAGGAGCGACTGGCCGGCCATGTAGTAGGGGCCGGCGAAGCCGACGAGTTTCCTGCGGTTGGCGTTGATGGTGTAGGTGCCGACGTAGTAGTCGATCTGGCCGTTCTGGAGGGCGGTCTCGCGGTTGGCGGAGGCGATCGTGCGGAAGCGGATGGTCTTCGGCGGGAAGCCGAGGGAGGCGGACATCATCCTGGCGATCTCGATGTCGAAGCCGGAGTAGGTGCCGGTGGCCGGGTCCTTCTCGGCGAGGTAGGGCTGGTCCTCCTTGGCGCCGACGACGAAGTAACCGCGCTTCTCGGCCCGCCTCCAGGTCGGGGAGGCGGGCAGGCGGAAGCCCTGGGCCACCTGGTAGTGGGGCAGCTTCTCGGCCGCCGGGCCCTTGCTGGGCGGGCTGCCCTCCTTGCCGCAGGCGGCGGCCAGCAGGGCCAGGAGGGCGCACAGGGCGCGGGGCACACGGGTGGGACGGATCACGGGTCGCACTCCCCCGGTCAGTGCTTGAGGATCTTGGAGAGGAAGTCCTTGGCGCGGTCGGTGCGCGGGTTCGTGAAGAACGCGTCGGGACTGCGGTCCTCGACGATCAGGCCGTCGGCCATGAAGACGACACGGTTGGCGGAGGCGCGGGCGAAGCCCATCTCGTGGGTGACGACGATCATGGTCATGCCGTCCCGGGCGAGCTGCCGCATGACCTCCAGCACCTCGTTGATCATCTCCGGGTCCAGGGCGGAGGTGGGCTCGTCGAAGAGCATCGCCTTGGGTTCCATGGCGAGCGCGCGGGCGATGGCTACGCGCTGCTGCTGACCGCCGGAGAGCTGGGCGGGGTACTTGTCGGCCTGATTGAGCAGGCCGACGCGGTCGAGGAGTTCCCGGGAGCGGCGGTCGGCGTCGTCCCTGCCGCGCCCGCGGACCTTGACCTGGGCGAGGGAGACGTTCTGGAGGACCGTCTTGTGGGCGAAGAGGTTGAAGGACTGGAAGACCATGCCGACCTCGGCGCGGAGCCGCGCGAGGGCCCTGCCCTCGACGGGCAGCGGCTGCCCGTCGAGCAGGATGGTGCCTGACTCGATGGTCTCCAGCCGGTTGATCGTCCTGCACAGCGTCGACTTGCCCGATCCGGAGGGACCGATGACGACGACCACCTCGCCCCTGCCGACGGTGAGGTCGATGTCCCGCAGGACATGCAGTTCCCCGTAGTACTTGTTGACGTTCCGCAGTTCGATCAACGGATCGACGGCCATCCGCGGGCCCACCCACTCTCAGCTGTGTCGTGGTGCCGCAACCTATCCAGACGACAGCGGAGTTGAGGGACGACACGCACCTTCCGCGCAATAGCCGTATTTACGCCAACGGGGGTATCCGGGGCAGCGGGCGTCAGGTCTCGGCGATCTCCCCGTACAGCTGGGACAGCTCGGGAACCCCGCTCACCGCCCACTCCTCCCCGGCCGGCACCACCTGCACCGCACGGCCCGAGGGGAGGCGTACGACGGCCTCGCCGTCGGGCCGGATCTGCCAGGCGGCGCCGGGTACGGTGCGCACCACGACCGTGCCCAGGTACAGCCCGGCGTCGTGGCCCAGCCAGGGCAGGATCTCCGGGTCGTCCCGCCAGCGCGGGACCATCTGGTCCAGGGCCTCCAGGGACGCCGGGGTGTCGTCGAGGCGGACGCCCGCCTGAGCCGCCTGCGAGCGCAGCAGCTCGCACTCGGACAGCAGCGCGGCGACCGCCTCGGGGTCGCGGAGCACCGCTTCAGCCTTCTTCTCGTGCCGGGGGCCCAGGAACGGAAGGTGCATGGACCCAGCGTGGCATCACACGTCCAGGTCGACCACCACCGGCGCGTGGTCGGAGGCGCCCTTGCCCTTGCGCTCCTCGCGGTCGACGTAGGCGTCCTTGACGGCCTTCGCGAACGGCTGGTTGCCGTAGACCAGGTCGATGCGCATGCCGCGGTTCTTCGGGAAGCAGAGCTGGCGGTAGTCCCAGTAGGTGAACGGGTGGTCGTACTTCAGCGGGCGCGGCACGACGTCGGCCAGGCCCGCCTCGCGCAGGGCGGCCAGCGCGGCGCGCTCGGCCGGGGTGACATGGGTGGAGCCCTCGAAGGCGACCGGGTCGTAGACGTCGTCGTCCGTCGGCGCGACGTTGTAGTCGCCCAGCACCGCGAACGGGCGGCTGCCCTGCGCGTCGCCGTACACGGCCGCCTTCAGCGCCTCGAACCACTGGAGCTTGTACGCGTAGTGCGGGTGGCCGACCTCGCGGCCGTTCGGCACGTACACCGACCAGACGCGGACCGGGCCGCAGGTCGCCGAGAGGGCGCGCGGCTCGGTCACGCCGTCGAAGCCCGGGTCGCCGGGCAGGCCCTTGACCACGTCCTCGATGCCGACGCGGGAGAGCACCGCCACGCCGTTCCACCGGCCGGTCGCGTGGACCGCCGCCTCGTAGCCCAGCTCGCGCAGCTGGTCGAAGGGGAACTGCTCCTCGGCGATCTTGGCTTCCTGGAGGCAGAGCACGTCGGTGCCGCTGCTCTCCAGCCAGGCCAGCAGCCGGGGAAGACGGGCGGTGATCGAGTTCACGTTCCAGGTGGCGATGCGCATGCCTCACAACCTACCTGGCGGGTCCGACAACGCCGGTCCGCGCGCTCAGACCTCGGTCCACGCCCCCGGGTGGAGCCGCTGGTGGTCCGTGCCGCCCAGGCGGCCGAGGTGGCCGTCGTAGATCGGCCGGGCGAGGTCGGTGAGCAGGGCGTCGTGGACGTCGTAGGCGCGCCGCGGGGCGACCTCGCGGACGTAGTCGATCACCTCGGAGATCTTGTTCCAGGGGGCCATCACCGGGACCATCAGCGTCTGAACCGGCTGGTCGGGGACGGTGAGGGCGTCGCCGGGGTGGAAGACCTTCCCGCCGTCGATCAGATAGCCGACGTTGGTGACGCGCGGGATGTCCGGGTGGATCACCGCGTGCAGCTCGCCGTGGACCTGCACGTCGAAGCCGGCGGCGGTGAAGGTGTCGCCGTGCCCGACGGTGTGCACCCGGCCCGGGAAGGCCGCCTCGACCTGGTCGGCGACCGACTTCAGCGTCCAGATGTGGGCGGCCGGGTTGTTCTCCATGGCGGCCCGCAGCCGGAACTCGTCGAAGTGGTCCGGGTGCTCGTGCGTGACCAGGATCGCGTCCGCGCCGAGGGCGGCGTCCTCCTCGGAGAACCCGCCCGGGTCGATGACGAGGGTCTGCCCCTCCTTCTCGAGGCGGACGCAGGCGTGGGACTTCTTCGTGAGCTTCATGTCTCCCCATCCTGCCGCCTGCGACCGCCCCACGGGCGCTACTCGGCGGGCGTGGTCTCCTCCCGGATCACCTGCTGGGCCACCCGGAACGCGCTGTTCGCGGCCGGCACCCCGCAGTACACGGCCGCCTGGAGCAGCACTTCCTTGATCTCCTGTGGGGTCAGCCCGTTGCGCAGCGCGGCCCGGGTGTGGAAGGCCAGCTCCTCCAGGTGGCCGCCCGCGACCAGCGCGGTGAGCGTGATGCAGCTGCGGGTACGGCGGTCCAGGCCGGGCCGGTCCCAGATCTCGCCCCAGGCGTAGCGGGTGATGAACTCCTGGAAGTCCCCGGAGAACTCGTCGGCCTGCGCCAGCGCCCGGTCCACGTGGGCGTCGCCGAGCACCTCGCGGCGGACCTTCAGCCCGGTCTGGTACCGGTCCGGCTGCCCGGCGGGCTGCGCCGGTACGGCCGCCGGGGCGATCTCGGCGACCGGCGCGGGCTGCGGCGGCGCGGCCGGCACCGGGACGGCAGGCATGCCCGGCAGGGCGGTCTGGCCGGTGTCGTAGGGCTGCTGCCAGGCGGTGGAGAAGTGGTGGACGAGCAGGTCCGTGACGGCGGCGGGCTGCTCGACCGGCACCAGGTGGGAGGCGCCGGGGACGACCGCGAGCCGGGCGTCCGGGATGCCGGCGACCAGGGTGCGGGCCTCGGCCGGGCCGGTGACCTGGTCGTCGGAGCCGACCAGCACCAGGGTCGGCACCCCGATCCGGCCCAGTTCGGGCCGTACGTCGAAGGCGGCCAGGGCCTCGCAGGCGGCGATGTAGCAGCCGGGGTCGGTGGTGCGGACCATCTGCACGGCCCACTCGGTGATCGCGGGCTGTGCGGCGGCGAACCCGCCGGTGAACCAGCGGTCGGGCGCGGTACGGGCGATCGGGTCGAGCCCGTTGGTGCGCACGACCACCCCGCGCTGGCGGAACTCGTCGGCGGTGCCGAACCGGGGCGAGGCCGCGACCACCGCGAGGGAGGCGAGCCGCGCGGGGTGGCGCAGGGCCAGCTCGATGCCGATCGCGCCGCCCAGCGCACAGCCCGCGTATCCGAACCGCTGCACGCCGAGCGCGTCCAGCGTCGCCAGCAGCCGGGCACTCAGCTCGGCGACCGAACCGGCCGGGTGCGCCGGGGCGCCGCCGTGACCGGGCAGGTCGAACCGGAAGACCCTCCACTGCTTGGCCAGCTCCGGCACCTGGCGGTCCCACATGTGCCATGTGGTACCCAGTGAGGGACCCAGGATCAGGACCGGGGCCTCTTCTGGCCCGTCAAAGCGGTATTGCAGGGTGTTCGGTGGTGTCTCACTCACGCGTCAGACCCTCTCACGTCTCACGACTGCCCCTATGACGGGGGTTGCGACTGCACAGGTCTGACCAGGTGGAAGACCTCT
>NZ_JBVHWM010000086.1:0-36230 GCF_055564375.1 Streptomyces sp. NPDC029138
CTGGTCGCGGCTCGCCTCATCCGCGGCGCCGCCCCCCCCCCCCCCCCCCCCCCCCCCCCCCCCCCCCCCCCCCCCCCCCCCCCCGCCCCCGTTGTGTCCCGGCTCAGTCCAGCGGGGGCACGATCCGCTCCCGCCGCAGATCCTCGAACAGGTCCAGGAAGGACCGGCGCGAGTCGGTGAAGCCGGTGAAGCCGAACGTGCGGCTCTTGGTCATGTCGGCGAACGTCTCGGTCTGCCGCCCCAGGTCACCGTCGGTGTGCCACCAGGACGCGATCCTGCCCAGCTCGTGCGGCACCAACCCGTACTTCTCGGTGATTCGCTCCCACACCGGCCAGGCGTCCGCGAACCGCTGCTCCAGCGGCTGTGCGTGCCCCGGATACGGCGCCGGCTCCAGGCCCAGCCCGGCCGCCACCGCCGGCCACAGCTGCCGCCAGCGGAACACGTCGCCGTTGACCACGTTGAACGCCTGGTTCGCCGCCTCCGGCGTGGTCGCGGCCCACTCCAGCTGCTTGGCCAGCAGTCGGGCGTCGGTCAGGTCCGTGATGCCGTCGTACTGCTCCGGGGAGCCGGGGAAGACGAACGGCTCCCCCGTCTCCCGGCACAGCGCGCCGTAGACGGCGAGGGTGACGCCCATGTTCATGAGGTTGCCCAGCGCCCAGCCGATCATGGTGTGCGGGCGGTGCACCGACCAGTTGAAGCCGCCGCGCTCGGCCGCGTCGAAGAGCAGGTCCTCCTGGGTGTAGTAGAAGTTCTCACCCGGCAGCCGCTGCTGCTCCTCGCGGAACGGCGTCTCCATCGGCGTGCGCGCGTACGCCTCGAACGGGCCCAGGTAGTGCTTGAGCCCGGTCACCAGGGCGGCGTGCCTGAGGCTGCCGCCGGCCACCAGCGGGTCCAGCACGTTCTTGAGCATGGTGCCGTTGACCTGGATGTTCTCCGCCTCGGTCGGCTGTCGCTGCCAGGTGCAGAAGAACAGGTGAGTGGGGCGCAGCCCCTCCAGGGCCCGCGCGGTGCCCGCCGCGTCCAGCACGTCGGCCCTGACCGGCCGCACCCCCGGGACCGGGGCCCCGCCGCCGCGCGACAGGCCGTCCACCTGCCATCCGGCCTCCACCAGTCGCCGGGCCACGTTGTTGCCCGCGATCCCGGTGACCCCGACCACCAGGGCGCGTGAGTCGTCCGTCATTCCCGCCTCCGAGTTCCATCAGATGATCCCGGTAGCTTGACCAGCCGCTCCACTGAGTGTCAAGTAACAGTGAACGCTCACGGTGAAACGCCTACGCACAGGGGTTTCTCGGGTCGAGGCGTTCGAGTATACTGAACACTTACAGTGGCTCCTCGTGTGCGTACCGAGTCCCTGATCAGGACCGAAGGAGAGACCTTGCCATCCACGAACGGCTCCACGGCGGCGTCCACAGCGCCACGTCGGCCCCCCGCCGCCTCCGGCGAGGACAGCGCCGCGCCCTCCACCCCGGAGCGCCGTGAGGCCGTCGTGAACGTCGGCGGCCAGCTGCGCGAGTTCCGGCAGGCGGCCGGCCTGTCCCTGCGACAGTTCGCTCGCGACCTCGGGGTCTCACCCTCCTTCGTCTCCCAGATCGAGAACGGCAAGTCCCAGCCCTCGGTCGCCACCCTCTATTCCATCTGCAGCAAGCTGAACATCTCCGTCGACGAGCTGTTCGCGTTGGCCGGCACCCCCAAGCCCGCCCCCGCCCCGAACACCGCCGTCCAGGACACCGCCACTCCGGCCAGCCCAGGTCCCGGCAGCCGGCAGGGCGCCCTGGCCGAACTCGGCGCCCCCTCCGCCCCGCCCGGCCCGGGCCCCGTCGTCACCGCGGACCAGCGCCGCCGTCTGGTGCTGGACTCCGGCGTCACTTGGGAACAGCTGTCGCCCACCCGCGAGGCCGCCGTCGACTTCCTCTTCGTCCGGTACGCCGTCGGCGGCAGTTCGGTCGCCAACCACGAACTCACCCGGCACGGCGGCGTCGAGTACGGCTACATCATCAGCGGCACCCTGGAGATCTCCCTCGGCTTCGAGAGGTACGAGGTCCGGGCCGGCGAGTCCATCTCCTTCGACTCCTCCACTCCGCACCGACTGACCAACGCCGGCGACGTCCCCGTGGAGGCGATCTGGTTCGTCCACGGCCGCAACGCCTCGCACGAGCACTGACCGACGCCGGAGGGTCCTCGGACGTCATGCCTCGGCGAAGACCTCGGGGTGGCGGGAGAGCTCCTCGCGGGTGCGGCGGATGTGCAGGGAGAGGATCTGCTCGGCCAGCGGGATGTCCCGGTCGCGCAGCGCCTTGGCGCTCGACGGCCGCTACCGGCCGGTCGTGGAGTTCGTGTACGCCGACTTCATGTGGGTCGCCGCCGACCAGTTGTTCAACCAGATAGCCAAGGCCCGCCACATGTTCGGCGGCCACAGCGCCGTACCGTTCGTGCTGCGCTCCAAGCTGGCGGCCGGCACCGGCTACGGCTCCCAGCACTCCATGGACCCGGCCGGCGTGCTGACCACCGCCCCCGGCCTGCGGGTGGTCGCCCCCTCCAACCCGTTCGACTACGTCGACCTGATGAACACCGCGCTGGCCTGCGACGACCCGGTCGTCGTCCTCGAACACGTCGACCTGTACGCCTCCACCGCCCCCGGCCCGGTCGACGACCTCGAATACCGCATCCCGGTCGGCAAGGCCGCGCTGCGCCGCGAGGGCGACGACCTGACCGTCATCTCCTACCTGTCGATGGTCAACCACCGCGCCGAGGCCCTCGACCAGGTCCCGGAGATCGCCGCCGACCTGATCGACCTGCGCTGGCTCGACGCGGCCAGCCTCGACTGGGAGACCATCGAGGCCAGCGTACGCAAGACCAACCGCGTACTGATCGTCGAACAGGGCGCCCGGGGCACCTCCTACGGAGGCCGGCTCGCCGACGAGATCCAGCGCCGCCTGTTCGACTGGCTGGACGCCCCCGTGGAGCGGGTGACCGGTGGCAAGGCATCGCCGGGTATCAGCAAGGTCCTGGAGCGGGCGGACTTCGCCCGCACCGAGGAAGCCGTCAACGCCCTGTGCCGCATCGCCGCTTCCTGAGCGCGCGGACCCCGACCCGAGGAGCAAGAACATGGCAACGCTGCTGCGCGTGCCTGAGGTCGCCGCGGGGGCGACCGAAGCCGTCCTGGCCGAGTGGCTGGTGCGGGAGAGCGACGCCTTCGCCGCCGGCGACCCCATCGTCGCCCTGGAGACCGGCAAGGCCTTGGTGGAGGTGGCGGCCGAGACCGACGCGGTCCTGCTGCGCGCCCTGGTGCCCGGCGGTGCAACTGTCGAGGTCGGCGCCCCGATGGCCCTGCTGGGCGACCCGGCCGAACGCGACGCCGACACCGACCAGTTGCTGGCCGCCCTCGGCGTCACCCCTGCGGGCCCCCGACCGGCGAGGCGTCAACGACCGCACCCGACCAGCCCGCCCCGGCCGTCACTCCCGCAACGCCCGCCGTCCCCACCGGGACCCCGGAACCGGCCGTCCCCGCCGGGGGCCCGCCGACCGCGGCCGGGTCTTCAGCAGTCCGCTCGCGCGCCGCATCCTGCGCGAGGCCGCGCTGACCCTCGACCAGGTGCGCGGCACCGGACCGAACGCCAGGATCGTGCGCCGCGACGCCGAACGCGCCGTCGAGGAGGCCCAGGCCCAGAACCAGGCAGCGCCCGCTGCCGCACCGGTGGCAGCCACACCGGCCGCCCCCGGCGGCGCCGAGCGGATCCCGCACAGCAGGTTGCGCCGGGCGGTCGCCGCCCGGCTGACCGCGAGCAAGCAGGACTTCCCGCACTCCTACCTGCGGCGCACCGCCGTCATCGACGAACTGCTCGCGCTGCGCGGCAAGCTCAACGAGGTCGCCCCGCGCAAGATCTCCGTCAACGACCTCGTGGTCAAGGCCGCCGCGTGCGCCCACGAGGCCGTACCGGAGGCCAGCGTCATCTGGACCGGTGAGTACCTGCTGAAGTTCGCCACCGCCGACATCGCGGTGGCCGTCGCATCGGAGCGCGGCCTGGTCACCCCGCTGCTGCGGGACGCCGCCGCTGCGCCCCCGGAGTGATCGCCCGGCGGATCAAGGCGTACGCGGAACGCGCCGACACCGGGACACTGCGCCAGGACGAACTGGAGGGCGGATCCCTGACGGTGACCAACCTCGGCATGTACGGCGTCGACGAGTTCTCGGCGATCATCAACCCTCCGCAGTCCATGATCCTCGCCGTCGGCGCCTGACGCCCCGAACCCGTCGTCGTCGACGGTGAGTTGGCCGTAGCCACCCGTTTGCCGCTGACTCTTTCCGTGGACCACCTCGCGATCGACGGCGCGCTGGCGGACCGCTGGATGGCCGCCCTGGTCGACGCCTTGGAGCAGCCGTTGTGCCTGCTGGTCTGACCGGTTCCGCGCCGGGGACGACGGTCCCCGGCGCGGTGTGTCACGGGCGGCCGGGCTGCCCGCCCGAGGTGACCGCGCGGGACGCAGCGGGAAACGGGCGAGCGCCGCCCCGTGTCGGAGCGGCGCTGCGCGGCGGACCACGGTGGGGTGGACCGGGCCGGGGACCGGCACGGGTCAGAGGGCGGTGGCCTCCAGCAGGAGCCGGGCGTTGTCGGGGGAGGCGGTGAGTTCGCCGCGTTCGATCCGGTGCGCCAGTTCGACGGTCCGCGCGTTCGCCGGGCAGGTTCCGCCGAGTGCGGCCTGCGAGGAGACCACCAGGCCGTTGATCTCGTCCACCTCGCTGTGCCTGCCCTTCATCCAGTCCTGGAGCACCGTCGTTCTGCTGTGCGGCAGCATGAACCTGGTGCAGATGGCATCGAACAGTGCGTCCGCGAAGCCGTCGGGGTCGGAGGCGTCCACGTCGTTGAGGCCGAAGATAGGGACCGGCCGGTGGCCGAGCGCGACAGCGGTGCGTATCGCCTCGCGGCCGGCGCGGAGCATGAACTCCCGCACACCCGGGAGCTCAGCGGCCTCCAGCAGCGGCAGGTCGAGAATGGCCGACGGGACCAGCTCGGCCGTGTTGACGACGAGCTTCATCCACTTCGCCGAGCGGATGTCGTCGACCACCTCCACCGTGCCGGCGTGGCCGAGCAGTTCCGCGACGGAGGCGGCCTGCTCGTGCGCCGCCGGACTCAGGCCGCCGAGCGCGAACCACGAACCCGACGGCGGCGTGTGCCGCTCCACCACTCCGGCCCGGTACATCGCGGCCGAGCACTCGATCACGCTGCCAAGCGTCCGGTCCACGCCGACGATGTCGGCCATCGCGTCGACGGTCATTCCGTTCTGCAGCCCGATGACCACGGCATCGGGGGCAAGGTACGGCTTCACCAACTCGCAGGCCCACCGGGTGTCGTAGGCCTTGACCAGCACGAACACCACGTCGAAGCGATCGTGCAGGGTGGCCACCTCGCACAGGTTGACTGCCCGGACCGGGGTGGCGGTGGGCGGGAAGCCGGGAATCTCGACGCGTACGCCATGCTCGCGAAGAGCCTCGACGTTCTCCGGCCACTGCTCGATGAACGTGACATCGAGGCCGGCCTGCACCAGGTTGGCCCCGATGCCGGCCCCGTTCGCCCCGGTGCCCAGTACCGCTATCTTCGGCGACGTCATTTCTCGATCCTCTCGACCCGGCGCTGCCGTCCTCGCTGCGTAACCACCACCACAGCCCGAGAGCGTTCATCGTAGGTGAACAGTTGAAGAGTGACAATGCCGGTGAACACAAGACACGGGTCAAGGCCTCGAGCCGCCGTAACGACTCCGGCGGCCACCGCCCGCCGGAGTCGGGAAAGTCGGTAGTCGACCAGCACACGGTCCGCTGTCAGGGGACTGATAGCGGTGGCGACCCGCACGTGTCGGCGTGGCTCTGGCACTTGAGCGCCTCGCGGGACGGAAAATCGCTGACGAGAACGGCGTTCCGGCGTCCGCCGACCCGTCCCTCCCCGATCCCGACGTGCAAGTGCGCCGATGCCGGGGACGAGACCGGTCAGGGACTCCATCTCCCGCCTGATCGTGCGGCATGCCCGGTCGGTCCCGGCCGCATCCTTGGCGACCCGCTTGAACGCGACAATGCGCCGGATCATGGTGTCTCCCTCTTCCGGGCCGGCGAAGGCAATCCCCTGTTCGGCAGAGGTTAACGGTGTGCGCCGAAGCTGCTCACCTGGCCCACCGCGCGGAATTGCCTCTCTCCAACCGAGGAATCCCCGCACCATCGACACGCGACCGGAGCGGCTGCGTGAGCAGACGCTAAAAGGGGGCTCGCGACGGGACCGTCGCCGGTCGACAGGGGCCGGGCCGGCTCCAAACACCACCTGATCACCGACGGACACGGCACCCCGCTCGCCGTCATCCTGACCGGCGGCAACCGCAACGACGTCACCCAGCTCCTGCCCCTGCTGGATGCCGTCCCGCCCGTCCGCGGCCGGGTCGGCCGGCCACGCCGCAGAGCGGTCACGCTCTACGCCGACCGCGGCTACGACCACGACCGCTACCGCAATCAGGTCCGCGCCCGCGGCATTATGCCCGCCATCGCACGGCGCGGCACCGAGCACGGCTCCGGACTCGGCGTCTACCGGTGGGTGGTCGAGCGGACCTTTGCCTGGCTCCACGGCTTCCGCCGGCTGCGCGTGCGCTGGGAACGACGAGCAGACATCCACGAAGCATCCCTCAAACTGGCCTGCTGCCTGATCACCCACCGACAACTGAACTCATTGTGTTAGCCGTTGTTAGAGCCCGCGCAGATAGGCGGCGTGGAAAGTAGGTGGGCACAGGCCCCAGTGATCATGTAGTTGCGACGCTCTGTAACCGCTGGCGAGGCCTGTGCCAGTCTGATGTTTCAGGTCGCCTGCCTGGCCAGCCTGTGCAGGGTCCGCGCGGCAGGTGATCCGGGGTCGGCCGTGATCAGGACGACTTCCTGGTCATCCTCGGGCACGAGCAGGACGTCACAGTTCAACCGCAGCGTGCCGATCTCCGGGTGATCGAGGATCTTGGTGCGGTGCCCGGGGGCGTGGACCGGACGCGTTTGCCATATCTGTCGGAACTCCTCGCTGCCGGTGTGCAGTTCGGCCAGCAGAGCGGTCAGCTGCGGGTCATGCGGGTAGCGGTCGGCGGCCCGTCGCAGCCGCGCCACCACAATGTGCCCGAACTCCTCAGCGCTGGAGCTCTCGTACATCCGCCCCTGGCCAAGGAAGCGGCGCCGGGCCAGGTTCGTCCTCCCGTCTCCGAGATCGCCGCCGCCGAGCAGTGCCTGGGCCAGGGGGTTCCAGGCGACGACTCCGTACGCCGCATCAGTGACGATGGCACCGGTCTCCGGCAGCCGCTCCAGCATCCGGGCCACATGCGGGCGTACCCGCCGCACGGCGCTGATGCCGGGCGGCGCGCTCGATCCCGCCAGGCGGAACAGGTGGCTGCGCTCGGCCGGCGTGAGCCGTAGTGCCTGGGACAACGCGTCCAGGATCCGGGTGGACGGCCGCGGGCCCCGGGCCTGCTCCAGCCGCGTGTAGTAGTCGACCGACATGTGGGCGAGTTCCGCCACCTCTTCGCGGCGCAGGCCTGGTGTCCGGCGATGGGTGCCCGTCGCCGTCAGGCCGATCTCGTGTGGACGCATGCCCGCCCGGCGGTCCCGCAGGAAGCGGGCCAGCTCTTGCCGTGCCATGCCGCTTCCTCTCACTGCCTGGTACAGGTTGTCCCTGGCAGGGCGCCCACAGCCAGGGAACGGTAGTTGCCATGAACGATCGCACAGCTCTTGTCACCGGTGCCAACAAGGGCATCGGCAAGCACATCGCCCGGCTCCTCGCCGCCGAGGGCCTCACCGTGTACGTGGGCTCACGCAACCGCGGGCTCGGACAGCGAGCCGTCGAGGAGATCGGCGCAGGCGCCCGCCTGCTGGTCCTCGACGTGACAGATCTTGACGGCATCGCACGGGCCGCGACCCAGGTGGACCGTCTGGATGTGCTGGTCAACAACGCCGGGATCTCACCCTCACTCGCCCCACCGGCCGACACGAGCGTCGAGGAGTTTCGGCGCACATACGAGACCAACATCTTCGGAGTGGTGGCGGTGACCAATGCCTTCCTGCCCGCCCTGCGCCGGTCCCCGCATCCGCGCATCGTCAACATCTCCAGTGGCACCGCATCGCTGACCTGGAGCACGAACCCCAACCCCTAGTTCGCCCCGGGAAGCGGTGGCGCCGCCGCCTACCGGTCGTCCAAGGCCGCCCTCAACGCCCTCACCGTCCTATACGCCCAGACGCTGGCCGAGGACGGCTTCAAGGTCAACGCGCTCGCCCCCGGCATGCGGGCCACCGACCTCAACCCGCTGGCCGCCGCTGCCGGCGACGACCCGGCCGAGGCCGCCCAGGGAGCCGCCCGCCTGGCCCTGCTGCCAGACGACGGTCCCACCGGTGCCTTCTTCTCCTGGGACGGAACGCCCGTGCCCTGGTGAGCGGCGCTGAGCTCCCAGGCGACGGCATTGACTCGCACGCCCCAAGAAGCGTATTCCCAGAGCGGCGGTCCTCCTCGGGCCGAAGCGTGCTTGGCAGCAGCGCAAAGGCTGCGCAGACAGGTGCGCGCTCATGAGCGGCGGTTCGGGCGGTCGTCCCACCGGTGGGTCGTCCAGGCCCGGCGGATCAGGCTACGGACCGCGATGACGGTGTCGGCGAGGTCGAAGAAAGCGTGGATGACGGTCGCGCGGCGCTCGTGGCAGCGGGCGAGGCGGTGGAAGGCGTTCTGCCAGGCGTGGGTGCGTTCGACGTGCCACCGCTGGCTCGCCTGGATCGGTGCCTTCTCGCCCTTGTGTGCGATGCGGCCATGCAGGCCGCGGGTGGTGAGTTCGGTGCGGGTCTTGTCCGAGTCGTAGCCGGCATCCAGGTGCACGGTGATGTCGTCGGGCAGCGGTCCCAGGTCCGCCAGCCGGTCCAGGGTCGGAGCCAATAGCGGGGAGTCGTGGCGGTTCGCTCCGGCGAGAACCCTGCCGAGCGGGATCCCATACCCATCCGTCATACTGGAGTGTTTCAGGCCCTGTTTGCCGCGGTCGACGGGTGAGTGTCCGGCCACCTCGCCGCCGCCGGGGGCCTTGGTGATGGCGCCATCGACAGCGATCTGGTCGAGCACGAGCCCGACAATCGGGTCGTAGGACTCGAGCGCGATCCGTTTGAGCCGGGCAAAGACGCCGAGTCGTTTCCACTCATCGCGGCGGTTGCGGATGGTGGTCGCCGAGCAGGTCGTGTCGGAGATCGCCTGGTAGGAGCAGCCGAACCGCAGGAACTGCAGCAGTTTGTCGAACACGATCCGGTCGCTGATACGGCGGCGGTGGCAACCCAACGGGTGGGACGGATCGATCGTAGAATGCTTGGGCAACAACGCCGCGAATTGGTCCCACAGCGGGTCGGTCAGCCATGAAGGAAGAACGGGCACAGGTCTCCCAGTGGTCACAGAGCGTCGCAACTCCATGATCACCGGGACCTGGCCTACCTCCATGCCGGGGCTCCCCATGCCGCCTATCTGCGCGAGCTCTAAGACGGCCGGCCTCAACCACCGTCAGGCGGCCCGCGATCTCGTGACCAGCGAGTCGACGGTAAAGACGCGCCTGAATCACAACCTGGCCAAACTCGCTGTGGAGGACCGCGGCGCTCTGATCGCCTGGCCTGGCACCACGGCCCTGACCAGCACCTCAGGACACTAGAGCCGCCCGGCTTCGGCGAGGGCCAGCAGGTCGTTCGCGGCCTCCTGGGCGCGAAGTCGTATGGCCGCCGGGCCGGGGACCGGTCCGCCGAGCAGGGCGGTGTCCACGATCTCCGCCTGGAGGAGGGCGGAGAAGACGTGGGCGGCCCGGGTGGGGTCGCTGACCTTGGAACGCAGCTTCGCCGGCCAGTGGGACAGGTACCGCGTGAACAGGGCTACGCGGTCTCCGAGGATCTCCTGCTGGTAGCGGCGGCCGAGCTCGGGGAAGCGCCGCGCGTCCCGCGCCACCACCGTGAACAGTGCCAACTGCTGCTCGGACAGGATGTGTCGGAGAAGCTCGCAGCCCGCTTCCGTCAGACCCTCCAGGGGCGGCAGGTTCAGCCATTGCGGGTCTGCGGTCTGCGCGGAAGTCTCGCATGCCTCCTGGATGACGGCGACGAAGAGATCGTCCTTGCTGTCGAAGTGCCGGTACAGCGTGGTGATGGACACGCCCGCGCTCGCGGCGATCCGGTTGACCGAGCTTCCGCCGTACCCCTCTTCGAGGAAGGCCGCGAGGGCAGCGCTGATGATCGCCTCGCGCTTGCGCGCCATCAGGCGCGCTTTGGGGTCGCTCTCGGCCCAGGTCCGCACGGTTCTTCCTCCGGTCTCGCGTCGGCTTGACAGAGCATACGACAGCGATGACTATCGCTCCATACGAAAGTGATTACTTTCGTCATGCTCAAGGAGCGATAGATGCGGAACACAGACACCTCGCGAGTGCTGGTCCTCGGGGCCACCGGACGCACCGGATCAGCGGTCGCGAAGGCCCTGGAGGAGACACCCGGTCAAGCGGTCCCGGTGCGGGCCTCACGCAGCGAGACGACCGTCGAGCAGTGGATCAAGGAGGGGAAGGAAGCCGTCCACATCGATCTCGACGACCCCGACACGTTCCCCGGCGCACTGGAGGGCATCGACCGGGTATTCCTGATGACCGGCTACACCTCGGCGATGACCCACCAGACCAAGACGCTGGTGGACGCCGCCGAAAAGGCCGGCGTCGGCTTCCTGGTCCACCTGGGCGTGTTCAGCGACAAACGCTCCACCGACCCGCACTTCGCCTGGCACGAACTGGTGGAGCGCTACATCGCCGGCTCCGAGCTGGCCTGGGCGAATGTGCATCCGCACGTGTTCATGGAGAACCTGCTGGGCATCAACCGGCTGCGCGACGGCCAGATGGTGTGGCCGATGGGCGACAAGCGGGTCGGCTGGATCGCCGGCGACGACATCGCAGCGGTCGTGGCCAAGGTCCTGGCCGAAGGCCCCGACACACATGCGGACAAGGACTACTACCTGTCCGCCGATCTCCTCAACGGCGTCGAGGTGGCCGAGGTCCTCACCGCCGCCCTCGGACGGGAGATCCCCGCGCTGGTCCTGACCCCCGACGACCTGCAACGCATGATCGATGCCGGTCTGGACACCGCGCCCGCCGACATGGACGCCGCGTACGCGGCCAGCACACTGATCTGGGTGCGACAGACCTACGAGGGCCGCTTCGACTACTCCGCGGTCACCACCAGCACGGTCCAGGACCTGCTCGGCCGGGAGCCGATCCACCTCGGCTCATGGGCCACCGCGCACCGCCAGGAACTGCTCGACCAGCTCTCCTGACAGCTGCGGTGGAGCTCGTGCGACGCGGGCGTCGTTGTGCCCCATGACCGCGCGGCAACAAGTGATCATCGCGTACCGTGAGATACGCGCCTCACCGCCCGGGCGGACAGCGCAGTACGGCGTGCGCTGTTGCCCGCCCGGGAGTGGTCGAACCTGCGGCCTCAGTGGGCGACGAGGTCTTCCAGTTGGTGGGCCAGATCCGGGCTTGGCTGTGGGACGGCCAGGCCGTCGAGCGTGTCGACGGCCAGGTCGTCGACGGCGTCCCTGACCGCTTCCTCCGGTACGGCGGCGACATCGTCGGGAAGGTCGAGGTGGACGGTCACGCCTCCGGGCCCGAGGGTGGTGTCGAGGACCTCGTGAGCGACGGGCGCGTACTGGCAGGGCCCCTCCTCCAGAACAGTGATCTGCTCCGCCCAGTACTTCGCGTCACGCCACTCCCCGGAGTGCAGATGGAGAAGGTGCAGACACACCGCACCGGTGGCCTGGCCGCCGCCGGCGGCGTACTGGAGCCAGAACTGCGCGCCCTCCTCGTAGTCGGCCAGGAGCAGGAGGCAAGCGAAGGCGAGGGCGCCGCCAGGGTCGCGGCAGGCGTCGAAGCGTGCGATGCGGCGGGCGGCCTCGTCGTCGTGGATGACGCTCTGGCACAGCGCGCGCAGGTCGTGTCCGGCCCGCTCGTGCAGCATCAGTGGCTGGTAAGGGGTGCGCTGTCCGGGTGCGGGGCCGGTCAGGGCCTTCATGCAGTGCAGTTCGCGTAGCTGGTCGGCGATGCGGCGGCGGGAGGCCTCACGGTGGGCGCGGGTGTAGGCGCCTTTGCGGATGCGGGCTCGGTCGAGGGCTTCTTCTAGGGTGCGCGGCTGGTGGGGACGCATCGGGGTCTCACGCCTCATCGTCGGTGTCCTCGCCGAACTGCAGTCCCAGGTCCGCGGACAGGCGGCACTTGGCGGCCCGGCGGGTGGAACGCACGGTCGCCTCGCACACGCCCATCACACCAGCTGCTTGCCCCGCCCTGCCCGGCCGGAGGGCAGCTCGGGCAGCTCCTGGCCCGGGTCACGCACCTCATCCGCCCAGTGCAGCGTCTGCAACACCAGCGCCTTGTCCTCCGCGTGCAGCGCGGTCAGGTACTGCTTGTTGCGCATGACGAAGGTGGCGATCCCCATCTTGTGCGTGATCACTGATGCGATGTGGAGCCGGATCGAGCCGCTGATGCCGGCCGATCCGGTCCGCGGGCGGCGATGGGCCGATCACGCGTGGGCCGTCGAAGGCACCTGGGAGAAGATCCTCGCCGCCGTCCTGGCAGCAGGGGATGCCGCCGACGACATCGACTGGACGGTATTGGTGGACTTCACGGTCGCCCGGGCCCACCAGCACGCCGCCGGAGCACGTAAAAAGGGGCGACCTGCTCCGGCGAGCCCACCGATCACGCACTCGGACGCTCTCGTGGCGGGTTGAGCACGAAGGTCCACCTGGCCGCCGACGGCGGTGCACGACCTCTGGCCTTCACCGTCACCGCCGGACAAGCCGGTGACGCCCCCGTCTTCGAGACGGTGACGGCCCGCATCCGCGTGCCTCGAAGCGGTCCGGGCAGGCCGCGAACCCGACCCTTCGTCCCGCAGCCCTCCGACCAGATCGGCCACCGGCTATGACGAGGCCGCCACGGTGGCCGCCCGCCCGGCTTCACCCGCGATGCCTACAAACAGCGGAACACCGTGGGGCGGTGCATCAATCGCCTCAAGCAGTGGCGCGGCCTGGCCACACGGACCGACAAACTCGCCATCGCCTACCAGGCCGCACTCCACCTCGCCGGCATCCTCATCTGGACCCGACGCTGACCAGAGACACAGAACCTAGCCTGCCCCGAACGCCCTGAGCCGCACATCGCTCCCCGCTTTCCCCGCTCCCACGCAGAGACCACCGCCGGGGCCAGCTTCTCCAAGGCGGCACCCTGGCGCCGGTAGGCCCACCGGGAGGACCGGTGGGGCGATGTTCACCGCGGCCAGCGCGACATCCGACGTGCGCCCGTCCGCCCTCCGGCAGTTCGTTCAGCGCCCCGGACCGCAGCACCTCGTCGACGCTGGCCCGGTTCGGGTGGAAGCCGGCGGTGTCGATGGCGTACCCGTCGCTCGGGCCGCCTCCGGTGACGATGCCGAAGCCCGTCTTGCCGTGGCCGGTCCAGTTCACGAGCTTCCCTGTGTGTCTTCTTCTGGTTGGCGTCCGAGGTGGTAGCCCAGGCGCATTTCGTAGTCGCCCGGCTGATTGCGTCCTGCGGCGAGCGCGGCCGGTAGCCTGCGCTTGGACCCGGGCCAGCCGAAGGAGTTGAAGTAGATCTCGTAGGAGGACTTCAGATCCTCTGCGGACGGCAGTGTGTACCGGTTGATTTGTTGCTTGACCGCTGCGATCGATTCTCTGTCGAAGGAGGCGATCCGGCGGGCGAGGGTGTCGACGAGCGCGTCGAGTTCGCCGTCGCGGACGGTGCGGTTGACCCAGCCGTACCGCTCGGCCAGCTCACCCGGGTAGTCGTCGCTGGACAGGGCCACCTCCAGCGCGCGTGCGCGGCCGAGGAGCAGTGGCAGATGTTCAAGGCCGCCTCCGCCGGGCAGGTTGCCGTTGGCGGTCTCGGGCTGGCAGAACAGCGCGCGTTCACTGGCGAAACGCATGTCCATCGCCTGGATCAGCTCGCTGCCGACGCCCCTGACCCGTCCGCGGACCTTCGCGATGGAGACGACGGGCAGGCGGGACAGGCGGGTGGTGGCGTCGACCAGCAGCGGGTATCCGCTTTCGCTCAGTGCCTTGGGGGTCTCGGCGACCCGGGAGGTGTCGTAGTGGTTCAGGAAGTAGTCGGGATTCGCCGACTCGAACACGGCGACCCGCAACTGTGGCTGGGCGTCCATCTGGTCGATCAGCTCCGGCAGTTCTGACATCATTTCCGGGCTGACGAGGTTGATGGGCGGACTGTCGAACGTGATCCTCCACAGACGCCTGGTCTCGGCGGTCACGGAGAAGTGGGTCCATTGCCTCACGGGTCCGTCTCCTCGGTTTTGAGCTGACCCCGCCTGACGACCAGGTCATGCGACGGAGGCGAGGTATAGGGGAGGCCCGCAGGTGCCGGCCGGGTCCTCGCGGTCCATTCTGTGGTCAGCGGCTGGCCGCAGATGGTGCACCGGTCCGCGGACTGCGCCGGATGGACGCCACTGGGTACAGGTGATCGCCATCGGCCCTGCCGCCTCCGGCGCCGCGGTGTGCCTCGCCCCCAGGGGTGCGGTGCTTCCACGCGATGGCCTCAAGGGTGCGGCGGTGATCGGCCCATCGCCACCCGCGGACCGGATCGGCCGGCATCAGCGGCTCGATCCGGCCCCACATCGCATCAGTGATCACTAATCGGACAGGCCCATCCGATCAACTGATCAACCCATCAAAAGAGACACGCCCTACAGTAGTCGGGCTCGCTCCCGACGGCACCCTGCTGCTGTGCGGCTACGGTCCGGAACCCCTCGTGCTGCCGACCCAGCCCATGGTCCTCAACCGCCTGCACGTGGCCGCCAACCCGTCCGGCTCCCCGCACGACCTGCGCGACGCCCTCGCTTTCTCCGCCGCGCACGGCATCCTCCCCGACATCGCGCCGATCACGCTGGACGACGCCCCGGCCACCCTCGACGCGATGGCCGCCGGCACCGCCCGCGGGCGCAGGGTCATCGTCTTCCCCTGACCCCGTCCGCCCTTCTCCAGCCGAAGAGCCCCAGGAAAACTCTGCTCGTGGCCTGCGGACCGCGCGTGGAGGCGCGGGACGTCCACGGGACCGAACCGTGCCGTCTCGCCGGGGACCCGGGTGCCCAACGTGACCTCAACGGCGCGCGGCTCACCGGTCGGCGCTCGCTCGGGGGGTGCCGGGCGGACGGCGCGCCTGCGCGCGGAGTCGGGAAACCACTCCGACCTTGCGTCGACCGCGGCGAACCTGGGAGGCTTCGCCCTCGGTACGCACTCCTCCGGACTCCTCGCCGAGTATGTCAGCAGCCCGCCGCGGACCCCCCTACATCGTCTTTCTCGTACTGGTGGTCCTCAGCACGCTCGGCGTAGCGCTCGTGCCCGAGACGGTGCAACTCAAGGCGGAGCGCCCCGCGTACAGGCCGCAGCGCATCTCGGCCGCCCCCGGAGGACCGGCCCGCGTTCTTCGCCTCACTCACGGCGTCCTTCGCCGCCTACGCGGTGCTCGGCCTGTTCGGCGCGCTCGCTCCTCGCTTTCTCGCCGGCACTCTGCACCATCCTCACATGCTCTGGCCGGCATCGTCGCGGCACTCGTGTTCGGAGCGGCGGGCGGCACCCAGATAGTGCTGCGACGCGCCGGCGTCCAAAGGCAGCTTGCCCTCGGTCTCAGCCTCATGGGTACCGGTCTCATCGCCCTGACCGTCGGCGTGTGGGTGCCCAACCTCGCGCTGTTCTTGGTCGGTGGCGTCCTGGCCGGTGCCGGGGCCGGCGTACTCTTCAAGGGGACCGTTGCCCATCGTGGTCGGCCTGGCTTCTCCGGACAAACACGGAGAGGCACTCGCGGGTCTTTTCCTCGCGGCCTATGTCGGCCTGACCGTGCCCGTGGTCGGTCTCGGCGTAGCGACCCTCCCTCCTTCTCCTGGTGTGCGCCGCGACCGGCCGCAAACTTCTCCGCCGCGAGTAGGGCTTGGTCACCTTCGCTCCGGGACGGCGTGGCGCCATGACCACTGCTGCCCACACCGAGATCGTCCGAGCACACCCGGAGCGCGGGCGCATCGGTACCATCAGCACGCCATTTCAATGCATGCCGAATTCCAGCAGGGGTAATGACTATCACGCTGAGCGCGCTCACCCGCGAGCAGGTCGAGGCAGCTGCCTCCCGGCGCATCCCCCTCCACCACACCACCGGGCTGCCGGGAAGCTGGTACGTCCTTGTCGGTGTCACACTCCACTACGTCCGCGACCTCGTCCAAGACGTCACCGGTGAGAAGCCGGACATCGTGGAAGCCCGCAAGGCGCTTCACGCCCTCGGGTTCCCGCTGTTCTGCTGGGCCTCCGACGGCATGGTCGACAAAGGTCACCCCTGGCACACCGGCCAGACCGGCTGACCGTCATCCCTTACCGGCATGACCCCTCGCCATCACGGCGGGGGCCACCCTCGTTGCGGCTGCCGGATGCTTCGTGGAGTCGCTACAAAGAGACCAAGACTGACGGCTCCGACTCTCTTGACCTGCAAAAGCGCATTGCGATCCTGTTCCTGGGGCTGCCAGGACGGCGCAGTACGCTGCTCAAGCGGCCCGTTTGCGGTCCATGGCCGCGATCGGAAGTGGTCGCCCCGGGCTCACATGCGCGAACTGTGGTCGTTGACCAAGCCGTTGCTGCCCAAGCCAGGTCCGGAACTGGCGGTGGGCCGACCGCGGTGTCATCTGCCCCAGGAGCTGGCTTTGGCTCGGGCAAGACCTGCTGGCGGTGCCTGGCCGTCTGGAACGAGGCAGGTGTGTCGGACCAACCGCACCCGGTGGTGCTGAAGAAGTCGACCACACAGCGGGACCAGTCGAGCTTCCTGGCCGCGTTCAATGCAGGAACTGCTGCGCCGAGCCGTTTCCCGCTCGGCCGAGCGGCTGGCGGGTGGGTGCGAGACCTTGGCGGACAACACCACGCGTGTCCGAATCTGTGGGCTGGCCGTCCGTAGACGCGGTGGCCACAAGCCCCGAACCACCCCAACACTTGAGCGAGTCAAGTTGGCAAGAGACCCGTATCGCCCCCGAGATCGTCACAGGGATGGTCATCGGCGTTCTACGAGCACTTCGGCAGGTCCGTCCTCGTCGAGACGATCGAGAGCACCGCCCGGTCGGCATGACCGTAGCCCGTCGGCTCGCGAGCGCCCGAGCGCGCCGGAGCCACGGCCGGCGGACCGGCTACGGAACCAGTGAGGTGGTGTTTGATGGCCGGCACAGACCCAGCGGCACGACTGCGGGATGCGTCCCTTCGCGTCACGGCACAGCGCACCGCCGTGCTCCAGGTACTGGAACAGCACCCGCACTCCGACGCCGGGTTCGTCGCTCGAACCGTACGAGAGGGGATCGGGACGGTGTCGCTCCAGGCCGTCTATGACGTGCTGGCGGCACTGAGCGAGGTCGGAATCGTGCGCAAGTTCCAGCCGGCCGGTTCACCCGCTCTCTTCGAGCTACGCACCGGTGACAACCACCACCATGTCGTGTGCCGCACTTGTGGTGCCGTCGCCGACACCGACTGCGCCGTTGGAGGACAGTCCTGCCTGACACCGTCAGCCACTGACGGCTTCGTCGTACAGGAAGCCGAAGTGGTCTTCTGGGGCGTGTGCCTTTCCTGCGCCGACTCCGTCGAGCCACAACGCGACTCGAACACGCCGCCCACCACCGTCAAGGAGCCGAAATGGCCTTCGAGGAAAACACCAAACCGCTGACCACGGCGGCGGGAGCACCCGTCACGGACAACCAGAACAGCATGAGCGCCGGCGCCCGTGGCCCGCTGCTGCTGCAGGACCTGTGGCTCATCGAGAAGCTCGCCCACTTCGACCGCGAGGTCATCCCCGAGCGGCGCATGCACGCGAAGGGGTCCGGAGCGTTCGGCACGTTCCGGGTCACGCACGACATCTCTCACTACACCAAGGCGGCGATCTTCAGCGAGGTCGGCAACGAATGCGAGATGTTCGCCCGGTTCTCCACCGTCGCGGGCGAGCGGGGTGCCGCCGACGCGGAGCGCGACATCCGCGGTTTCGCGGTGCGCTTCTACACGGAGGAAGGCAACTGGGACGTGGTCGGCAACAACACACCGGTCTTCTTCCACCGCGACCCCCTCAAGTTCCCCGACCTCAACCGCGCGGTCAAGCGGGACCCTCGCACCAACCTCCGCGACGCCGAGAACAACTGGGGATTCTGGACCAACCTCCCTGAGGCGCTGCACCAGGTCACCATCGTCATGAGTGACCGTGGGATCCCCAAGTCCTACCGCCACATGCATGGTTTCGGCTCGCACACCTTCAGCCTGATCAACGCCGCCGGTGAACGACACTGGGTCAAGTTCCACTTCCGTACCCAGCAGGGCGTCGAGAACCTGACGGACGAGGAGGCGGCGAACGTCATCGCCCAGGACCGCGAATCGCACCAGCGGGACCTGTACGAGGCCATCGAACGCGGCGATTTCCCGAAGTGGACCCTCTACGTACAGGTCATGCCCGAGGCCGACGCGGCGACCTATCGATTCCACCCCTTCGACCTCACCAAGGTCTGGAGCAAGAAGGACTACCCGCTCATCGAGGTCGGGGAATTCGAGCTCAACCGCAACCCGGACAACTACTTCGCCGACGTCGAGCAGGCCGCCTTCACTCCGGCCAACCTCGTCCCCGGCATCTCCTACAGCCCGGACAAGATGCTGCAGGGCCGGCTGTTCTCCTACGGCGACGCCGCACGCTACCGGCTCGGCGTCAACCATCACCAGATCCCGGTCAACTATCCGCGTGGTGCCAGACTGGTCAACACGTATCACCGCGACGGGACGATGCGCGTCGACGGCAACCAAGGCAGCGTCCCGGGCGTCGAGCCCAACAACTTCGGCCGGTGGGCCGAGCAGCCGGGTTACGCCGACCCCGCCCTGGCCATCGGCTCGACAGCTGATCGCTTCGATTTCCGCGAGGACGACGACGACTACTTCACCCAGCCCGGTGACCTGTTCCGACTGATGACCGCGGAAGAGCAGCAGGCTCTGTTCGACAACACCGCACGTGCCATCAAGGGCGCACAAAAGGCGACGGTGTCGCGGCACATCGAGAACTGCACCAAGGCGGATCCCGCCTACGGCGAAGGTGTGCGGAAGTCCTGCGAGGCCGTCGGCGCGCTCTGAGTCGTCACCGGACCGACACCTGTCCCGGCCTGCCCTTGGCGACCTCGAGGGGCAGGCCGAAGGCGTCCATGCGAGGCAGGTTTCGGTCGCGGCACTGGTCCCGGCAGACGTCGTGGGCGTGGCCGCGACCGGCGCGCCCAAGGGACGGTACTCACCACCGAGTCAGTGGAAGGGATCGGGTCCACGACCTCCTACGGGTCACTGGCGCTCCCTCAGCACGAACGGACAGGATGGTCCCATGAAGATGATCTCCTTTCCCCAGACCCAGATACGGGCATCGAACGTCGTCCTGGGGCTGATGCGCATCGCCGACCTCTCGGACGACGACATCCGCGCTCTCTACGGCAGCGCCCGGGACGCCGGGATCAACGCCTTCGACCACGCGGACATCTACGGCCCCACTCGCCACGCGTGCGAAGCGCGGTTCGGGCAGGCCGTCAAACTCTCCGCCGCGGAGCGGGAGTCGATCGTCATCCAGAGCAAGGTCGGCATCAGGCCCGGCTTCTTCGACTTCTCCAAAGAGCACATCGTGCGTACCGTCGACGAGTCGCTGGCGGCCCTGCGAACCGAGTACCTCGACGTGCTCCTGCTGCACCGTCCCGACACCCTCGTGGAGCCGGAGGAAGTGGCAGCAGCCTTCGACGAACTCCACTCGGCAGGGAAAGTCGTGAACTTCGGCGTGTCCAACCACACGCCGGGACAGATCGAACTGCTCAAGACGGCGGTGCGCCAGCCGCTCGTGGCCAACCAGGTGCAGTTGAGCATCACCCACTGCCCGATGATCGCCTCCGGAATCGCCGCCAACATGGCGGGTCTCGGCCAGTCGGTCGACCGCGACAACGGCCTGCTCGACTATTCACGCCTCCGGGGAATGACCCTCCAGGCGTGGTCGCCGTTCCAGAAGGGGTTCTTCGACGGGGTCTTCATCGGCGACCTCGAGAACTACGCGGAACTGAACGCCGCTCTCGATGAGTTGGCCGCGAAGTACGAGGTGACTCCGACCGGGATCGCCGTCGCGTGGATCACTCGTCATCCGGCGAACATGCAGGTGGTGCTCGGGACGACCAACCCTGGTCGGGTGGCCGAGTCGGCAGCGGGCTCGGAGCTCCCGTTGACCCGCGAGGAGTGGTATCGCCTCTTCCGCGCGGCCGGCCACATCGTGCCCTAGCTAGGGTGTGCGGCGAGTGGATCCTGAGGTGTCAGGATCCACTTCGTGGTGCGGCACGATCTGACGATTGCGTGTCCACACAGGCGTTCCCCGGGCTTCCGCGGCCCACCAACTGCGTTAATTGATCGGTTCGTTACGGGCTCTTGTGCCTGGGGGGAGCTAACCGGAATACTTCAGTCATCAACTTGTCAGGGACACGATCTAATTGTCGTGGCTCTGATCGCCAGACCTTGCTGTGCCTGAGGAGGCCGCCTTGAGGTTCAAGCGCACCACCTTCGCCACCGCGATAGCGTCGGTCCTGATCGTCGCCGGCGCCGTCGGAGCGCCTGCGCAGGCTTCCCCGAGCCCCGCCCGGCAGGCCAGGAGCGCCGCAGCGGCCGTGGACGCGTCGGGAATCGACGGCATCTCCTGGGGCTATGACAAGCGGGGCGGGCTGCTCGTGACCGCCGACAGCACGGTCTCGCGCGCCGACCTCGCCACGCTCAAGCAGACGGCGGCACGCTACGGGGACGCCGTGCGCGTCGAGCGAACCACCGGCACGTTCAGCCCGAAGCTGGATCCCGGCGATCCTGTCTACGGCGTCGGCGGCCCCTGGCTGTACACCTGCTCGCTCGGCTTCAACGTGGTCAAGAACGGCACCTACTACTTCCTGACGGCCGGCCACTGCGCCAAGGACGTCAGCACCTGGTACGCAGACCAGAACCGCAACACCCTCATCGGCAGCAACGTCGGATACAGCTTCCCCGGAGACGACTACGCCCTGGTCCGCTACGACAACACTTCGCTCAGCCACTCCGGCGGATACACCGCCGCGAACGCCTACGTGGGCGAGACGGTCACTCGCGACGGCGTCACCACCGGGGTGCACTCCGGCACGGTCACCGCGCTGAACGCCACCGTCCGCTACAGCCAGGGCGGCGGCACAGTCTACGGTCTGATCCAGACCACGGTGTGCGCCGAGCACGGCGACTCCGGCGGCCCGCTCTACGACGGAAACAAGGCCATCGGCCTCACCTCCGGCGGCAGCGGTGACTGCACCTCGGGCGGCACCACGTTCTTCCAGCCGGTCACCGAGGCGCTGAGCGTCTACGGGGTCAGCCTCCTCTGAGCCAGTGCACAGGAGCACCGCGCCTCCCTGCCGTTCCGGGCGTGGTGGAGCTGGTGGATCCCTGACGCGGTTGCCGATCGACGGCGGCACCCCCGTGCACCGCACTGGGCGCCGCCGCCTCGGACGCGCCAGTGTGCCGGTGAACGCAGGCCGAGGCGAGGCTCGCCATGCCGCCAGAACCACGCGAGCACGATGACGACGATGCCGGGCGGGGCGGTCAAGGGCACTGCCCGACTTCGACGAACGCCGCCCTGAGCGACGTCCACGGCGCCGGCCGCGCCGGCCGTTCCGGGTGCGCGACGACCGGGGGCCGGCCGGGAGCCGACGGCTGAGCTCCACGGCTGGGACTGCCTGCTCCTCATCTCCGCCGAAGATCGGCGGGCCGCGCCGGCCCGCCCAGGGACATGCCCGAGTGGGCCGGGCCTCATGCCCCGGGCATCGGCAAGCGCTCACGCACGGCGTCGAGCCGGTCCGGTGGGACCTCACGGGGTCTGCCAGAGGCGGGAAGTTCGCCGCTGCGATCTGGTGATTTCCGCCTGCGGACGCACAACGGGTGCGGCCGTGACTTGGCAGGGCAGTCCTCCAGGCGTGGCCGTCACCGATGCTTCAGGGGAACACCTGACAGGACGGTCCTCCGATCGCTCGCGAGGGTGTCGGCTCAAGGGCGGCGTTCCGGCACATTGTCGTGGACCCGCTCGGGGTCGGTGACCGCCACCGGCTTCAGCACCTCCTCGACGCGGGCCATGAGGTCGGCCTCCAGCACGACACCGGACGCCTTGGCGTTCTCCGCGACCTGCTCCGGCCGTGAGGCACCGATGATGGCCGCCGAGACGTTGGGGTTCTGCAGCACCCACGCGACGGCCAGTTGGGCGAGGGACAGCCCGGCCTCGGCGGCCAGCGGCTTGAGCTGCTGCACGGCCTCCAGCACCTCGTCGCGCATCCACCGCGCGATCATGTCGGCCCCGCCCTTGTCATCGGTGGCCCGCGAGCCCTCCGGGGGCCGGGCGCCGGGCTGGTACTTGCCCGTCAGCACTCCCTGCGAGATCGGCGAGTAGACCACCTGACCCATGCCGAGTTCCTCGCAAGCGGGCACGACCTCCGCCTCGATGACCCGCCACAGGGCGTTGTACATGGGCTGGTTGGACACCAGGGGGATGCGTAGCTCCCGCGCCAGCGCGTGAGCGCGCCGGATCTGCTCCGCGGGCCACTCGGAGACACCGATGTAGTGGGCCTTGCCGGAGTGCACGATGTCGGCGAACGCCTCCATCGTCTCCTCCAGCGGCGTGGCCACGTCGTACCGGTGCGCTTGGTACAGATCCACGTAGTCGGTCTGCAGCCGGCGCAGCGATCCCTCGATCGACTCCATGAGGTGCTTGCGTGACAGGCCCCGGTCGTTGCGCCCCGGACCGGTCGGCCAGTACGCCTTCGTGAAGATCTCAAGCCCCTCGCGGCGCTCGCCCTTCAGCGCCTCCCCCAGGACCGATTCGGCGCGTGTCGCCGCGTAGACGTCGGCTGTGTCGAAGGTGGTGATGCCCACCTCCAGCGCCGCATGCACGCAAGCGGTGGCCGCGTCCGCCTCCACCTGCGAGCCGTGGGTGAGCCAGTTGCCGTAGGCGATCTCGCTGATGACCAGGCCACTGCGGCCGAGGTGACGGTACTCCATGAGAGCAATCCTTCGGTGGTACGTGTGCACCGTCGGCGCAGCCGGGTGCAGGAGGACTTGGCAGGTGTTCGTCGGGCCACCGCAGGCGTTAGAAGAAGCGTGTGCCCGCTGAGACGCACGAGTAGCGGGTCCGCACTCTCAGGTGGTCGGGCGACGGTTCAGCTCCGACCTGCTCGGCGGTCTCGGCCTGGCGGCGGTCGGTGAACTGAACGACGCGTTGCACGGGTGGCTCCGGGAGGGTGCGGATGGGCGGTTGTGTCGACAATAACCACAACTTATGTCTTGTCAACAAGCAAAACCGGGGGTTGAGATGTAAGCGCACCAGCCGTAAATCGCAACGGACACTCACATATGTGCACTATGACCTCGGGCTGCTCACGGGCTGTTCCAGCACGGGCCCCGGCAGGCCGGACACGTGTGCCCGTACTACACGGCCGTGTCGGCCATTACCTCTCCGGACAGTGCCCCACCACGTTTCCGGCCGCCGGTTCCGGCTTCGGGGACGCTGTGCCGGCGAGGGAGAACGCGGTCCTCAGCTCCGGAAGGCGCAGGCTCGTAGGTTCGCTGCGGCTGCACTTGTCATCGGGCGTTGCAAATAATGCATCTCCACGTTGCGTGCACCACATCATGGCTCGAAAGTGACGGCCCAAGACCTGTAGCACCTCTCGGGACGCGTACAGGACTTCCGCCAGCACAAGCGGCGAAGGCACCGGCCCCGGAGGGCGCCGGAGCGTGGCCAGTCGGACGTACACAAGGAAGCATCGTGATCCAGAAGGAAACCGCGTTTTACAGCGAGGGCAGCCGTCTCAAGGCCACCGCCTACTACCCTGACGACCTCCCGGGAGGAGAGCAGCACCCGGCGCTCGTCATCAACTCGGGCTACCAGGGGTTCAACGAGTTCTACCCGAAGATGTTCGCTCAGCGGCTGACCGAACGCGGGTTCGTGTGCCTGGGCTTCGACTACCGCGGCATGGCGGACAGTGAGGGCGAAAAGGGACGGGTCCTGATCGAGGAGCAGGCCCAGGATGTGCGCAACGCGGTCACGTTCATCCGCTCGTGGGACGACGTCGACTCCCGCCGTGTGGGCCTCATCGGGTGGGGCATGGGCGCTGCCAATGTCATCCTCGCCGCCGAGAAGGGCGGCGACGACGTCGCGGCCGTGGCGTCCCTCAACGGGTTCTACGACGGGGAACGCTGGCTGAAGTCCATCCACACCTACGACGATTTCCTGAAGATCGTCGACGAGGTGGAGGAGGACCGGGTGCGGCGAGTGCTGCGGGGCGAGTCCAAGCTCGCTGACACCTTCGCCCACTACCCGCTCGACCCGGCCACCGACGACTACGTCCAGAAGGAACTGGCACAGGTCTACGGCTTCGGGCACCCCACTCGGCTGCAGTTCACGGAGTCCATCCTCGATCTGAAGGTGGAGAACGTGGTGGCGAACCTCGCGCCGACACCCCTGTTCATCGCCCACGGTGAGCGGAACTCGCTGCATCCCTACGACGAGGCCCTGTCCCTGTACGCGTCGGCCGCTTCGCCCAGGACCCTCTACACGATCAACGGGCGGCACAACGACTTCATGTACGGCGACCACCCGGAGTTCCTGCTGCTGTGCGACCGCCTGAAGGAGTTCTTCGACGCCGCCTTCAGTGCCTCCGCCGCTCGGCCCCGGAGCATCTCGGCCTGACAGCGGCCCCGGATCGCCCCGGCACGGAAACCTGTCCCGTCCCGGCACCGGAGGCGGCGCGCGGAGGAGCGGTGCAAAAAATGCAACCGCCTGTTGCGTACCTCACGTGCGCACTCTAGTTACTGCATACCGCTACCTAGGATTCGGTATGGCTCTCGAGCAGAAACAGACTCACCCCGCCTCGCGGAGCGGTGCTTCGCGAGTGATGGCGATCCTGGACGCGCTCGCGTCCGCGGATCCGGCCGCCTTCCCCGACGGCCTGAGCGTGGCCGATGTGGCCAGGGTGCTGGAGCGCGAGAAGTCCGTCGTGTCCCGGCAGCTCAAGAGCCTGCTCGAGACGGGCATGGTCGCCCGGCGTCGTTCGGGGCGGTACGAGCTGAGCTGGCGGCTGTTCGCGCTGGCGGTGCGAGCGGGAGACCAGCGGCTGACCAAACTCGCGGCCCCGTTGCTGCTCAGGCTGACCGAAACGGTCCGGGAACGCACCTACCTGAGCGTGCTCAGCGACGGTGAGGTCCTCACCGTTCTGTCGGAGGGCTCCCGGCGGTCGATCGAGGCCGTGAACTGGGTGGGCCGTACGATCCCCGTGCACCGCAGTTCCAGCGGGATGGCCTTGCTGATGGACTATGAGGACGAGCACATCATCGAGATCGTCCGACGCGGTGAGAACCGGGTGTCGGAGCGTGAGGCGCGCGAGTTCCTCGTCCAGGTGCAGGAGGCCCGGCGGCGGGGATACACGGTCGCGAACCGCGTCTTCGACCCGGAACTCATGGGCATCGGGGCACCGGTCAGGGATTTCACCGGGCAGGTCAAAGCGGCGGTGAACATCTCCGGCCCCGCGTTCAGGATCGAGCCGCACCTCCAGGCATTCGGAGGGCACCTGCTGTCGACGGTGCGGGGCCTGCAGGCCTCCCTCAGCTCCGACGTGCGCTCCTGCGCCGATCCGAGCGACCCCTGACGGCCGCCGAAGCGACCCGACAACCATCCGTCCGAGCCACGAAACCGGAGATCACCATGCGACATCTCGCTCCTCCCCGTCCCGAGTCCGGCCCCGCCGGCCCCCGTCAGGCGGTCCTGAACACGCTCGCAGGCCGTCCCTCGAGAGGGGCGGCCACGCCGTGAAGCTCATCTCCTACATGGCCGACAACGCGAGCTACCTGGTGTTCCTGGCCGAGCAACACATCGAGCTGGTCCTCGTCAGTGTCGCAATCTCCGCGATCGTCGGAATCGGGCTCGCCCTCGCCACGCAGTCCTCCCCCGGCCTGCGCAGCGCCCTGCTGTCGCTGACGGGGTCCCTGCTGACCATCCCCTCCTTCGCCCTGTTCGCCCTCATGATCCCCCTCCTGGGGCTCGGTGTGGCCCCGACGATCGCCGCCCTTTCCGTGTACGGGGTTTTCCCGATCCTGCGCAATACGGTGACCGGCATCGAAGGGGTCGACCCGGCCGTCGTCGAGGCGGCCCGCGGCCTGGGCATGGGCCCGGGACAGCGGATGCGCACCGTTGTCCTGCCCCTGGCCTGGCCAGTGATCCTCAACGGGATCCGCACGGCGACGATCATGCTGGTCGCGACGGCTGCCATCGGAGCCGTCGTGCGCGGCCCTGGTCTGGGACAGCTGATCTTCCGGGGGCTGGAGCGGATCGGGGGAGCGAACGCACTGGAGGAAGCTCTCTCCGGAGTGATCGGAGTGGTGCTCGTCGCTCTGGTCCTCGACCTCCTGTTCATCGTGATCGCCAAGATCACCGCTCTGCGAGGATTGAATGTCTGACAGGCCCATCCCGAGCCCCGACACCATGATCTTTCTGGACGAGGTCTCCAAGCGATACCCCGGCCAGGACAAGGCGGCCGTCTCCGAACTCTCCATGGAGATCAAGCGAGGAGAGTTCGTCGTCCTGGTCGGCCCGTCCGGATGCGGGAAGACCACCACCCTGCGGATGATCAACCGCCTCGTCGAGCCGACCCACGGGCGGATCTTCATCGGCGGCAAGGACGTCACCCACGCCGACGTGGACGAGCTGCGGCGCGGCATCGGCTACGTCATCCAGCAGATCGGCCTGCTCCCCCATCTGACGATCGCGGACAACATCGCCCTTGTGCCCAGGATGCTCAAGGTGAAGAAGTCCGAGCGCCGTCAGCGAGCGAAGGAGCTGCTGGAGATGGTCGGACTGGACCCGGCCACCTATGCCGACCGTTACCCCCGGCAGCTCTCGGGCGGCCAGCAGCAGAGGGTCGGCGTCGCCCGCGCCCTCGCCGCGGATCCGCCGGTGATGCTGATGGACGAACCGTTCGGCGCCGTGGACCCCATCGCGCGGGAAAAGCTCCAGATGGAGTTCCTGCGGCTCCAGGAACGGATCCGCAAGACGATCGTGATGGTCACCCACGACATCGACGAGGCGCTCCGCCTGGGCGACCGCATCGCGATCTTCGGCCCCGGCTCCCGCCTGGCCCAGTTCGACACGCCCCTGGCGATCCTCAGCAACCCCGCCGACGACTTCGTCCGCGACTTCGTCGGGTCCGGCGCCCCGGTCCGCCGGCTGTCGCTCCTGAAGGTCTCGGATGTCCTGGCCTCCGCGCCCTCCGACGTGCCCAGCGCGGCGAACTCCATCGCCATAGACGCCGGTGAAACCGTTCACAGGGCACTCGAGCTGGTTCTGGCTTCACGGGCGGAGGGCGTCGAGGTCAGTGTTCCCGGGGACGGCACCCGCTACCTCGACCTACAGACCCTGCTCACCGCGGCAGCCCAGCCGGCGAAGGTGCTTTCATGAGCGCCGGGGCCGTCGGGGCAACCACCGGTTCGGGGACACGCCGCTCCCGCACGTGGGTGCTGCCGCTGACCGTCCTCGTCCTGCTGGGCGCCCTCTGGGCCTACGTCAGTTCCCTCCAGCTGGACTCCATCGAGACCCGCAGCCTGGCCCCGGACGTCGTGCTGACCGCCCTGTGGGAGCACGTCCAACTCGTCGTCGCCTCGACGCTGCTGACCGTCGCCATCGGTGTCCCCCTCGGCGTGCTGCTGACCAGGCCCGGCATCAGCAGGGCGGGGGTGATCGTGCTCGCGGCGGCCAACGCAAGCCAGGCGGTGCCGTCGATCGGGGTGCTGGTGGTGCTGGCCATGGTCTTCGGCGTCGGCTTCTGGATGGCCGTGGTCGCCCTGGTGCTGTACGCACTGCTTCCCGTGCTGCGCAACACCATGGTCGGGATCCGTCAGGTCGACCCCGCGCTGATCGACGCCGGCCGGGGCATGGGGATGAACGCCCGGGAGGTGCTGTTCACCATCGAGCTGACTCTGGCGGTCCCGGTGATGCTGGCAGGCATCCGCGTGGCACTGATCCTCAACGTCGGCGTGGCCACCCTCGCCGCATTCACCAACGCCGGGGGCCTCGGCTCCGTCATCTCCTCCGGCATCTCCCTCGACAGGACGCCGGTGCTCGTCGTCGGCAGCGCCCTCACGATGGCCCTGGCCCTGACCGTCGACTGGCTGGCCGGCCTCGCTGAACGGGTCCTGCGCCCGCGCGGCATCTGAGACCGCTCCTGTTCCGTCCCACCCAGACACCCTCAAGCACCACGAAAGGGCTTCAGCATGCGCAGAACCATGACGGCCGCAGCGGGCCTGCTCAGCCTCGCGCTCACCAGCGGCTGTGCTCTCGGCAGCAGCGGCGCCGACAAGGGGAGCGGCCCGGCGAGGAGCGGCCCCCTCAAAGGGGTCACCGTGAACGTCGCGTCGAAGAACTTCACCGAACAGCTGCTGCTGTGCGAGATTACTGCCCAACGGCTCGAGTCACAGGGGGCGAGCGTCAAGCGCACCTGCGGCATGAGCGGAACCAACGCCGTGCGTGCGGCGCTCACCAGCGGCGACGTGGACATGTACTGGGAGTACACCGGCACCGGCTGGCTGGCCCTGCATCAGCGGGGGAACATCACCGACCCCCAGGCCCTGTACGAGAAGGTCAGTGCGCTGGACAAGTCCAGGAACGACGTGGTGTGGCTCCCGCCGGCCGCGGCGAACAACACCTATGCCGTCGCGGTGGAGACGTCGGCGGCGAAGAAGCTGGGCGTGGCCACGCTCTCCGACTACGCCGAACTCGTCTCGAAGGATCCGGGCAGCGCGGGCTTCTGTGGCGCCTCGGAGTTCTTCGGGCGCGACGACGGGTGGCCGGGGTTGCAGAAGGCGTACGGTTTCAACCTCCCCAAGAGCGACGCGGCGGAGCTGGCCGAAGGCCCGATCTACAACGCCGTCGCCAAGGGCAATCCGTGCAACTTCGGTGAGGTCTTCGCCACCGACGGCCGCATATCCGCCCTCGGGTTGACCGTCCTGAAGGACGACAAGAAGTTCTTCCCGCCGTACAACCTCTCCCTGAACGTCCGAGGCACGGTCCTGAAGAAGTACCCGAGGGTCCAGACGGTGATGGATCCGGTGAGCAAGCTGCTGGTCACCGCCCAACTGCAGAAGCTGAACGCGGAGATCGACGTGGACGGCAAGAGGCCGGAGGAGGTCGCGAGCCAGTGGCTCAGCGCCAACAAGCTGAAGTGACGCAGAGCGTGGAGGAGCCGGCCACGCTTCGCGTAGGGCTCCTCCAGACCGCACCCGTCTTCGGCGCGGTCGAAGAGAACCTCGCCCGCATCACCGAACTGCACGACAGCGTCGGCCCGGTCGACCTCGCCGTCACCCCGGAACTCTCCGTCAACGGCTACGGATTCACGCCCCCCACCGAGACGAACCTCCTCACCAGCGACGATCCGCGGCTGGCTGCCCTGGTGTCCGCGGGCGTCGCCGTGGGCTTCACCGAGAAGAACCCGTCCGGGCTGCCCTGGAACAGCTACCTGCTGGCCGACCCACGGACCGGGACCCGGTACCTGCAGCGCAAGCTGCAGCCCGTGTCCTACGCGCCGTGGAACGAGCACCTCTCGTTCCAGCCGGGCGCGGAGCTGCGGACCGCCGGCTTCGGCGCGGCCAGGATCGCCACGGCCATCTGCAACGACATGTGGCATCCGGTCATCCCGTGGCTGGCGGCCCAAGGCGGCGCCGAAGTCCTGATCGTGCCCGTGGCCAGCGTGGAAGGCTCCGACCCGGCCAGGATCCGCCACACATGGGAGGTGATCCTGGAGCACGCCGCGGTGCTGCTGCAGTGCTACGTCGTGTTCGTCAACCGCTGCGGCACCGACGGCGGGGCCCGGTTCTGGGGCGGCTCACGCGTTCTGGGCCCGGACGGCAGTGTCCTCGTCTCCCTCGGGGACGAGCCGGGTGCCGCTGTCGCCGAGCTGGACATGACGGCCCTGCGCCGGCTTCGGGCAGAGGTCCCTCTCCTCGCGGAATCCCGCACCGAGTTCCTCGCCGGAGCCTTCGCGACCAACCTCGGCCCCGAGAGAGAGCAGCTCCGTGTTTGACGTTCATGTCCATGCCGCTCCTGACGTCCTCGACCGCATCGGGTACGACGACCAGATCGGGGCCGGCTACGCGGCGGCCGGTTACAGCGGCTTCGTGCTGAAGGCCCACCACGAATCCACCGTGGGCCGGGCCAGCGCCCTCAGCCGCTCATCCGGACTGGAGGTGGTGGGAGGCATCACCCTCAACCGTGCCGTCGGCGGGATCAACCCGGCGGCCGTCCTCTCGGCGCTTTCCACGGGCGGCCGGGTCGTGTGGTTCCCCACGGCGGACGCCCACACCCAGGAAGCCGCCCGACTGCCACGGCTGGGGGACCTGGACGGGCGTCTGGACCGCTCGGTGCTGTGCGTCCCGCCGGTCCTTCCCGCGGACGACGCCGCGGTCAAGGACATCGCCCTCGTTCTCGACCTGATCGCCGAGCACGACGCGGTGTTGTGCACAGGGCATGTCAGCGGCGAGGAATGCAGGTGGCTGCTGGATCAGGCCCAGGCCCGGGGCATCGGAAGGTTCCTGCTGACCCACCCCTCCTACACCGTCCCCGGCATGCGGGTGCGGGAAATCGCCGAACTCGCCGAGCGGGGGGCCCACGTCGAGATCACCGCCTACCAGCTCTTGCACCAGCCCGGGATGACGGCTGCCCGACTGGCTGCCGTCGCCCGGGCGGCAGGACCACGTCTGGTCCTTGCCTCCGACGCGGGACAGCCCGACAGCCCCGAACCTCCCGCCGCCCTCGAACAGCTCATCTCCGCGCTCGCCGCCGAGGCACTGGACCCCGGATGGCTCCGCGACGCGGGCGGCGACACCCCTCGGCACCTCGTCCTCCCATGACGGCCATCAAGGGAAGCGATGGACGCGCTGAACGCGGATCGCTTCCTTCGTCCGCACGAGCCCTCGCAGACGCGACTGCGCTGCGGCACGAATCCACGTCCACCCCGGCAGGCCCGACGGCCCCTCAGGAGCAGCACCGATGGAAGCGACCACGGCAGACGATGCACAGCCCCGCACCAAGGCGTTCCTCGACGCCCTGCGGGGACAGCTCGGCGACCTCGTCGACGGCTCGTCCCTGACCAGGGCGCTGTACGCGACCGACGCCTCCAACTACCGAGTCGTCCCGGAGGCTGTGCTCACGCCCAAGTCCAAGGACGATGTGATCACCGCCGTCGACATCGCCCGTGCCCATGGAGTGCCGGTCACCGTCCGGGGAGGAGGCACCTCCTGCGCCGGGAACGCCGTGGGCCCCGGCCTCGTGATCGACTTCTCCCGCTTCATGAACCGTGTCCTGTCCATCGACCCCGATTCCTCCACGGCGGTCGTGGAACCCGGGGTGGTCCTGAGCACCCTCCAGACCGCCGCCCTGCCCTACGGGCTTCGCTTCGGTCCCGATCCCTCCACCGCCACCCGCTGCACCATCGGCGGGATGATCGGCAACAACGCGTGCGGTCCGCACGGCCTGTCCTACGGGCGTACGGCCGACAACGTGGTGTCCCTGACCTGGCTGACCGGCCGCGGCGACGTCATCACGGCCGGTTCGGGCTCCGAAGGTCTCGCCGTGGTGCCCGGTCTGGACTCCTTCGTCAGGCAGAACCTGGCCGTCCTGCGCACCGAGTTCGGACGCTTCGGACGGCAGATCTCCGGCTACTCCCTGGAGCACCTGCTGCCGGAGAACGGACACAACCTCGCGGCCGCCCTGACCGGCACCGAAGGCAGCTGCGGAATCCTCCTCGAAGCCACGGTCACACTCGTGCCCCGGGCAGCGGCGTCGGCGCTGGCCGTCCTCGGCTACCGCGACATGGCCACCGCCGCGGACGACGTGCCGAATCTGCTCCCCTTCCGCCCGCTCGCCCTGGAAGGCCTGGACGCGCAGCTCATCGAAGTCGTCCGCCGGGCACACGGTGCCGTCGGCGTCCCCACCCTGCCCGCCGGTGGCGGATGGCTGATCGCCGAGGTCGGCGGCGCCACCCCGGAAGAGGCGGTGGGGGCCGCACGCGAACTCGTCGCCGCCGCCGGCTCGGCCGACACCCTGGTCCTGCCCGCAGGGCCCGAGGCGACCAGGCTCTGGCAGATCCGCGCCGACGGTGCCGGCCTGGCCGGACGCACCGCCGACGGCAAGCAGGCCTGGCCGGGCTGGGAGGACTCCGCAGTCCCCCCGGAACGCCTCGGCGACTACCTGCGCGGACTCCAAGCCCTCATGGCGGCCGAGAACGTCTCCGGGCTGGCCTACGGCCACTTCGGCGACGGTTGCGTCCACGTCCGTCTCGACTTCCCCCTCGACGGCGACGGCACCCTCATGCGCAGGTTCCTCGAACGCGCCGCGGCGCTGGCCGCCGAGCACGGTGGCTCCCTCTCCGGCGAGCACGGGGACGGACGCGCGCGCTCCGAGTTGCTACCCGTCATGTACAGCCCCGAAGCCCTGAGCGCCATGGAGACCTTCAAGGCGCTCCTGGACCCCGAAGACGTCATGAACCCGGGGGTCGTCGTCCGCCCGGCACCGCTGGACGCCGACCTCCGCCGTCCCCAGGCCCGGCGCCTGCGCGCCACCGACGGCTTCGCCTTCGCGCACGACGGCGGAGACATCACCGATGCCGTCCACCGGTGCGTCGGGGTCGGCAAATGCCGGGCCGACAGCGGCGGACAGGGCGGATTCATGTGCCCCTCGTACACCGCCACCCGCGACGAGAAGGACTCCACCCGGGGCCGCGCGCGGATCCTCCAGGAGATGCTCAACGGCGGCCTCGTCTCCGACGGCTGGAGTTCCCACGAGGTCCACGACGCTCTCGACCTGTGCCTGAGCTGCAAGGCCTGCGCGAACGACTGCCCCACCGGCATCGACATGGCCATGCTCAAGTCCGAAACGCTCCACCAGAGGTACAAGGGGCGCCTGCGTCCGCTCAGCCACTACACACTCGGCCGGCTCCCGCAGTGGCTCAGGCTCGCCGCGCCACTGGCCCCGCTTCTCAACCTCGCCGGCCGCGTACCTCTGCTGCGCAGAGCCACGACGGCGGTGATGGGAGCCGACCCTCGCCGTTCGCTGCCGACGCTGCCCCGAAAGCCGTTCCGCCGGAGCAGACCGCCGACGAGGTCCGCGAGGCGGACCGGGGCCAAGGTCGTGCTCTGGGTCGACTCCTTCTCGGACGCCATCGATCCAGACATCCCGCGGGACGCCCTCGAAGTCCTCTTCGCCGCCGGCTGTGACGTCGAGATCGCCGGCCCAGGGGCCTGCTGCGGTCTGACCCTCGTCTCCACCGGCCAGCTCACCGCCGCCAAAGCCCGACTGCGCAGGACACTCGACGTTCTGCTCCCGCACGTCAGGGACGGAAGGACGGTCGTCGGCATCGAACCCAGCTGCATCGCCACGCTCCGCTCGGACCTCGTGGAACTCCTCGCCGACGACCCCCGCGCCACCGAGCTCGCCCGCTCGGTCAAGACCATCGCCGAGTTCGTCACCTCCATCGGCTGGACGCCGCCGCGAGCAGCCGAAAAACTCCTCGTCCAGCCCCACTGCCACCACTACTCGGTCATGGGTTACGACGCGGATCAGGCGCTCCTGGAAGCCATGGGCCGTGACGTCGAGATCTCCGCGGGATGCTGCGGCCTCGCCGGGAACTTCGGCATGGAGAAGGGCCACTACGAGATCTCCGAGAAGATCGCACGAGAGGGCATCCTCGCCAAGGCATCCGCCAGTCCTGACCGGCGGATCCTCGCCGACGGGTTCTCCTGCCGCACTCAGGTCCGCGACCTGGCCGGCCTCGACAGCCGCCACCTCGTGCAGATCATCGCCGAAGCCCTCCGGCGCTCATCGCCCACACGAAGGTGAGCCCGGTGAGTGGCGCCGGGGCGCTGCCAGAGGCCGAAACCGTGGCACCTGCCGCACGGTGGGCTTGATACTGGAGCGGACGGACCATTTCCGTCCGGGGGCCGACTGGCGAATCGACACGGACCCGGGCGGGACCGCCGTAGACCACCGGCAGGAGGTTGATCGGGTCCATGCTGTCGTACCTCGCGGTCTGCTTCCCTGTCGCCGGGCCGTCTGCCAAAACTGGCTCGGCCCGGCACCGGTGATCAACCCTCCCGGCTTCACCGGAGAAGACGTGCGGCTCATGCCCCGCAGGAAGGACGATCGGCCTGAAGGGCCATCGATCGGCTCCGTGGAAGTCGCGGGCGGCGATCTTGGCGAGCAGCACGCGGACGTGGTCGTCGGCGGCTAGTACTGCAATCACAGTTATGGGGTTTGGTGTGATTGAGTGTCCCGGTGTCTGTGGATCTTGGTGTGCGTCAAGTCGAGTCCTGGCGTGAGGCGTTGGCCGGGTTACACGCGCGGTTCGCGTCGCGGTTTGCCCGCTCGGAGCCGCGGGGCCGGGCGTTGGAGTACATGGCCGGGCTGGTGGCACCGCTGGAGCGTAAGAACGGCTGGTCGCTGGCGGAACGCGCTGGTGAGGCGCATCCGATCGGGATGCAGCGGCTGCTGGGCGAGGCGGACTGGGACGTCGACGGGGTCCGCGACGACGTCCGTGACTTCGTCATCGAGAGCATCGGCGACAAGGACGCAGTGCTGATCGGCGACGACACCGGGTTCCTGAAGAAGGGAGTCCGCTCGGCCGGGGTGCAGCGGCAGTACTCCGGAACGGCCGGCCGCACCGAGAACTGCCAGATCGGCACCTTCCTCGCTTACGCCTCGCGGCGAGGGCGGGCGTTGATCGACCGGGAGTTGTATCTGCCGAAGTCCTGGACCGACGACCGTGAGCGGTGCCGGGCGGCCGGCGTCCCGGACGAGGTGCCGTTCGCCACGAAGATCGAGCACTTCCAGGCCATGCTCCAGCGGGCTTTGGATGCGAAGGTGCCGTTCGCGTGGGTGACCGCGGACGAGGCATACGGGCAGGTCAAGCGAGTGCGGTACTGGCTGGAGCAGCGCGCGGTCGCGCACGTGCTGGCGACCAAGGTCAACGACACCGTCATCACCACCCGGGGCGCCGAGGCCCGGGTCGACGCCCTGGTGGCCGGCCTGCCGCGGCAGGCATGGAAGCGCGTGTCAGCAGGAGCCGGCGCCCATGGGCACAGGTTCTACGACTGGGCCCGGATGCCGATACGGATCTGGTGGGAGAACGGCTTCGGCCACTGGGTACTGGCCCGCCGCAGCGTCAGTGACCCGACCGAGATCGCCTACTACGTGTGCTACGGCCCGGTCGGCACGCGGCTGAGGGACCTGGCCCGGGTGGCCGGGGCCCGGTGGCAGGTCGAGGAATGTTTCCAGGCCGCGAAGAACGAGTGCGGCCTGGACCACTACCAGGTCCGCCGTTACGACGCCTGGTACCGACACATCACCCTGTCCATGGCCGCACTCGCCGCACTGACCGCCATCCGTGCCCAGGAACTGTCAAAGGGGGCAGCGATCTTGGACAAACCCGCCTGATACCCCTGTCCGTCGCGGAGATCCGCCGCCTGATCGGACTACTCCTCCGCCCCCCACACCTCACTCCGACACACCATCTGCGCTGGTCATGGTGGAGACGGCTCAGTCAGACCCGCGCTCGCCTCAGCCACTACAAACGGCGAGGCCAAACCCCATAACTGTGATTGCAGTACTAGGGTCTGTTGCGAAAGTGGATCTTGTTCGTTGATGATCACGTGCTGTGGGACGTGGGGATCTGACGAACGGCCAGTGGGCCCGGCTTGAGTCGATCGCCGACTGGGGGGGGCAAGCTCGGCGGCCCTGCAGCAGACGGACCTCAGCGCCGGCCTTCTCCGCGGCCTTCAACCACATCGGATTTCGCGTACCCGAAGCGGGCGAGCCGGTTGGATCACGTCAGGGGCACAGGCGGTGCGGGGCGGCCGCATAGAGCAGTGCGCGGCAGATTGTTCAGCGTGCGAGCGCGGACCTGGTACCCCGCAGGAGCGGGCGAAGTCAGGACCTGCGTCGTCTTGACCGTAAAGACGTTCGGGCGTACTGCTGCGTGGGGGGGGGGGGGGGGGGGGGGGGGGGGGCGAGAAAAGGGGGGGGGGGGGGGAGAGACTCATAAGACGCGATGGGGGGTTCCGAAACCCCGAAGAAGG
>NZ_JBVHWM010000087.1:0-36005 GCF_055564375.1 Streptomyces sp. NPDC029138
GCCCCCCCCCCCCCACCACCCCCCACCCCCCCCCCCCCCACCCCCCCCCCCCCCCCCCCCCCCCCCCCCCCCCCCCCCCCCCCCCCCCCCCCCCCCCCCCCCCCGCGGCCGTTTCCCTCTGTCCGCTCCCGATCGAGCACGCCCGGCCACCGCGCAGGTGTGCCGGGACACAGGTGTGCCCGCCGCGCGCTCCGTTGTGACGACCTTCACCTGAACCTGTATGGGCCACGCACCCGTGCACGTACTGAGGACTCGGTCCACACGTGCGACTGGGTGACGGGTCACGGGCCCGCCCGGCACGGCGACACTCGGAAGAAGCTGAGACACGATGAAAGACGCCCCTCCTGTGTGGCTGCCGTATCACGGTGAGGAGATTCCCGGCCTGCCGGACGGCCTGTCGTACGGCTACTGGGACGGATCGGGGCCACTGCCCGGCGACCCCGGCAGGGTCCGGTTCCTCGTCCCGCCGCCGGTGCCGGGAGCCGAGCGGGTCCTGACCGGTGTGCTGCCGCGCATGAGGAATCTGGAGGTGGTCCAGCTCCTCAGTTCCGGACACGACCACATGGCTCCGCTGCTGGACCTGATGCCTCCGGGTACGGCCCTGGCGACGGCGCGCGGAGTGCACGGGGAGGCCACCGCCGAACTGGCGGTCGCGCTCCTGCTGTCGCTGGCCCGTGGGCTCGACCGGTTCGCGTGCCGGCAGGCTCGGAGCCGGTGGCAGCCGGAGCACGGAACCACGCTCGTGGGCAAGCGGGTCCTGGTGGTCGGGTACGGCGCTGTGGGCGCGGCCGTCGCCGCCCGCCTGCGCGCCTTCGGATGCGAGGTCGTGCTCGTCGCGCGGACCGCTCGCACCACCCCGGCGGGCCAGGTGCACGGCGCGGCGGAGCTGCCCGGCCTGCTGCCCACCGCGGACGCCGTGGTGCTGTGCGCCCCGCTGACAGAGTGGACGCGCGGCATGTTCGACGCGCGCGCACTGGCGCGGCTGCGGGACGGGACCCTGCTGGTGAACGTCGCCCGCGGCGAACTCGTGGACACCGACGCTCTCCTGCGCGAGGTCCGCAAGGGCCGCCTCCGGGCGGCGCTGGACGTGACGGACCCCGAGCCGCTGCCCGCCGGCCATCCTCTCTGGTCGCTTCCGGGGGTGGTGATCACCCCTCATGCGGCCGCCTTCACCGATGCCTTCCCCTTGATGAGCAAGGAGTTCCTCCGGCGTCAGCTGCACCGCTACGCCCGGGGCGAGGACCTGGACAACGTTGTCCTGACCACACCGGAGGGCGGGGCCGGTGAGCGAGCCGCGTAGGCGCACGACGGCCGCCGGCCACGACGGCCGGCTCGGGACGGTCGGTCCGCGGACCGGTCTGCCGCGCGTCCTCGAAGTCTTCGAACGGAACGGCCACGCCGATCCGTGCCAGGCGTGGCGGTCCTTCACCAGCCGGTGGAACTGGGCCGCCCTGTGCACCGCCGCCGTTCCCGCCGATGACGGGAGCGCGGTCGCGCGGCCGGTGCCGGGCGGCTTCTCGGTGTCCGGCCTGTGGCGCCTCCCCCCGGCCGGGACACATCCGTGGGTGGCTCTGCCCGGGACCGTCACGGGACAGCGTGCAGGGGCGGACCTGACCGCGAGCGGCCCGGACCTGTTCGCCGTCTCGCCGAAGGTCCTTCCGCTCGCGTCCCGCAGTCGCCGCGGTGCGGACGACGCCGCGGCAGCCGGCCCGGCGTTCCGGCTGCGCGATGAGTTCGTGCCGGCCGGCTGCGCCACGTATGCGGCGGGCACCCCGCTGGGGGCGGACGACACGGGCTATCTCTGGACGGCGCTGACGGCGATGGCGCTGGGGGCGGCCCGTCGTCTGACCGACGAGCTGGCCGCCTCGGCCCCCGCCGCCGCGGCGGACGGTGCGCCCGCCGCCATCGCGGAGCAGCTGGCGGGCGCGCTGCACGACGAACGGCTGAGTCTGGCGGCGGCGTTGCACGGACTGCCGCGTCCGGGCCAGGCCGGCCGGGCATCCGCCGGGCAGCCCCTGACCGCACACGTCACACGGGCCGGTCGCGTCGTCCGCCATGTGGTCGCGGTGGCGTACGAATCCGCACTGTCCCTCGTCGGGAGCGACGGCCGGCACCCCTTGCCGGAGCTGGTCGAGGACAGCGCACCCATACTGCAATGCTTGCGTCACGCGGTGGAGTTGCCGCCGCCCGACGACAATGGCCCCACGGTGAAAGGCTGGACGCGGTGACGACCGTCGCATATCAGGGTGAACTCGGTTCCAACTCCTCGACAGTGGCCCGCACGTTGTTCCCCGAGGGGCGTGAGCTGCCCTGCACCGGTTTCGAACAGGCCCTGGACGCCATCAAGTTCGGCGCCGCCGATGTCGCGGTCATCCCCGTGGACAACTCCGCGGCCGGTCGCGTGGCGGACGTGCACCATCTCCTGCCGGAGTCGGGGCTGTCCATCGTCGCCGAACACTTCCTGGCCATCCAGTTCGACCTGATGGGTGTTCCCGGTGCGTCGCTCGATCAAGTGGAGTGCGTACGCAGCCATGTGCACGCCCTCGGCCAGTGCAGGAAGGCGCTGCGTGACGGCGGCTGGCGCACCCTGGTCAGCGATGACACGGCCGGGGCGGCGCGTGAGGTGGCCGAACTGGGTGATCCCCGGCACGCGGCGCTCGCCCCGCCCGGCGCGGCGGCGCTGTTCGGCCTGGACGTCCTGCGGTCCGCGGTCGAGGACGATCCGGACAACACCACGAGGTTCGTCGTCCTCTCCCGGCACGCCGGCCCCGCGCCGGAACCGGGGCAGCCGACGATGATGAGCCTGTTCTTCTCCGTACGGAACATCCCGAGCGCGCTGTACAAGGCGCTCGGCGGCTTCGCCAGCAACGCCGTGAACCTCACGAAGATCGAGAGCTACCAGATCGGCGCCGGGCTGAACGCCAGCCGGTTCTACGTGGAGATCGAGGGACACCCGGACGAGCCCCATGTCGCCCTCGCCCTCCAGGAGCTGCACTTCTTCTCGTCCGAGGTGCGCGTGCTCGGCGTGTACGCGGCCCATCCTCACCGTCTGCGGGAACGCACCGGCTGACATCGTCACGGTGTGAGGTGTGGCACAGCGTCAAACCACCTGTTTTATTGACCCGTCAATTATCAGCATGCTCTACTTGCTTCGACAAGTATTTGCGGCTGGGCCCGAACTGACCTCAGGCACGGCCGACCCATGAAAGGGCGTCCTCATGACCAAGATCGGTATCATCATCGGCAGCACCCGGCCGGGCCGTAACGGTGAAGCCGTCGCTCGCTGGGTGCACGAAGTCGCCTCCGAGCGCACCGACGCCCAGTTCGAACTGGTCGATCTGCTGGACTACAAGCTCCCCGTCCTGGACGAGGCGTACCCGGCCTCCCTGGGCAACTACACCCAGCCGCACACCCAGTCCTGGGCCGAGAAGATCGCCTCCCTCGACGGCTTCATCATCGTCACGCCGGAGTACAACCGCTCCGTGCCGGGCGCGCTGAAGAACGCGATCGACTTCCTCTACGCCGAGTGGAACAACAAGTCCGTCGGCTTCGTCAGCTACGGCTCGCTCGGCGGCGCCCGCGCCGTGGAGCACCTGCGCGGCATCGCCGGCGAGCTCCAGCTGGCCGACGTCCGCGCGCAGGTGGCGCTCTCCCTGTTCACGGACTTCGAGAACTTCTCCGTGTTCAAGCCGGCCGACATCCAGCGTGACACGCTCGTCACCACGCTGGACCAGACCGTGGCGTGGGCCAAGGCCCTCGCTCCGCTGCGCGCCAGCTGAGTCGGCCTCGCCGGCTTCCGCCGGCGACGTCCCGGTCCCTGTCGTCCGAGAGCGGAGGGTGACGGGGACCGCTGCCGGCCGGGGCCGCTTCACGGAGGAGGGGAGCGGCCCCGGCCGGCCATGTGGCGTGCGGCCACCGCCCGCGCGACGCCGGGCAGGTGAGACGGCGCGGACGGCCGGGAAGGCGTTCAGCGGGGTTCCGCGTTGTTGCGGTGGCGGTGGGTTTCGAGGACCTTCGGGTCCCGGTGTGCCGTCAGGAGGCGGCTGCGACGGAGGCCGGCCGGGCGTTCAGCAGCGCCAGGCAGTTGGCCCAGAGCGCGCCGAGCGGTGAGGTGGTGTTGTAGAGCTTGGCGAACAGCACCTGGCCCTCCAGCTGCGCGACCACGGCCCGGGCCGATTCGCGGAGGTCGCTGACGCCGACCTCGCCACGGCTCTGGGCCTCGGCGACAACCGCTTCGATCAAGTCGACCTGGTCCTCGAAGATCTCCTTGAGCCGGTCGCGCACGGCCTCGCTCTGGTTGCACATCTCCAGGGAGAGGTTGCCGAGCATGCAGCCCGCGATCGATCCGCGGTCGGCCCGGCAGGCCCGGTGCTCCGCCTCGGTCGCCTCGAAGAGCCGGCGCAGGCGGAGCAGGGGCGGCTCCGTCTCGTCCTTCAGGATGCGGGTCCAGTCGCGCCGCTCGGCGGCCCAGTGCTCGTCGATCACGGTGAGCGCGAGGGATTCCTTGGACTCGAAGAAGTAGTAGAAACTACCCTTGGGTACCTCGGCCGCCTTGCAGATCTCGGCCACGCCCAGCGCCGAGTAGCCGCGCAGCTCGATGAGTGACTGCGCAGCGTCGAGGATCTTCTTCCTGGCGTCACTTGTCCGTCCCATGGGATCAGTATACGACCGATCGACTACAAACGGGAGCGGTCCGCTGCGTCGGACCGCGAGCCGCTGAACCAAACGAGTCCGCACATACGTGTGACAGATGTCCCCCGGCATCGGCCGGCGAGGATGCGTGCCGTATGGGAGGACCGTCCGTTGTTCAGCATCACCGTCCGCGATCACCTCATGGTCGCCCACAGCTTCCGCGGCGAGGTCTTCGGCCCCGCCCAGCGACTGCACGGAGCGACCTTCCTGGTGGACGCCACGTTCCGGCGCGAGCAGCTGGACGACGACAACATCGTCGTCGACATCGGCCTGGCCACCCGGGAACTGGGCGCGGTCGTCGGCGAGCTCAACTACCGCAACCTCGACGACGAGCCCGACTTCGCGGGGATCAACACGTCCACCGAGTTCCTGGCCAAGGTCATCGCCGACCGGCTCGCCGAGCGCGTCCACGGCGGCGCGCTGGGGGAGGGCGCCCGCGGCATCGGCGGGATCACCGTCACGCTCCACGAGTCGCACATCGCGTGGGCGAGTCATGACCGTGCGCTGTGAGGAGGCACCGCCCGCGGCGGGAGACCGCCGGATGAACCGCACCGCCCGCGCGTTCTGGCTCCGATATCCGGGCCACGGCGAGATGCGTGACGTCGCCCTGCCCGACCCGGCCGCGGACGAGGCGCGGGCCGAGGTCGCCCGGGCCCTCGGCATCGGATTCGCGGCACCCGAGGGCGCCCTCGCGAGTGCGACCTGGTCGTGCACGCCGGCGCCGGCGAACGGGGCCTCGTCCGCTCCCCGGAGCTGCTGGCGGCCGAGGGCACGGTACTGGAGCTGAGCTGGTACGGCGACCGCCGTGTCACCCTCCCGCTGGGGGAGGCGTTCCACTCCCGGCGGCTGACCGTCCGCAGCAGCCAGGTCGGCACCGTCTCCCCGGCCAGGTGTTCCGGTCGTGGCTACGCCGACCGGATCGCCCTCGCGCTCGACCTGCTGGCCGATCCCGCGCTGGACGCGCTGGTGACCGGGGAGAGCGCCTTCGAGGAACTGCCGACATCATGCCGAACCTCGCCTCCGGCGAGATCCCTGCGCTGTGTCACCGGGTCAGGTACAGCCCGTCCCACAGCTGAGGCGATCACCTCACAGGCATCCACAGATCACCGCATGACCAGGGGAACGTTGAAAGCGACGCACAAGGCCTTGATCGGTGCCGTGACCGCCGGTCTCGCCGCGGCCACGGCCCTGGGCGCGGCAGCGGCACATCGGCCGGAACACGACGGGACCCGAGACGCGCCCACGGTGGTCGGGAAGGGGGACATCTGCGTCTCCCTGCCTGATCCGAGATACGAGGTCTCCTGCGGAACCACCGCCTTCGGTGACGTCCGTTTCAACTGCACTGGGGGCACGCTCGGGAAATGCCCGGAGACGACCGCCGTGACGTTGCGGAACGTCGGACGCGTACCCGTCGCGGTCCGGGCGGTGAGCGGTGAACGCGAAGGGGACCGTGGATGCCGAAGGCGGCCGCCCTGCCGCCGGGCCGGCGGATGACGGTGCGTCCGGCGAAGAGGTACCTCTTCGACATCCTCCTGCGCTCGACGGCGCCCGGTGTCGGTTCGGTCGAGGTCGTGCGCGTCGAGTGACGTCCGTCGCCCCCTGCCTGTCGCACCACCGGCCGGCGAGGCGAGCGGGCCGGAGACGTGACCTTCCGGTGGACGGACCCGGACCGGGCGCCGGTGGCGGCCAGGTGCCGGGGGACGGCCCCCCAAGCAGGCGGCGGGTGCAACCGGGCCCGTAGATCTCGCCGACGCCGGTGACACCCCGGGCGGTGCCTGGGCCGGGGCGGGTGTGTCACGCAAGCAGCGCCCGTCGCCCCTCCACCTTTGACGCGGCTCGACCGGTCGTCTACCGTAATAGTGGACCGGTCGTCTTGTGACCGCGTCTCTCGCCGCACCCGTCACCAACGAACGGAGACCGCCGATCATGGCCACCCCCGTGAAGCTCGCCATCGTCTTCTACTCGTCCACCGGTACGATCACCGAGATCGCCAGGGAACTGCATGACGCCGGTGTGAAGGCGGGTGCCGAGGTCCGTCTGCTGAAGGTGGCCGAGCTGGCCCCGCGGGCCGCCATCGACTCCAACCCGGCCTGGGCCGCCAACCACGCGGCCATCGCGAACGTCCCCGAGGCCACCCCGGCGGACGTCGAGTGGGCCGATGCCGTCGTCTTCGGCACGCCGACCCGCTTCGGCAACGTCTCCTCGCAGCTCAAGCAGTTCATCGACACGCTCGGGGGCCTGTGGGCGGAGGGCAAGCTCGCGGACAAGGTCTACAGCGGGTTCGTCTCCACCGCCACGGACCACGCCGGCCACGAGTCGACGCTGCTCGCCCTGTACAACTCCGTCCACCACTTCGGCGGCATCATCGTCACGCCGGGCTTCACCGACCCGCAGAAGTTCGTCGACGGCAACCCCTACGGCACCTCCCACGCCGACGGCCAGGGCACCAAGCCCGTCGGCGAGATCACCCGCCTCGCCGCCGGCATCCAGGCCGAACGCGTCGTCGAGATGGCCGCGAGGCTCAAGGCGGCGGCTGAGGCCGAGGCCGGCACCGGCACCGAGGAGGGCCCGCGGCGCTGGTGGCAGCGTCGGCCCGGTGACACCACGCGTCACCGCAAGCCGCACACACCCGGCAACCGGAAGGTTGCTCACTCCGATCAGCCGTGACAGGAGATGTACCCATGCGTGTCGAGATCTGGACCGACGTCGCTTGCCCGTGGTGCTACGTCGGCAGAGCCCGCTTCGATCGGGGGCTGGCCGCGTTCGACCACCGCGACGAGGTCGAGGTGGTGAACCGTTCGTTCGAACTGAACCCCCAGGCCGAGAACGGCACCGTGCCGATCATCGACGCGGTGGCGGCGCAGTACGGCCGGACCCGGGAACAGCAGGTGGCCAGGGAGGAACAGGCCGCGGCCATGGCGCGCGAGGTAGGGCTCGACTTCCGCATCGGCGGACGTGTCTTCGGCAACACCTTCGATGTGCACCGCCTCATCCACTTCGCCAGGTCGCGCGGCCGGCAGGCCGAGATGATGGATCTCGCTTTCCGGGCGAACTTCGCGGAGGAGCGGTCGATCTACGACAGGGAGACGCTGGTGGCCCTCGCAGGGGAGGCGGGTCTGGACGAGGCCTCGGCCCGGGAGGTGCTCGACGATCCGACCGCGTTCGCCGCGGACGTGCGGGCCGACGAGCGACTGGCGGCCGAGATGGGGGCCGGGGGTGTGCCCTTCTTCGTGCTGAACCGCCGTTACGGAGTCGGTGGCGTCCAGTCGCCCGAGACGTTCACCCGAGCCCTGGAGCAGGCCTGGGCGGACCGGGCCGCCGCGTGAGACGTGGCCGCATACGACGCACACGCGCGTGCACCCGAGACGGTGAGGGACCGAGCCGCTCAGCCCGGCCCGGTCCCTTTTCGCGCTGCGGTGATCAGGTGATCAGTTGCCGCCGTCCTCCCAGTGCTGGGTCACGGGGGTCGCGGTGACGGCGTTCTCGTAGACCAGCGCGACGCGGTGGCCGTACTGGATGGTGTACATCTTCTTGCCGCCGAGGACGACCGTTCCGCTGCTCTTGTCGTAGTCGTCCGTGACGGCCGGGGCCTGGGTGGCGACGTACGCCTGGCCCGCGGGGACGGTGTACACGGTGAGCGGGGCCTGCGTCGAGGGCGAGATGCCGGCCGGGTACTCCGCGGCGTCCGGGTAGCTGCGGCCGTAGACGGCCACCGAGGTGGAACCAGCCGGACGGATCATCTTCACCCCGTAGGCGATCTTGGCGTTCCGGCCGCCGGGGTTGTAGAACCACACCTTCGCACCGCTGAACCAGATCGCGGTCCAGTCGCCGCTCACATCGGCGACGACGAACTGCTGCCCGGACTGGGCCGTGCTGCCCCAGTCGCTGATCTCGTTCGTGCCCGGGCCGGAACCGTGGAGCGCCTGGTCACCGAAGAGCGGAGCGGACGCGTCCGGGGCGGTGCGCACGTAGACGAAGTTCGACGCCTGCTGTTTGTCCGTGCAGGTGGTCGTGGGGTCGGTCGGGTCGTCACCAGGACAGACACGCACGGTCTGCACGTTGTCGGCGAACGGCGGATCGATGGTCACGACCGAGCCCACGGTCGGGACGCTGTGCGTTCCGCTGTAGGGGTGGCCGAGGAGCGTCATGAAATGGTCCCAGTCCCAGCCGTTGCCCGGGTCCCAGTGCATTCCGGCGGCGTGAGCGTCGTCCGGACTGTCAACGTTATCATGACCGATGACGTGCTGACGGTCCAAAGGTATGTTGAACCGTGCCGCCAGGTATGTGACGAGGTTGGCCGTGGCCTCGTACTGCGCCTCCGTGTACCACGTGGCGCCCTGCGCCGCGTACCCCTCGTGCTCGATGCCGATGGAGTGCAGGTTCATGGAGTAGTTGCCGGCGTGGAAGGCGATGTCCTTGGTGGGTACCATCTGCGTCACCGCGCCGTCGGACGACCGCATCACGTAGTGGGTCGCGGCGCTGTTGGTCTGTGCGGAGAGGCCCTTCACGCCGGCGTCGTAGGTGGTCTCCAGGTCGTGGATGACGATGGTGTCGATCCGGATGCCGTTCGCGGGCCGGTTGGACACCTGCACACCCGCTGCGGAGCCGGGTACGAACGTACACGCGACGGCTGACGGGCACTCGGTGTCCGCGGTGGCCGACGCCGTCAAGTGCAGCCGGTCGACCTGCGCCTTCGCGGGGCGGATCGAGGGGACGGCGGCGAGGCGGACGCGCTGGCCGTCGTGCGTCTCGGCGGAGGCGCCCTTGCGGATGGTGCCGAAGACACGGTCGGCGAAGGCCAACGCCCCCTGACGGTCCGTCGACTGGCTGTAACGGGCCACGGCACCGAACCACAGGGCCGGGTCCGCCGGCGTGCCACCGGCCACCCTCTTCTCGTACGAGGCGAGGAGCGCCGCGCCGCCGCGGATGTTGGCGGCGGGGTCCTTGCGCAGGGTGTCCGGCGACATCCCGGTCAGCTTCGCGGCGGCCTGGAGAGTGTGCAGGGCCGGCTTCGCCGCCAGGGAGGCGAGGTCCTTCCGGCCGGCACCGCCCGCGGCTCCACCGGCCATCATCGCCGGGGTGACGTCGGTGAGGTGCATGGGACCGAAGCCGCCGTCGGTGCTGTGCTGCGCCCCGTGGGCGTCCCACGCAGACTCCTCGTAGGAGACGCCGAGCAGCACGCTGACCGGAACGTGGTACTCCGCGGCTGCGGAGGCGAAGTCCTGCTGCCGGGAGGTGACGGTGGAATCAGTCGCGGCGAGTGCGGTGAACTGCGTTGCGGTCAGGCCACCTGCGGCCAACGCGCCCGCCGCGATCATGACGGGGAGACGCAGCCGTGTTTTCCTCTTGTGCAAAATGACGATCCTTACGTGAATCGGGAGTGAGCGGTCATCAGAAGTGAGCCGCAACCAGATCTGCCGAGCGCGCCGGCGGACATGCCGGGTCTGCTGGTCAGAGGGGCGCCGGGTCGTCGTAGCCGCCAAAGGTGCCTGTCGTGAGCCGACTTCGCGAAGAGCACTTGCCCTTCCACTCGCGCGACCAGGGCTCTGGCGGCACCGGTACCGGGTGCGGCACCCGCGACGGTACGCACGGACAGTCGGCGGCCTGAGCGGTGCGGCGCTCCGTTCAAGCCCGCCCCAGCCGGTAGTCCGCCATCCGGACGCGCCCGGTCCGCCGTCGGAAGGCGATCGTGGTGTCGGGCCACAGCACCGTGTTGCGGCCCGACCGGGGATCCTGGTACCAACTGCGGCAGCCTCCGGTCTGCCAGACGGTGCCGGCCATGCGCCCGTCCACCCAGTCGTTGAAGGCCCGCTGGACGTCGGCACGCACCTCGACCGAGTCCGCGCCGCGGCGGCGCACGCGGCGCAGGAGGGCGGTGACATAGCGGGCCTGGGCCTCGATCATGACGATCTGCGAGTTGTGACCGAGGCCCGTGTTCGGGCCGGTCATCAGGAACATGTTGGGGAAGCCGGCGACGGTGGTGCCGAGGTAAGCCTGGTTGCCGTCGGCCCAGGCCTCGGCGAGGGTGACGCCGTTCCGTCCGGTGATGTCGATGCGCAGGGTGTTCTGCGTGTCGAAGCCGGTTCCGTAGACGAGCACGTCGGCGGCGACCTCGACGCCGTCCTCGCCGACCACGGCACCGGGCCGGACCTTCGTGACCCCGCCCCGCCGCAGCTGGACGTGGGGCCGGGACAGCGCCGGATACCAGTCGCTGGAGATCAGCAGCCGCTTGCACCCGAGGGCGTAGTCGGGGGTGACGGCCGCCCGCAGCCAAGGGTCGGACACCTGCTTCTCGACGAGCCTGCGCGCCAGTGCCTCGGTCGCGGCCAGGGCACGGGGATCGCTGACGAATCCGGCGGCGCGTCTCTCGTGGATCCGGAACAGGCGTTCGCGCGTCCACCAGCGGTAGGGCGGACACCAGCGGGCCAGACGACGGTGCCGTTCGTCGAAGAGCCGGTCGGCCTTCGGCAGGATCCAGGGCGGTGTGCGCTGGAAGACCGTGAGCGCCGAGACCTGGTCGACGATCGCCGGGACGAACTGGACGGCACTGGCGCCGGTGCCGATGACCGCGACCCGTTTGCCGGTCAGGTCCACGTCGTGCCGCCAGGCCGCCGAGTGGAACACCGCGCCGCCGAAGGACTCGACGCCGGGCAGGTCTGGGTGGGCGGGATGGTGCAGCGGTCCGACCGCGCAGACCAGGAACCGGGCGCGATGGCACTCGCCGGCCGACGTCGCCACCTCCCAGCAGGCCTCCTCCTCGGCCCACCGGGCGCCGCGGACCTCCTGGCCGAACCGCACGTGCTCGACGAGTCCGCGTCGGCGGGCCACGTCGCGCAGGTAGCCGAGGATCTCCGGCTGGCGTGCGAACAGCCGGCTCCAGTCGGGTTTCTGGTCGAAGGAGTACGAGTACAGGGGTGACGGGATGTCACAGGCGCAGCCCGGATACGTGTTGTCGCGCCAGGTGCCGCCGAGGTCGTCTGCGGCCTCCAGGATCCGGAACGAGCGGATTCCCGCCTTGCGGAGCATGGCGGCGAGGCCGAGCCCGCTGAAGCCGGCGCCCACGATCAGGACGTCGACGGGCGCGGCCGTGCCGGCGGCGGGATCAGCGGAGGAGGTCATCGGTGTCCTGGGCGGAGCACGACAGCTCCGCCCGGCTCGGGCCGCTGTCGCGGGCGGTGGGGAGGCCGGCGAGCCGGTGCTTGAGCACCTTGCCGGACGGGTTGCGGGGCAGTTCCTCGACGAAGAGGTACTCGGCGGGGAGCTTGTAGTCGGCCAGACGGGAGGCGGCGTACGAGCGCAGCGACTCCGCGCCGGGGGCACGGCCTCTGCGGGGTACGACGACCGCGCGCACCCGCTCGTCGAAGACCGGGTCGGGCACGCCGACGACGGCGACATCGGCGATGTCCGGATGGCCGGACAGGACGTTCTCGACCTCGACGCTGTAGATGTTCTCGCCACCGCGGATGATCATGTCCTTGAGGCGGTCGAGCACCCTGACGAAGCCGTCGGCGTCGACGCTGCCGACGTCTCCCGTGCGCAGCCAGCCGTCCACGAAGGTGGCCTCGGTGGCCTCCGGGTTGTTCCAGTAGCCCGCGGCCACCACGGGGCCGCGCACGCACAGTTCGCCGACGGTGTCCCGCAGGTCCCGGGGCGGTGCGCCGCCCACGGAGACGGCGACGTGGAGCCCCGCCACGGGCCTGCCCACCGAGCCGGCGTGGGCCAGGTACTCGTCGCCCTCGGTGTAGGTCACGATCGACGTCCCCTCGGTCAGGCCCCACACGTTGCCGAGTCTGAGGCCGGGCACACGGCGGACGACCTCGGCGGGGAAGCTCTGCGGGACCGGGGAACCGCCCATGACGAACAGGCGCAGGGCGGACAGGTCGGAGGCGGTGTCCTCGGCCTTGAGGAGGATCAGCCGGAGCATGGCCGCGACACCGGCGAAGAACGTGATCCGCTCCCGGACCATCAGCTGGACGACGGTCTCCGCCTGGAACTCGGGGGTGAGCACGCAGCACGCTCCGGCCGTGAGGAAACCGATGAACTGCGAGACCACACCGGTCGCGTGGAACATCGGGGCCGCGATCAGGGTCCGCTCCTCCGGGCCGGCGCCGAGGCGCTCGCGCACGGTGCGGGCGTTGAACAGCAGATTGGTGTGGGTGTGCATCGCGCCCTTGGGCCTGCCGGTGGTGCCCGAGGTGTAGAGCAGGTGCGCCACGTCGCCGGGGGCCCGGTCCGCTCCGGGCAGTGCGCCGGCGTCGGGAACCGCCGCGTCCGGCTCGGGCGGGGCGAGGAGTACGGCGGCCGGGACGATGCGGTCGGCGAACGTGGTCGGCACGCGTGTGCCGAGGGTCCCCTCGACGGCGTCGGTGAGGATCACCCTCGCACCGCTGTCGGTGAGGACGTGGTCGAGCTCCGGACCGGTCAGCCGGGTGTTCACCAGGACGACGACGGCACCGGCGAGCTGGGCCCCGAGGTAACCGACGGCGTACTGCCAGCAGTTGGGGAGCAGGATGGCGACCCGGTCGCCCGGGGCGACTCCCCGGTCCCGCAGCCGGACCGCGACGCCCACGGCCCGCCGCAGTGTTTCGGCGTGGCTGAGTCGGACGGATCCGTCCACCAGGGCTTCACGCTCGGCGTGTTCCGTCGCGACACGAATGAACGCGCGGGGGAGTGTTTCCGCTTGCATCACGGTTCCTGACTCGGCGTCACGACGGAACGCCCCGCCGTCAGGCCCAAGCGTAAGGGTTTTCCTTGTTCCGTCAAGTAGGCGGTGCGGGCTCGCCTGCCCTGTCACATCAATCCGTCACCGGCTTGACTGGTGATGAACTTGACGTCATGATCACACTCACCAGCAAACGTAACCTCTTTAGCAGGTTATGGATCGAGGAGTTGTCATGGAAACCACCGAAGACACCGGCCACCCCACCACCGGCCGCCGCCGGTTCCTCGGCCTCGCCGCGGGTGCCGTAGCCGCCACCCAGCTCGGCCTTTCCGGCCAGGCGCACGCCGCGGCCGGCGCCCACCCCGGCTCCCCCCGACCGGTCCCCGGGGTCCGCCCCTTCCGCATCAAGGTCCCGCAGCGGGAGATCAGTGAGCTGCGGCGGCGGGTGCGGGCGACGCGCTGGCCGGACCGGGAGACCGTCGGCGACCGCTCCCAGGGCGCCCAGCTGGGGAAGGTCCGCCCGCTGGTCGAGTACTGGGGTAGCGGCTACGACTGGCGCAAGGTCGAGGCGAGGCTCAACGCGCTGCCCCAGTTCATCACCGAGATCGACGGTCTGGACATCCAGTTCGCCCACATCCGCTCGCCGCACGCCGACGCCCTGCCGATGCTGATGACACACGGCTGGCCCGGCTCGATCATCGAGCTGCTGAAGATCGTCGATCCGCTCACCAACCCGACGGCCCACGGCGGACGTGCCGAGGACGCCTTCCATCTCGTCCTCCCGACGCTGCCCGGCTACGGCTTCTCCGGCAGGCCCGCGTCGGCCGGGTGGAACCCGGCCCGTGTCGCGACCGCGTTCCACCGGCTCATGCTCCGGCTCGGTTACCACGAGTACGTGTCCCAGGGCGGCGACTGGGGCGCGATCATCGCGCAGATCCAGGCCACGCAGCGGCCCGAGGGGCTGCTGGGCATCCACGTGAACATGCCGGGTACGGTGCCGCCGGAGATCCTCCGCCACCTGCGGAACTCCGACCCGGCGCCCGCCGGTCTGTCGGCCCGTGAGAAGGTCGCCTACGACCGTCTGCTGCACTTCTACCATGACGGCTTCGGCTATGCGGCGATGATGAACCAGAGCCCGCAGACCATCGGTTACGCCCTCGCCGACTCGCCCCTGGCGATGGCGGCCTACTACTACGACAAGATCGCGGAGTGGACCGACTCCGGCGGCGACCCCGAGAAGGTCCTCACCTACGACGAGATGCTCGACGCCATCTCGCTGTACTGGCTGACCAACACCGGGGCATCCTCCTCCCGGCTGTACTGGGAGGGCTACCAGGCCGGCGGCGGACCGTTCGACGCGTTCGACATCCCCGACGTCCCGGTGGCGGTCACGGTGTTCCCGGCCGAGATCTACCCCGCGCCGCGCAGCTGGGGCGAGCGGGCCTACGGCAACCTCATCCACTGGAACGAGGTCGACAAGGGAGGCCACTTCGCCGCCTGGGAACAGCCGCGACTCCTGTCCGAGGAGCTGCGCACGGCGTTCAGGTCGCTGCGGCACTGACGCCCTGTGCGAGGTGCTCACGCCTGTGGCCGGCTCAGCCGGCTGATCCGGCCACGGACCGTTCCGCACACCTGCGGCCTGCTGCGGCGCGCGTGCTCAGTGCCCCGCGCTCATGCCGCCGTCGACGTGCAGGATCTCGCCGGTGACGAACGGGGCGTTCTCCAGGTACAGCACCGCGTCCGCGATGTCGCTCTGTTCGCCCATCCGCCGCATCGGGTGCAGGTCGCCGAGGGCCGCGTGGGCCTCCTCCGGGTGCATGGGGGTCTTGATGGTGCCGGGCGAGACGGCGTTCACGCGGATGCCGCGGGTGGCGTACTCGATCGCCAGGGACTTGGTGACGGACTGGAGCCCGCCCTTGGTCAGCGAGGCCATGGCGGAGGGCAGGCGCATGTCCGGGCTGTCGACCAGGCTGGTGGTGATGGTGACGACGTGACCGCCGCCCTGGCCGAGCATCTGCTCGATGGCCAGCTGCGTGATGCGGAAGAAGCCGCTGAGGTTCACGCCGGTCACGGCCGCGTAGTCGTCCAGGGTGTACTCGGTGAAGGGCTTGGCGACGAAGATGCCCGCGTTGTTGACCAGGCTGTCGACGCGCCCGAACCGCTCCAGGCCCTGGGCGATGACGCGCTCGGCGGTGGCGGGGTCGGCGATGTCGCCCTGCACGGTGAGCAGGTCCGGGTCACCGGACGGGGCGATGGTGCGGGACGTGGCGACGACGGCGTAGCCGTGCTTGCGGTAGGCGTCGACGATGCTCGCGCCGAGGCCCTGCGAGGCACCGGTGACGACTGCGACCTTCTGAGTGCTCATGATCATCTCTTGGGGTGAGGTGGGGTTCGGATTTCTGTGCCTGACGTTAGTAGACCGGTCGACTACTAGTCAATCGGTCTACTGAACTTCCCACCGTGCGGCCGGCACCAGCAGGACGGCGCACATCAGCAGGCCGGGGCCCCGAACGCGCGGCTGAGGCGGCCGGCCAGCAGGACTAGGGCACCGGCATCCGGCCGAGGCCGACGAAGGAGGGGAGACCTCGCGCAGCTCGGGACCGTACCGGCCCTGCGCCCGCGGTTCGGCCACCCGATGCCGCCGCGGCGACCGGCGCGACGCCAGGACGGACGCGAGCCCGGCCGGCGCAACCTCGTCGTCCCGCCCGCCCCCGTTCTCTCGGCCTCCCCGCCGCGCGGCTCCGCCGGTCCGGCCGTACACCGGCGGCCACCGGCTCAGGCCCCCGCGCGCACCGCCGCCGCTCACCGCCCGGGGATGGGCAGTGTCAGGGACACCGTCTTGCCCTGTCCGTTCGGGGAGCTGTTCCACGTGTCGGCGAGCGCCTCCACGATCAGCAGACCCCGGCCGTGTTCCGCTTCCGCGTTCTCCTCCTCGCCGAGGGACAGCGACGAGGGTATCGGCGGGTTGCTGTCGGAGTCGCGTACCTCCAGTCGGAGGTGGTCGTCGAAGGCGCGCAGCCGCACGTCCACGTCACTGCCGGCGTGGATGAGCGCATTGGTGACGATCTCGGAGACGACCAGCTCCAGGGGCTCCGCCATCTCCCGCAGCCCCCACGAGCCCAGCTGGTCCTGGACGAACGTGCGGGCCGCCCGGACCCCGAGCAGATCACGGCGCTGGATGTGCAGGCTCCCCACCCGCGGTTCCTCCTGCCCCACCGCCCCGCCGTACAGCGCCAGCAGCAGGACGGCGTCGTCGCGGCGCTGCTGTGGCGTGGAGCCGTCCTCGACGAACAGGTCGGCCAGCTGTTCGAGATCGGGTGCGGACCCGTCGCTCCCGGTGCCGAGCAGCGTGTGCAGACGCGCCTGCGGATCGGGCGTGTCCCAGCCGACGAGGCCGTCCGTGTACAGCATCAGGACCGAACCGCACTCAAGACGGTGTTCGCTCCCCTGGCAGGCCTCCGCCGTGGGGACACCCAGGGGCAGGTTGGCCGGAGCGGTCAGGACGCCGATGCTCCCGTCCGGCCGTCGTACCAGGGGCGGGGGATGCCCGGAGAGGGCCACCTCGGCGGTGCCGTCCAGCGTGTCCAGCGAGACGACGCAGCAGGTCGCGGTGAGGTCGGTGCCCATTGCGGCCAGGAGCCTGCCGGTCCGGTCGATCACCCTGGCGGGACGGTGGCCCTCGGCGGCGTAGGAGGCCACCGCGGTGCGTATCTGCCCCATGACGGCGGTGCTCTCCACGGAGTGTCCCTCGACGTCGCCGACGACCAGCACCGCCCGGTCCCCGGGCAGCGTGATCACGTCGTACCAGTCACCCCCCACCCTGGTGGTGACGCCGGCGGGCCGGTACCGCGCCGCGGTCACCAGCCGCGGCAGATCCGGGAGCAGGGACGGCAGGAGGAAACGCTGGAGGCATTCGCTCATCGCCCGCTGCTGCGCGCTCAGCTCGACCCGGCGCACCGCCGCTCCCAGCAGCCCCGCCATCATGCCGAGAAGGGCCCTCTCCTCGGGCGGGAAGCCGCGCGGCCCGGAGAACTCCAGGCAGCACACCGCGACCACGCGCCCGCTGCCGCCGAGCGGCAGGTCCATGAACTGCCGGTCGCCGGTGAGCGGCAGGTACAGCTCGGCTCGCGGCTCGCCGGCCGAGAAGGAAGCCGTGTGCGAGTGCCCGGTCAGGAACACCGGGCGTCCGCGGAACGCCTCCGCCGCCGGTGTCCGGTCGTCCGTCCCGGCACCGTGCAGAGCGCGGGCCATGCCGGAGGAGGCACCGCTGTGCCCTAGGACCCACAGCCGGCCCTCGAGGGCCGACACCAGCGCCAGCGCGCGGGCGCGCAACGGGTCCATGACGCAGTACCGGGCGGCCTGCACCACCTCTTCGATGGTCGTGGCCCGGTTGAGCAGCTCCGCCAGGCGGCGCAGCGGGAACATCATGCTCGTGCCCGCGGAGCCCGGGATGTCACCCAGCCCCCAGCCCGGTACGCACACAGGTGCATGAGGGTCGTCACGTCCCGGTGGCACCAGCATCGGCATCGGACCGGCCGCCACGGCCACGCCGTTGTCGGCCAGCCCGGCCAGTGCCACGGCCAGCCGGTCCGCGAGACCCCGCAGCTCCGCGCGCTCGGCAGCCGTGAATGCGCCGTCCGTCTCCAGCCGCAGCACGGTCAGGGCGCCGAAGCGCCGGTTGCCCGCGATGACCGGGGCCGCCACGGCGACGTAGGGATACGGCAGACGCTGTTCCTGGCCCGGGTCGGCGGGATCAGGGTCCAGCAGTACGGCCGTTTCCCCCGTCAGGACAGCGCGCACCGTCGCGGCGGGCGCATCCAGCCCCATCCGCCCCGGCAGCGTGAACAGAGACGGCGGACTTCCGTCGGCCAATGCGAGGCGGAGTTCGCCGCGGCGCTCGTCCAGCAGGTAGACACCCGCCGACACGGCGTTCAACCGGTGCCTGGCCGCACCGGTGGCGTGGTGGAGGGTATGGCCGAGATCCGTTCCGCGCATGTCCGCGGGCCCGTTCCGCCGCCGCTGATCCGGTGCTGCACCGCTGCTCGTCACGAGACGGCTCCCTCCAGCGAGATGCTGGTCATCGACTGTCATCGACCGGTCGTCGAGAGGTGTTCTGCCGTATTCCGGTGATAAGCAATTATTCGGCGGCCGGGAGGTTCCGCGCGAGCCGTCGGCCGTGGTGGGACGGCGTCGTCCCGAGACTGGATCACCGAGCGGGGGATCGGCGGCGGTAGCTTCGGCAGTGTGGTCCTCGTCGGCCCGCCCGCTTCAGCGAGCCTCCATGACGGCGCGGCCCAGCTCCGACGCGGGGAAGCGGTCGAGCATGGCGCGCAGTTCCTCGGCGTCCACGTCGGCGCCGAAGGGTTCGGTGCCCGGCTGGAGCCGTATGCCGGCGGCGAGCGGGCCGGCGATGACGGGGTCGAAGCCGAGGGCGTGGACGAGGTGCGCGACCGTGGCCCTGTCGTCGGGGTCGTCACCGGCGAGGGCGATCGCCTTGCGGTCGGCCGCCCCGGCGGGCCGGGCCTCGTCCTCGAGGTCGTGGTAGCCCATGTGGTTGAACGCCTTGACCACGCGGGAGCCCGGCAGGAACGCCTGGACCAGTTCGCTGGTGGACGTGCGCGGGTCGGTGAAGTCGTCGCGTATCCCGTCGACTTCCCACCAGTAGTTCATGGCGTCGACGACGAGTCTGCCGCGCAGCGCCTCCACCGGGACGTCGCGGTACTTGCCCAGGGGGAGGGCCAGGATCGCCACGTCGGCCCGGGCCGCGGCCTCCTCCGCGGTGACCGCGACCGCGCCGGGGGCGAGGATCTCCACGGTGAGAGCGATGGCGTCGGCCTCGCCCGACCCCGCGATCAGCACGCGGTAGCCGGCCGCCACCGCGAGCCGGGCCAGTACGGTTCCCACCTTTCCGGCGCCCAGGATGCCGATCGTACGGACGTCCGCGATGTTCATGGCGCTCCTTCGCGTCTTCCTTCGAGTCCTTCTCGTCAGCCGGCCAGCATGTCGCGGACCAGGGGGATCACCTTGGTGCCGTACAGCTCGACCGCGCGAAGGCGGGCGCTGACCGGTTGCGGGCCCGCCGTGTAGATGAGGTCGAACCGGCCGACGCCGAGTGTGCGGACGGCCCGCGCGATCCTGCGCGCGACCGTCTCAGGCGAGCCGACGTAGAGGGAGCCGTGCTCGATCTCGGCCTGGTACTCCTCGCGGCGCAGCGGTGGCCAGCCGCGCAGTGCGCCGATGCGGTCGCGGATCTCCCGGTACGGCTCCCAGAACACCTCCCGGGCTTCCTCATCGGTGTCGGCGACGAAACCGGGGGAGTGCATGCCCACCGGGTGGGGAGTGGTGCCGAACTGGGCCGCGGCGCGCCGGTACAGGTCGATGTAGCGGGCGAAGCGCTCGGGGGAGCCGCCGATGACGGCGAGCATCAGCGGAAGCCCGTAGTGCGCGGTGCGCATGACCGACTGGGGTGAGCCACCGACACCGACCCACGTGGTCAGGTGGCCGGACTCGGTCGGGGGATAGACCTCGGCGTTCTCCAGCGGAGCCCGCACGGTGCCCCGCCACGTGACGGGCTTCTCCTGGAGCAGCCGCACGAAGAGGTCGATCTTCTCCTCGAACAGCTTGTCGTAGTCGGCGAGGTCGTAACCGAACAGGGGGAACGACTCCGTGAAGGAGCCGCGGCCGAGAATGACCTCGGCCCGGCCGCCGGAGAGCGCGTCGACCGTGGCGAAGCGCTGGAACACCCGGACCGGGTCGTCCGAGCTGAGCACCGTCACGCCGGAGGACAGGCGGATGCGCCGGGTGCGGGTGGCGATGCCGGCGAGCACGGTCTCCGGGCTCGACACCGCGTACTCGGCGCGGTGATGCTCGCCGAGCGCGAGGACGTCGACGCCGATCCCGTCCGCGAGTACGGCTTCGTCGACGACCTGCCGGATCGCCCTGGCGTACGAGACCTGAGCACCGGAATCGTCCACCGGCACGTCACCGAACGTGTCCAGGCCGAAAACCAGATCAGACACGGGTGGGCTCCTCACTGAGCAGTTCCCGCACGCGTGGGGCGACTTCGCGGCCCATCAGCTCGATCGTGCGGGTGCGGGCCTGCCGGGGCAGGTGCATGATGTCGTATTTGAGGTCGAAGCGGCTGAGGCGCAGATCACGGGCCGTACGAGCGATCTTGCGGGCGACGGTTTCCGGGGACCCGACGTAGAGCGCGCCGCCGGCGAGCTCCGCCTCGTAGCGTGCACGGGTCGGGGCGTAGAACCCGCGTTCCTCGGCCAGTGCGGTCACGACCGGCTTCCAGTACCGCCACCAGGTCTCGACCGCCTCCTCGTCGGTGTCGGCGACGAGGCCCAGGGAGTGCTGGCCGACCGGCTGCGGGCCGTGCCCGGACTGCTGGAGTGCCCGGTGGTAGAGATCGACGTGGCGGGCGAAGCGCTGCGGACGCCCGCCGATGACGGCCAGCATCAGGGGCAGGCCGTAGCGTGCGGCGCGCAGCACGGAGTGGGGGCTGCCGCCCACACCGATCCAGGTGGGAATTCCGCCGGGCCGCATCCGGGGAGTGAGCCGCTGCTCGGTGAGCGGGGACCGGAACGCGCCGGACCACGTCACCGTCTCCTCCCGCTGCAACCGCGTGAACAGCTCCAGCTTCTCCTCGAAGAGCTGCTCGTAGTCGGCGATGTCATAGCCGAACAGCGGGAAGGACTCCGTGGCGGACGCGCGTCCCAGGACCAGCTGCGCCCGGCCGCCGGACACCGCGTCCAGGGTCGAGAACTCCTGGTAGAGCCGCACGGGATCGTTGGTGCTGAGCACGGTCACCGACGTGCCGAGGCGGATGTGCTCCGTGGCTGTCGCCATGGCGGCGAGCAGGACCGGTGTGGCGCTGTCGACGTGGCCCGCACGGTAGTGCTCGCCGACGCTGAACACGTCGACACCGGAGGCCTCGGCGAGCGCGGCCTCCTCGACCAGCAGCCGAACCGTCTCGGCGTCGTCGAGAACACGGCCGTCGTCCGTCGCGACATCACCGAAGGAGTTGAGCCCGACATCGAAGGGCGTGGCCGTCATGGTTCTCTCCTCTGCCGGCCCCGGCTGTCCGACCGTCCGGCTTTTTCTTGACGCATCAAGTATCCATCCATGTGATTGACATGTCAATTAGAGGCTGAGGGGGCGGGCGCGACTCCGCCGGAAGTCCAGGGCGTACGGCCGAGCACGCGACATCTTCACACAAGCGCCTACAAGGAGAGGTTTCGCACGTCAAAGGGTGCTCTCTGAACCCGGCACCTCTCTCCGGGCGTTGAACGAGAGGTGGGCCCTGCCCGGGCGGCACCGGTTGCCTGTCGAAGACACTCGGCACGAGTGCGGAGAAACGAGTTGAACATGGCCATAGTCACGCCCCAGCGACGGGTCGTCATCATCGGCGGGGGGTACGCGGGAGTACGCCTGGCGCGCGAACTCGACGCGGACGCCGACGTCACGCTGATCGACCTCAAGGAGGCGTTCTTCCACCGCGTCGCCTCGCTCCGGGCCGGCACCGACGAGGAATGGACGTACGCCCCCTTCATCCCGTACGACTCACTCCTGGCCAACGGCCGTGTCGTGCGGAACAAGGCCGTCGGCATAGCGACCGCGGAGCGTGAGGTGGTCCTCGCCACCGGACACCGTGTGCCGTACGACGTCCTGGTGATAGCGACAGGCGCCGACTACCAGGAACCGGCTCGCTTCACCGGCAGCACCGTCGAGGAGGCGGCGGCGTCCTTCCGGAGCCACCAGCGCCGGGTCGCCGAGGCCCGGAGCATCCTGGTGATCGGGGGCGGTCCCTCCGGGGTGGAACTTGCGGCGGAACTGCGGCGGGCCAATCCGGCGGCCCAGGTGACCCTCGCGCACCGCGGCCCCGGCCTGCTCAACCACCACGGCACCGGCCGGATGGGCCGTCAGGCGCGGGCGTGGCTGGAGCGGCACGACGTGAGGGTCCGGCTCAACACCTTCGTCACCTCCGCCGGCGGCGTCGGCGCCCGGCTGCGCGACCAGGCGGGCAGCCCCCTCGCCGCCGACGTCGTGTTCTGGACGACGGGCACCACTCCCAACACCCTGTGGCTCCGCCTGGCGGGACTCGGCACATGGCTCGACGAGAGCGGTCATGTCAAGGTGGACACACACCTGAGGGTGCTGGGACAGCGGGACGTCTTCGCGGTCGGTGACGTCAACGACGTGTCCGAGGCCAAGCTCAGCCCTTCAGCGGTCGCGCAGGGGGAGGCCGCGGCGCACAACATCCGCACGTACCTCGACCACGGCAGGCACGGGGGCCGGCCGCGCCCGTACAAGCCCGCTCCGGTGAGGATCTTCTCGGTGCCCTTCGGACCCGAAGGAGGCACCACCCTTCTCCCGGCGCTCGGCCGCGACGTCCTCGTACTCGGCAACAGGGCGACGTCGGCGCTCAAGAGCAGGACCCTGGCGCTTCCGATGACGCGCAAACTGCTGGGCAGCACCGCCGATTGACGGTGCCCGTCAGCCGTCGTCGCGCCTCGCTCACTCGCCGGCCGAGCGGGGCCGTGCGGCCGGCCGCGCCGGCGCCGCCCGGCCTGAACACGTATCAGGCGGCCGAAGACGTGTCCCGTGATACGTGTCGCGACAGCCGGGCGGTGACCGTTTCCAGCAGTTCGTCGGAGAACTCCTGGTCCTCCACGGCCCGGGCCATGAGCACCGCGCCGACGAGGGCGCTGAGGGTGACCATCGCCTCCGCCCGGGCGTCGGCGTCGTCGTCGGCATCGTCGTCCAGGCCGGCGATCAGGTCCAGGTAGGTGCGGACCTGCTTCTCGTACGCCTCCTTGAAGCGGTCGTCGCCGCGCGCGGCGGCGGCACCGAGGGAGACCAGCGCGCAACCGGTGGCCGGTGTGTCCCGGTGCTGCTTCGCGAGGTAGGCGTCGATCAGGCCGGCTCGCGGATCCTCCTCGTTCTTCCGCGCGGACCGCTCCATCTTCGCGGTGCCCTCCGCCAGGGCGAAGGCCGCGGCCTGGGTGATCAGGTCGTCCCGCGACCGGAAGTGTTTGTAGAAACCACCGTGCGTCAGCCCGGCCTCGTTCATGAGCTCCGCGATCCCGGGGCGGGTGACGCCTTCGGTGCGGATCTTGCGTGAGGTGATCCGCAGCACCCGTTCACGGGTCGCCGCCTTCTCCGCCTGTGAGTGGCCCATCCGACCCTGCCTTTCCTGGAGCGACGCGGTGGGACCACCGCGCGTCTGGATGATGTACATCATACACCCCTCACTGTCAAAACGGGACGGCCGACGTCGTCGTTTGACTTTCTGGATGACGGACGTAATCTGAATTCAGGATGTTGACTGTCATCCAGATTGGAGCCGAACCGATGACCCTGACCTACGACCCCCGTCGCACGGCCGTCCTGCTGGTCGACCCCTTCAACGACTTCCTCTCCGAGGGCGGCAAGATCTGGCCGCGCCTGGAACCCATGGCGCGGGAGGTGGGACTGCTGGACCACCTGCGCTCCGTGGTCGCCTCGGCCCGCGAGAACGGCGTCCGGGTGGTGTTCGTCCCGCACCGCCGCTGGGAGCCGGGGGACTACGAGACGTGGGACCACCCCAACCCCACCCAGCTCGGCATCATGGAGCGCCACAGCTTCGCCCGCGGAACCTGGGGCGGCGAGTTCCACCCCGACTTCCAGCCGCAGCCGGGCGAGGTCGTCGTCCAGGAGCACTGGGCGCAGAGCGGGTTCGCCAACACGGACCTGGACTTCCAGCTCAAGCAGCACGGCATCACCCACGTCGTGCTCGTGGGCCTGCTGGCGAACACCTGCATCGAGTCGACCGGCCGCTTCGCCATGGAACTCGGCTACCACGTGACGCTGGTGCGTGACGCCACCGCGGCGTTCCTGCCCGAGATGATGCACGCCGCGCACGAGCTGAACGGCCCCACCTACGCCCACGCCATCACCACCACCGACGAGCTGACCACCGCCTTCAAGGGAGCACGCGCATGACCCTCACCGGAGACCTGCTGATCGGAGCCTCGCAGGTGCCCGCGACCGCGGGAGCCATGAAGGCCCTCAACCCCGCCACCGGAGAACTCGTCGAGCCCGAGTTCGCCTTCGGCGGCCCGGCCGAGGTCGACCGCGCGGTCCGCCTGGCCGACGAGGCGTTCGACAGCTACAGCCACACCGGGCTCGCCGAACGCGCCGCGTTCCTCGACCTCGTCGCGGACAAGCTGGAGGCGGTCAAGGACGAACTCGCCGCACGCCTCGCCCTGGAGACCGGTCTGCCGGCCGCCCAGTTCGAGGGCGAGGCCGTACGGACCGCCGGCGTGTTCCGCAAGTTCGCCACCGTCGTCCGCCAGGGCCGTTTCCTCCAGGCCACCATCGACCCCGCGCAGCCGGACCGGCAGCCCGCACCGCGCCTCGACCACCGGTTGCAGAAGGTGGCTCTCGGCCCGGTGGTCGTCTTCGGCGCCAGCAACTTCCCGATCTCCTACTCGGTCGCCGGCGGCGACACGGCCTCGGCCCTGGCGGCCGGTTGCCCCGTCGTCGTCAAGGCGCACAACGCGCATCCAGGTGCCTCCGAGATCGAGGGCCGGGTCATCCAGGAGGCCGTCGCCGAGGCGGGACTCCACGAGGGCGTCTTCTCCCTCGTCCGGGGCGCGGGCAACGAGATCGGCGAGGCACTCGTGGACCACCCCCTGGTCCGGGCGGTCACCTTCACTGGCTCCGAGACCGGCGGCATGGCCCTCTACCGCCGGGCCCAGCGGCGTCCCGACCCCATCCCGGTGTTCACCGAGATGACCAGCGTCAACCCGACGTTCGTCCTGCCCGCCGCTCTGGCGGCGCGCGGAGCGGAGATCGGCGGCGGCCTGGTCCAGCGCGCCATGTACAACGTCGGACAGGCCTGCCTGAAGCCCGCCGTCCTCCTCGCCGTCGACGGACCGGGCTTCCAGGAACTGCGGGACGCGGCGACCGCCGAGGTGGAGAAGGTGGCCGCGCGGACCATGCTCACGCCCGGCATCCACGACGCCTACACCCGCAACGCGCGGCGTCTGGAGGACGAGGGCGCCACCCGGATCGCCGCGGGACCGGCCCCGGACGGCGCGTGGGACGGCCAGTCCCAGCTGTACGAGGTCAGCGGGGAGCGGTTCCTGGCCGAGCCGGCCCTGCGCGAGGAGGTCTTCGGCCCCGCCCTCCTGCTGGTACGGCTGACCGGCCCGGAACAGCTGCTGGAGGCGGCCCGCGCCTTCCGCGGACAGCTCTCGGCCACCCTGCACGCCGAGGCCGGCGACCGCGCCACCGCCGAGCAGCTCCTGCCGGTCCTTGAGCGCCGCACGGGCCGCATCGTGTTCAACGCCTTCTCGATCCCGCAGGAGGTCACCTACGCCACCACCCACGGAGGCCCGTTCCCGGCCACCTCCGACAGCCGCTTCACCTCCGTGGGCATGGGCGCGATCGAGCGGTTCGTACGGCCGGTCACCTACCAGAACTTCCCGGACGACCTGCTGCCCCAGCCGCTGCGCGAGGCGAACCCGCTGCACCTGTGGCGGGTCGTCGACGGCGAACTCACCCGGGACTGAACCGTCCCTGCCGCCCCGTCCGCCCACCGGACGGGGCCCGTTCGCTCCGGACGAAGCTTTCCACACAAGGTTAAGGAGCCCTTCCGTGACCGTCACCGACCAAGCCGCCGCGGACGACGAGCGCGAGGCCCGCGACGAGGTGCGCCGGAGACTGCTCGGCGCCTGGCAGCTCGTGTCGTACACCGCAGGCAGCCCCGACGGAGAGGTCATCCATCCCCTCGGACCCGCTCCGTACGGCCTGATCGTCTACACCCCGCAGGGCTACATGTCCGCCCAGCTGGGGCGCGGCGACCGCCCGCCCCTGAGGTCGGCGCGCCTCGAGGACGCGGAGGCCGACGAACTGGCCCGGGCGGCGGCCGGCTACGTCTCCTACGGCGGGCCGTTCGAGGTCGTGAATCCCACCACCGTGGAGCACCACGTCACCACCAGCCTCTTCCCGAACTGGATCGGACGGTCCCAGGTACGGAAGGTCCGCTTCGCCGGCTCGTTCCTCCGGCTCGCCGTCGCCACTCCCACCAGGCTCTGGGGTGCGGACCGTACGGCCGAACTCACCTGGCACAGGCTGGCCTGACCACGAGCGCCGCGAGTTCCTTCCCGGGAGTCGCGCAAGCGGGCACGCGGGACCGGACCTCCGCTCCCGCGTGCCCCGCGCCCCGCGCCCCTCTCCTCCTGCTGCTGCTCGGGACGATCGTCCTGGCCTGGCACTCCTTGCCCGTCCGGCACCGGGCCCACGGCCCCGCGGCGGCCACCGAAACGGTCACCGAGCGTACGCGGGACACCACCGGCGTCGGTACCGGCGACCGGCGGTAGGGCGGGGGGAGGGTCGGGCACGGCGCCCCGCCGGGACCCGCGCATCAAGCGGCCCGGCTCACCATGCCCGGCCCCGCCGTGTGCCCGGGCGGTTCCGCTGGGCAGGGGCTGTTAACCTTTGCCGCGGGTCGCTTAGTTGTCCGGTACGAAAGGGCTTCCGCCGTCCCCTCATGCGCGCGGGGCGGAAGCGGAACGGCCGTCCAGGCTCAACACACCCTGACGACGACGACCCGTCGACGGGGTCGATCGCGGGCGGACCGCGGACGGTCACGGCGAGGGGCTGACGGACCCCGGACCACCGAACACGTGTCGGTGTCGCGCATCACACGTGTCAACCCGTCCACGGGACATGCCCGTTCGCTGAAGTACTGGATCATGTGCTGCACACAGCAGAGGAGATAGTGATGACGGAGACCGCTCCAGCGGTCGGCATGCCGACCGCCGGCACGGGCGTCCTTATACCGCTGAGCGTTCACTTCGACGACCTGGACCCGATGGGGATGCTGCACAACACCCGTTACCAGGCGCTGGTCGAGCGGGCATGGGTGGCCTTCTGGCGGAAGCACGGTCTGATCAGCGAGAAAGGCCCCGAGGGAGACAGCTTCAACGTCGTGAAGGCGTTCACCATCACCTACAACCGGCCCATCATGACGTTCGGCGAGTACGCCGTGCACCTATGGATCGAACGCATGGGCGCCACGTCGGCGACCGCGGGCTACCGGGTGTGCTCCGCGGACGGCGAGACGACCTACGCGTACGGCAGCCGCACCGCCGTCCGGCTCGACCCCACCACCCTGTCGCCCACACCGTGGTCCGACAGGGTCCGGAAGACCGCTCGCCTGCTGCAGAAGCTGGAGGACGGCCGCTGAGCGGATCTCCACCGGGGAACGGCTCACGGCCCGGCGCCGCCCGTCCTCCGGCGGGCCGCGTCCCCGTGGCCGCGTGAGCCCGCGCAGGAGCCCGTCAGGGCCGGTGCGGACGGGCGAGAGCGCGCTCCGGCCCGGGTCCGCGGCGCCGGCCCGCTCGCGGGCGGGACCGCGCATCCGGGTGCCCCTACGGGCATGTGTCCACGGGGGCCGCCATGTCGGACCTTCCGCCGGGCGTTTCCGACCCGGACGAGGACGGCGGCACCCGACGCGGGCGCAGCCGTGATCGGCGCGAAGCCGGCCGATCCGGGCGGGCGCGCCGTGGGAGGCGGCACTTCCGGCGTCGCTCGCTGCCGGTCCGGCTCCCCGCCGACCGGGATGCCGGCGTCGCCCTCCGTCCGCAGCCACTCCCGGGCAGGTGTCCCCGCGAGCCGGCCCGCCGGCCGACACGTGTCTCAGCCGAGCCCACGCGCCCCACACCCGCGATGCCCCGCGGGGTGGCACGGCCATCCGCCGGCGTCCGGGACAGCACACCGGTTTCCGCCCGCCGACAGCGCCCCGTACTGCCGCCGACGCCACAGGTCAGACCGTCGAGAGGACGGCCACTCCCTGCCATCATGTCCAGGGCCGCGGCCATCGGATGCGGAAGTGGTCACCCACTCGTATGGTGTAGTGAACTTTCGAGGCTCGGCGCACCGGTGAACGCGGCCCTCGTGGCCGCTCAGCACGCCGAGGGCCGAAGTCGGTCCTTTTCCCGGCGTGGACATCGCAGGCGGACAAGAGGCGGGGACGCCATGACCTCTCGAGCGGAGCCACTGGACGCGGAGGCCGTCCGGTACACGGAGTTCACACTGCGGGTGAACGGGCAGGCGCACGCAGTGCGCATCGATCTGCGTACGACCCTGCTCGACGCCCTGCGAGACATACTGGGCCTCACCGGCACCAAGAAGGGGTGTGACGCGGGCACCTGCGGCGCGTGCACCGTCCACGCGAACGGCAAGCGCGTCCTTTCGTGCCTGACGCTCGCGGCACAGTGTGAGGACCGCGACGTCACCACCATCGAGGGAATCGGGGACGGGGAGTCGCTGCATCCCGTACAGTCCGCGTTCCTCAGTCACGACGGTTTCCAGTGCGGCTATTGCACACCTGGGCAGATCATGTCCGCTCTCGCACTGATCGCTGAGGGCAGGACGGGGTCTCCCGAGGAAATCCGTGAGTACATGAGCGGGAACATCTGCCGCTGCGGCGCGTACCAGAACATCGTCGCCGCCATCCAGGAAACGGCTGGTGACCATGGTTCAGCCATTTGAATTCACGCGGGTCGACGACGTCTCCACGGCACTGGCCGAAGCGGAAGCCGACAGTACCGCCGCTTACCTGGCCGGTGGGACGACCCAGCTGGATCTGATGAAGGACGGTGTGCTGCGCCCCGGTCGTCTGATCGACATCACCCGCCTTCCCCTCCACGACATCGAGCGGCTGGGCGACACGTTGTTCATCGGTTCTCTGACCACGATGGAAGAACTGGCGGCCCATCCCGTGGTCGTGCAGCGCCTGCCCTTCGTGCGGGAGGCGCTGTTGCGCAGCGCCTCGGTCCAGCTGCGCAACATGGCGACCATCGGCGGAAACCTCCTGCAACGGACCCGCTGCCGGTACTTCCGGGACGACACGGTCACGACGTGCAACAAGCGGATGCCGGGGACGGGGTGTGCGGCGATCAACGGTTTTCACCGGACGAGCGCCGTCCTGGGCACGAGCGAGCACTGCATCGCGACCCACGCCTCGGACCTCGCGGTCGCGCTGATCGCCATGGACGCGGTCGTCCACGTCAGCCACAGCGACGGCAGCCGCACGATTCCGCTCACCGGCTTCTACCGGACCCCGGGAGACACCCCGCACCTGGAGAACGTCCTGCGGCCCGGGGAACTCATCACGACGATCGAGGTGCCGCTCCTGCCCCAGGGGGCTCGTTCCGACTACCTCAAGGTGCGCGACCGTATGAGCTACGAGTTCGCGCTCGCCTCGGCGGCAGTGGCCGTGGTGCTGGACGGCGCAGTCATCAGGTCGGCACGGGTGGCCCTGGGCGGAGTGGCGACGGTCCCCTGGCGAGCGCTCGAAGCGGAGGAGACGCTGACCGGAGCCACCGCCGGCCCCGAGGTGTTCCAGGCCGCGGCCCGGGCGGCGCTGGCCGGGGCCGAGCCACGACCGCAGAACGCCTTCAAGGTGCTGCTCGCGCAGCGCACCCTGATGCGCACGCTGCGGACTGTCACAGGAGTCAGCTCATGACGACACTTTCCCGCTCCCCGGTCCTCGGCAGCGGTCGTGACCGCGTCGAGGGGCACTTGAAAGTGTCGGGCCGGGCCCCCTACCCCAACGACGTCTCCTACCCCGACATGGCCCACGCCGTCCTGCTGGGCAGCACCGTGGGCGCCGGCCGGATCACCGGCCTGGACACCGCGGAAGCCGAGCAGGCGCCTGGGGTCATCTGCGTCATCACGCATCTGAACGCGGGTGAGTTGAAGCGTGCCCCGCTGACACCCCTGGGCGTCTCGCCGCCCGCCCCCTTGCAGAGCGACGTCATATTCCACCACGGCCAGCACGTGGCCGTGGTCGTGGCGGAGACCTTCGAGCAGGCCACGCAGGCGGCCCGCCTGGTCCGGGTGGACTACGCGCCGGCGGAAACCATCCTGGAGGTGGACGACCCCCGCGCGGAACTGAGAAGGAACCCCTGGGGCCGGGACGCGGACCGAGGCGACGTCTCCCAAGCGCTGGCCTCCGCCGACGTGGTGATCGACCAGACCTATCTCACGTCGGACAACACGAACAACCCGATGGGGCTCCTGACCACCGTGGCCCGGTGGGAAGGGGACACCCTGCTGGTCAACAACTCGACCCAGTGGGCTTCGCTGGAACAGACCTCCCTGGCCGCGGCCTTCGACATCCCCGAGGACCGCGTCAACGTGTCGGCACCCTACGTCGGCGGTGGTTTCGGCGCGGGACTCCGGGTCTGGCCACACGTCGTCCTGGCGTCACTCGCCGCCCGCAGGACGGGCCGGCCGGTCAAGCTGGTCCTCACCCGCCCGCAGATGTTCTGGGCCGCCGGCCACCGGCCCAAGGGACGGCAGCGGGTCCGTCTCGGCGCGACCCGGGACGGGGACCTCGTCGCCATCCAGCACGAGGCGCTGACCGCCACGGCGATCGACGACGACAACTTCGAGCCCACGGCCTCCGTGTCCGCCGCCGCGTACGCCTGCCCGAACGCCTCGACACGGGACACGCAGGCCCGGCTGAACATCCCGGTACCCAACTCCATGAGGGGCCCGGGAACGGCGACCGGGAACTACGCGCTGGAATGCGCGATGGACGAACTCGCGTACGCACTCGGCATGGACCCGCTGGACCTGCGTCTGCGCAACGACGCCACCATCCATCCGCAGCTGAACCTGCCCTGGAGCAGCCGCGCCATGAAGGAGTGCCTCCTGCACGGTGCTGAACTCTTCGGCTGGTCACGGCGCACCCACGAACCGGGCTCCATGCGTGAGGGCGACGTGCTGGTCGGCTACGGCCTGGCGGGCGTCGCGTATCCATGGTTCCGGGCGCGCTGCGGGGCTCGTGCGACGGTGCGACGGGACGGGACCGCGTATGTGTGCAGTGCCGGTACCGAGATCGGGAACGGCGCGTACACCGTCTTCTGCCAGTTGTCGGCCGAGCTGTTGGGCCTGGACGTCGGCCAGGTCACGTTCGGCCTGGGTGACTCGTCCATGCCCCGCGCCCCGCAGACAGGTGGCTCAGGGCTGACGAGCTCGGTCGGCAGTGCCGTGTACGAGGCGTGCCGCCGGCTCATCGGCGACTTCCTCGCGCTGCTGGCCGCGGACGGGGACTCGCCGTTGCACGGGTGCTCGGTCGACGACGTGGTGGTCGAAGCCGGGGTCGTCCGGCGACGCGACGATCCGTCCCGCGGAGAGTCGTACGCGGACATCCTCGCGCGGCACGGCCTGGCGGAGCTGACCGCGGAGGGCGAGAGCATCCCCGCGCAGGCGAAGGAACTCGGCATGGCACCGGCGGGGGCGTTCGGGGCCAAGTACGTCGAGGTGCACGTGGACCGCGATCTCGGGCGACTGCGTGTGGCCCGTGCGGTCTCGGTCATCGACGGCGGCCGCATCCTGAACGAGAAGACGTCGGTGAGCCAGATCGTCGGCGGTACCGTCGGCGGCATCGGCATGGCCCTGTTCGAGGAGACAGTGAGCGACGTTCCGTCCGGGCGCATCGCCAACGCCACCCTCGGCGACTACCTCGTTCCCGTCAACGCGGACGTCCCCCAGATGCAGGTCGCCTTCGTCGGCTCGCCGGATCCCGCCAACCCGATCGGTACCAAGGGCATCGGCGAGATCGGACTGGTCGGCATCGCCCCGGCGGTCGCCAACGCGGTGTTCCACGCCACGGGCCGCCGCATCCGTTCCTTGCCCATCACCATCGAGAAGGTGCTGTGAACGGTGAGGCGGACGTGCCATGACGCCCGCTGAACTGCGCGACGCCCTGGTGGGAACATGGCGGCTCGCCTCGTACGAGGCCCGGAGCGTGGACGACGGGTCGGTCGTCCATCCCTTCGGCGAGCAGCCCGTAGGCATGATCATGTACACGGCCGACGGTTACATGTCCGCGCAGATCACCAGGCCCGACAGGCCCCCGTTCGACGAGTCCCGCCTCGAGGACGGCCGGCCCGAGGAACTGGCCGAGGCGGCCCGGAACTACCTGGCCTACGCCGGTTCCTTCGACGTCCCTGACAGCGGCACCGTCATCCACCAGGTCGTGCTCAGCCTGTTCCCGAACTGGATGGGTGAGGCGCAGCTGCGGGTGGCGAAGCTGGACGGGAAGGTGCTGCAACTGGCGCCGGCCACACCGGTCCGTATCTGGGGGAAGCAACGCACAGGTGTCCTGACCTGGGAGCGAGTGTGACCACCCCTGAGGAGTGCCATGACTGAAACCTACGATCTCAAGCGCACGGCGATCTGTCTGGTCGACCCGTACAACGACTTTCTCTCCGAGGGGGGCAAGGTTTGGCCCGCGGTCAGGCATGTCGCTCTGGAGGTGGGTCTGCTGGACAACCTGCGCGCCGTCGTCGCAGCAGGACGCGAGAGCGATGTCCGTGTCTTCTTCGTCCCCCACCGTCGCTGGCGGGAAGGGGACTACGACGACTGGGCCCACCCCAACCCCACCCAGCAGGGGGTCCGCAAGAGGCACACCTTCGCCTACGGCACGTGGGGCGGCGAGTTCCACCCCGACTTCCAGCCCGCCGACACGGACGTGGTCATCAAGGAGCACTGGGCCCAGAGCGGCTTCGCCAACACCGACCTGGACTTCCAGCTCAAGCAGCACGACATCACGCACGTCATCATCATCGGGCTGCTCGCCAACACCTGCATCGAATCCACCGGCCGATTCGCCATGGAACTGGGCTACCACGTGACCCTCGTCCGTGACGCCACCGCCGCCTTCAAACCCGAGATGATGCACGCCGCCCATGAGCTGAACGGGCCGACGTTCGCCCACAGCATCACCACGGCCCAGGACCTCGTGCAGGCGTTGAAGAACAGCGGGTAGCGCGACCTCAGCGAGCGATCGGCGCCGCGTCGAGCAGGGCCGCCGCCGCACCGCGGGCGGTCGTGGCGGCGGAGGGATCACGATCCATCCGCGCGGCCTGACCCGCACCGTCGTAGAGCAGGTGGAGCTGTCGGGCCAGCTCCTCCGGCTCGGCGTACCCGCACGTGGCGGCCAGTTCGGTGAACAGCTCACGCACCCAGGACCGATAGGTCTCGGCGGCGTGGCGGATGGCACTGTCCTCGGCTGTTTCGGCGCTGGCCCGGACGAACGCGCACCCGTTGTACCCGGAGTCGGTGAACGCCTCGCCCAGCGCGTCGAAGACGCCGAGTATCTGCTCACGGGGGGTGCGGAAGCGCGTCAGGGTACGGGTGATCCGGTTCTTCATGCGCTCGAAACGCAGCTCCAGGTAGGCGCAGACAAGCCCTTCCTTGCTCCCGAAGGTGTTGTAGAGGGACGCCTTCGCCACTCCGGCGTGCTCGATGACACGGTCGATGCCGACGGTTTGCACCCCCTGCTGGTAGAACAGGTCGTCAGCCGCCTCAAGCAAGCGCTCACGCGCGGACAGCTTCGTCGCGGTCCTGGCCGCCATGACCACCACCCTCTCAGACAGACCTGTCTATTCTAGCGCGATGCCTGCCTCACGACTGTGACGTGGTTTCCGCGAGGCGCGCGGGCTCGGGAGCGGAGCCGGTTTCCGGTCGGACGACTGCCACGTGCTCCGCCCGGCGGCCGTTGAGCACCAGGCCGGTCAGCGCCGCGAGCGCCAGCACGATGACGGCGATGCCGTACTCCCTGGCCGTCTGCACCAGCCCGCCGCCATGCACGACCAGGACGCCGCCGATCACCGCCGGCACACCCAGCCCCACGTAGCACACGACGTAGAGAAGGGACAGCACCCCGGCTCGTTCGTGCGGCTTCACCCGCGGCACGACCAGCCTGATGCCCCCCTGGAACCCGCTGCCGAAGCCGAAGCCGGATATCGCGCCGCCGATGAAGAAGCCGATCACGGCGGAGGTGCCGCCGGCGCCCGAGCCGATGGACACCAGGGTGACCGCCACGCCGACGACCAGCGAGCCGATGCCGATCAGCATGACGTTCCGGGTCGCCGCGTTGCGCATCAGGACGACGGCCGTACCGGCGGAGCCGGCGAGTACGAACAGGGGCAGCCCTCCCCACACCACGGAGGTGGAGTGCACCAGAGTCCGGGCGAGAGCCGGACCCAGCGCGCCGTACAGGCCGGTCAGTGCCCACACCGCGAACATCACCGGCGCGGCGATCGCCACCGACGCGCGGGCGGACCTGGGCAGCTTGAACTCGGGGGCCATGCTGGCCAGCGCGCCCGGCTCGCGGCTGACCGTCTCCTTCAAGCCCGTCACGGCCAGCGCCTGAAGGGCGAACACGCCGAGAAGCACGTAGTAGACGAGGTGGGTCGGGGCCGGCAGGTACTGCACGATCAGCCCGGAGACCAGGGCGCCGCTCGCGGTCCCGATCGTGGGCGCGAAGGAGTTGAGGAAACCGCCCCTGCGCGCGTCGAGGTCGAGCATTCCGGCACCGAGCGCACCGACCGCCGCCCCGGTGCTCAGTCCCTGGACGACGCGGGCGGCCAGCAGCGCGTCCACGCCACCGGCGGTGATGAACACCACCATGGCCGCTGTCTGCGCGAGCAGGGCCACGAACAGTACCGGCCGCCGGCCCACGTGGTCGGAGATCTTCCCGAAGACCAGGAGCGCGACCAGCACGGCCACCGCGTACACACCGAAGACGACGGTGACGGTGATCGGCGAGAACCCCCAGCGCGCCTGGTAGATCGCGTAGAGGGGGGTCGGCGCGCTGGACGAGGCCAGCAGGGATACGAGGATCGAGGCCAGCAGCCCGAGGGAGGCGATGGGCCCGAGTCCCCAGCGTCGCGGGGCTCTGTGCGCGGGAGACCGACGCACCGAGGTGCCCTCGGTGGCGGGTCGCGGCGTCGTGCTTCTCATGACTCTCACTCTCGGTCTGGAAAACGAACCGAGTCCATACTAGACAGATCTGTCTGATGGGTGGGGCGCCCGGGATGGTGAGACACGTCGCACCGGGCCCGCCGCATCGGCTGTGGAGGTGCCGGGGCTTGAAGTGGCGGCCGCGGTGAGGGTCGTGTCTCGTTTGGTGACCCTCGCCCATGGGCCGCAGCCCTTCGCCGTCGAGGATGTTGCCGACAGTGACGCCGACGAGCTCTCGAGCGGAGGGGAGCCGACGGTGGGCGGTCGACTTCGAAGTGCCGAAGCAGGGCGGTACGTGGCGCCCGGCACAACCGCTGACCAGGACGCGGATGATGGCCGCGAACAGCGTCTTAGCAGGGGGCGTCGTGCGCTCCGCAGCCCTGAGGCCGCACTCTCGACGGCGGGACCAGTGGCTTCGCGGTCTTCTACAGCCCGTCCGAAACGATCCAACGCCACGTACCCTGCCTCAGACCCCGGGGTCGACGACGCCCCACCGCATAGGAGCGGTTCAGCGCAACGGCATTGTCATTCGTTCGGCAGGGGGGACAGTCATGCCGGGCCGGGGGCCGGCGGCCCTCTTGCACGACCGCGGGAACCACAACGGGGGAGACTGTCGTCCGCCTGTTCCCGAGCGCACTCTCGTCACCGTGTCGCGGGCACCGGCTTGCCTGTGCCGGCACGTCTCTCGCCGTGCGCCGGAGCGGTTGCGCTGGGGGGGGGGGGGGGGGGGGGGGGGGGGGGGGGGGGGGGGGGGGGGGGGGGGGGGGGGGGGGGGGGGGGGAGGGGGGGAGGAGGGGGGGGGGGGGGGGGGGCGGGGGGCGCAACCTGCTAG
>NZ_JBVHWM010000088.1:0-35482 GCF_055564375.1 Streptomyces sp. NPDC029138
AGCGTGTTGTTGCGGCCCTTGCGGAACGTCGTGCCGATGGGGTGGATGGGCGGCAGGTAGACGACGTCGAAGCCCATCTCCGCGATCGGCTTCAGCCTGCGCGCGGCCGTACGGAACGTGCCGTGCGGCTGCTCCTTGGTGCCCTCCGAGCGGGGAAAGAACTCGTACCACGAACCGTACAGCGCGCGTTCGCGCTCCACCAGCAACGGCATCGCATCGGACTCGGTGACCAGCTCCCGCAGCGGATACCGGGCCAGGACCGACTCCACCTCCGGGGACAGCGCCGCCGCCAGCCGCCAGGCGGCCGGGCGGTTCTCGTCCCGCAGGGCCGCCACCGCGTCCAGGACGACCTGCCGCCGGTCCTCCGGGACCCCGTCGGCCGCACGCTCGTACAACTGCGCGCCCTCGGTCAGGACCAGATCGGTGTCGATGCCCGCCGGGATCTTGATCCGGGCGTGGTGCCGCCAGGTGGCGAGCGGGTCCGACCAGGCCTCCACCGTGTAGGTCCAGTGGCCGGGTTCGCCCGCGGTGACGGTGGCGCCCCAGCGGTCGGTGCCCGGGGCGAGTTCCCGCATCGGCGTCCAGGGGCCGGGCCGGCCCGCCGGGTCCCGCAGCACCACGTTCGCCGCGACGGCGTCGTGGCCCTCCCGGAACACGGTGGCGGACACCTCGAAGGACTCCCCGGTCACGGCCTTGGCGGGCCGGCGGCCGCGCTGGACCACGGGACGTACGTCGAGGACGGGGATACGGCCCATGGTGGTGGCCGCGTCCGGGGAGGACCGTTCCCCGGCGGTGGACGGACCGGCGGCGCCGGCCGGTGCCATGCCTTTCCTGCCCGTCGTCTTCTTTCCTGGTGCCTTGGCCTTGCTGCTTGTCGGGGGTGCTGACGAGTGGTGCGTGGCGGGCATGACCGCTCCTGTCCGCTTCAACGAGGGTGTGGGCGGATGGATATGGGGAGGTGGGTCCTGCGGAGGTGCTGTGGTGTGCCTGTGGGGTGTGTGTACCGGAGGAGCCTTCCCACCCGGTTCGGGTGGGCAATCCGGCACTTTGTTAACTACTCACGCGTACGTCCACGCACAAGACCGGCCCCTTTTTCCGAGTGCCCGGTGACCGGGTCTTGACGCCCCCCGACACCCCCGACGGGTACGTCCCCACCGACCGCGCGGTAACCACTACCGTCGAAGACGACGACGAGACGTACAACGCCGTGCGTCTCATCCCGCGACGCGTCGAGGTGGCATGTGAAGGCGATCCGCCGGTTCACCGTCCGTCCCGTTCTCCCCGACCCCCTCCGGCCGCTGAGCGACCTGGCACGTAACCTGCGCTGGTCCTGGCACGCCGAAACGCGCGACCTGTTCCAGTCCGTCTGCCCCGAGGCCTGGGCCGGTGCCGGCGGCGACCCGGTACGGCTGCTGGGCAGCGTGCGGCCGGCCCGGCTGGCCGAGCTGGCCGGGGACCGGCGGTTCCTGCGCCGCCTCACCGCCGCCGCCGACGACCTCGACGACTATCTGACCGGTGACCGCTGGTACCAGGAACAGGCCGACGGCCTGCCCGCCGCCGTCGCCTACTTCTCGCCCGAGTTCGGCATCACGGCCGCGCTCCCGCAGTACTCCGGCGGCCTCGGCATCCTCGCCGGGGACCATCTGAAGGCGGCCAGCGACCTCGGGGTGCCGCTGATCGGGGTCGGGCTGCTGTACCGGCACGGATACTTCCGGCAGACCCTCTCCCGGGACGGCTGGCAGCAGGAGCACTATCCGGTGCTCGACCCCAACGAACTGCCGCTCACCCAGCTGAAGGAGGCCGACGGCACCCCGGCACAGGTCTCCCTCGCGCTGCCCGGCGGCAAGGAACTGCGCGCCCGGATCTGGCTGGCGCAGGTGGGCCGGGTGCCGCTGCTGCTGCTCGACTCGGACGTGGAGGAGAACGACTTCGGCGAACGCGGGGTGACCGACCGGCTCTACGGCGGCGGCAGCGAGCACCGGCTGCTCCAGGAGATGCTGCTCGGCATAGGAGGTGTGCGGGCCGTACGGACGTACTGCCGGCTCACCGGGCACCCCGAGCCCGAGGTGTTCCACACCAACGAGGGGCACGCCGGCTTCCTCGGCCTGGAGCGGATCGCCGAACTGTGCGCGGGCGGGCTGGACTTCGACTCGGCGCTGGAGGCCGTGCGGGGCGGGACCGTGTTCACCACGCACACCCCGGTCCCGGCCGGCATCGACCGCTTCGACCGGGAGCTGGTCGGCCGGCACTTCGGCCCGGACGCCGAACTGCCCGGCATCGACGTGCAGCGGATTCTGGCCCTGGGCATGGAGACCTACCCGGGCGGCGAGCCCAACCTGTTCAACATGGCCGTGATGGGGCTGCGGCTGGCCCAGCGGGCCAACGGGGTGTCGCTGCTGCACGGGCAGGTCAGCCGGAACATGCTCGCCGGGCTGTGGCCGGGATTCGACGCCGAGGAGGTGCCGATCACCTCCGTGACCAACGGGGTGCACGCGCCGACCTGGGTGGCGCCGGAGGTGCTGCGGTTCGGCGCCCGGCAGATCGGCGCCCAGCGGACCGAGGACGCGCTGAGCGTCGGCGGCTCAGAGCGCTGGGACTCGGTCGCGGACATCCCGGACCAGGAGATCTTCGAGCTGCGCCGCAGCCTGCGCGAGCAGCTGGTGCTGGAGGTGCGGGAGCGGCTGCGGGCCTCCTGGCGGCAACGCGGGGCGGGGAACGCCGAGTTGGGCTGGATCGACGGGGTCCTGGACCCGGACGTCCTGACGATCGGCTTCGCGCGCCGCGTCCCGTCGTACAAACGGCTGACGCTGATGCTCCGCGACCGCGACCGCCTGATGGAGCTGCTGCTGCACCCGGAGCGCCCGATCCAGATCGTCGTCGCGGGCAAGGCGCACCCGGCGGACGACGGCGGCAAGCGCCTGGTGCAGGAGCTGGTCCGCTTCACCGACGACCCACGGGTCCGCCACCGGATCGTCTTCCTCCCCGACTACGGCATGGCGATGGCGCAGAAGCTCTACCCGGGCTGTGACGTCTGGCTGAACAACCCGCTGCGCCCCCTGGAGGCCTGCGGCACCTCCGGCATGAAGGCGGCGCTGAACGGCTGCCTCAACCTCTCGGTGCTGGACGGCTGGTGGGACGAGTGGTTCCAGCCGGACTTCGGCTGGGCGATCCCCACCGCGGACGGCGCCGGCACCGACCCCGACCGCCGGGACGACATCGAGGCGGCCGCTCTCTACGACCTGCTGGAGCAACGGATCACCCCCCGCTTCTACGAGCGCGGGCGGGGCGGGCTGCCCGACCGCTGGATCGAGATGGTCCGCCAGACCCTCTCCCTGCTCGGCCCCAAGGTGCTGGCCGGCCGCATGGTCCGCGAGTACGTCGACCGGCTCTACACCCCCGCCGCGCGGGCGCACCGCGCGCTGACCCCGGACACCGCCCGGGACCTCGCCGAGTGGAAGACGCGGGTGCGGGCCGCCTGGCCGGGGGTGAGCGTCGACCACGTCGAGACGACGGCGACGACGGCCACGGCGGAACTGGGCAGCACCGTGGGCCTGCGGGTCCGGGTGGCGCTGGGCGAGCTGACCCCGGACGACGTGGAGGTGCAGGCGGTGTCCGGGCGGGTGGACGCGGAGGACCGCATCACGGACGCCACGGTGGTCCCCCTGAAGCCGGCCGGCACCCCCGACCTGGAGGGCCGCCTCGTGTACGAGGGCCCCCTCTCCCTGGACCGCACCGGCCCCTACGGCTACACGGTCCGCATCCTCCCCACCCACCCCCTCCTGGCCTCGTCCGCGGAACTGGGCCTGCTGGCGGTGCCGTCGGAGGATGTGGTGGAGGGGGCGGGGATGGTGTTGCGGTGACCTGAGGGGCGGGGCCGGCGCAGTGGCCCGGCAGCGGCGGGTGGTGGCTCGGTCAGGCTTCCGGCAAGCCCCCGCACAGCCTTCGCAGCACCGTCCCGCACCGTCGGGCGTACGCGTGCTGCAAGCCCCGGGTCGCCGGGCCGGCCGCGCGGGCGTACCACTTGGCGGCCTTGCTGAAGGCCGCCACCGTCAGCCAGACCGTGCCGTCACCGGTGCGGTCGACCACGAAGGCCTCCTCGCCGCACTCGGGGTGGCCTTCGAGGGTGCCGTAGGCCCAGCCGGCCCGGCGGTGTTCCTCGGCCGTCCAGATGATGCGGCAGGGGGCCCTGATGACGCCGGCCAGGGTGACGGTGACGTCGACGCCGGGGGCGGCGCGGTCGGCGGTGGCGTCGATGCCGACGCCCAGCTCGCGGTGCATCTCCCAGGTCAGGACCGCCTCGGCGGCTCGCTGGAACACCTCCTGGCCTTCGCCGAGGCGGCTGCGGACCAGCAGGGGGTGGAAGCCGGGCGGGCAGAAGGTGAGATCGTCGCGGGTCGCACCGACCGGCTCGTAGGTGAAGGGCGCCGAGGACATGGGTCACAAGGGTAGGGCGGCACCCGGAAGAACCGCTTCCCGGGTGCCGCCCCCTTACGAGCCGGCGGTGACTAGCTGACGTTGACGGCCGTCCAGGCCGCCGCGACCGCCTTGTACTCGGTGCTGGTGGAGCCGTACAGCGCGGACGCCGCGTTCAGGGTCGCCGTGCGGGCGGCCTTGTAGTTGGTCGTCGACGTCATGTACGTGGTCAGCGCCTTGTACCAGATCTGGAGCGCCTTGGCGCGGCCGATGCCGGTGACCGCGGCGCCGTTGTAGGTCGGCGAGTTGTAGGTCACGCCGTTGATCGTCTTCGAACCGCTGCCCTCCGCCAGGAGGTAGAAGAAGTGGTTCGCGACGCCGGACGAGTAGTGCACGTCCTTGGTGCCGACGGACGAGGACCAGTAGTCGGCCGAGCCGCCGTCCTTGCTGGGCTTGTCCATGTAGCGCAGCGGGGTGCCGTCGCCGTTGATGTTGATCTTCTCGCCGATGAGGTAGTCACCGGGGTCGGACGCGTTGTTCGCGGAGAACTCCACGCCCGTGCCGAAGATGTCGCTGGTGGCCTCGTTCAGGCCGCCGGACTCACCGCTGTAGTTCAGGCCGGCGGTGTTGGAGGTGACGCCGTGGCTCATCTCGTGCCCGGCGACGTCGAGCGAGGTCAGCGGGTGGGTGTTGCCGCTGCCGTCGCCGTAGGTCATGCAGAAGCAGCTGTCGTCCCAGAACGCGTTCACGTAGGAGTTGCCGTAGTGCACGCGGGAGTAGGCGGCCTTGCCGTCGTTCTTGATGCCGCTGCGGCCGAAGGTGGACTTGTAGAAGTCCCAGGTCGCCTGCGCGCCGTAGGCGGCGTCGGCGGCGGCCGTCTGGTCCGTGGACGAGCTGGAGGCGGTGCCGGTGCCCCACACGTCGTCCGCGTCGGTGAACAGCGTGCCGGTGCCGGAGGTCCTGTGCGCGAGGTTGTACGTCTTGTGGCCGCCGCGCGTGGTGTCGTACAGCTGGTACGTCGAGCCCGACAGGGTCGTGTTGAGGGTGACCGTGCCGGAGTACAGGCTCTTGCCGGTGCCGGTCTCGATGCCCTGGTACTCGTAGAGCTTCTTGCCGGTGGCCGCGTCGGTGATGACGTGCAGCTGGTTCGGGGTGCCGTCGTCCTGGAGGCCGCCGACGACCGTCTCGTAGGCGAGGACGGGCTTGCCGGAGCCGGCCCAGATCACCTTGCGGGCGCCGTCCGCGGTGGCCTTGGCGGAGCCCAGCGTCCTGGCGGCGGACACCGCCTGCTTCTCGGCCTTGGCGGCGGTGATCTGCGGCTTGAGCGAGGCCACCTTGAGGGCCGACTTGGCCGCCTTGGTGACGCCCTCGGTCTTGCCCGACTTGGCCGTGTGGACGATCAGGTCGCCGCCGAGCACCGGCAGGCCCGCGTAGGTGCGCTCGTAGCGGGTGTGGACGGTGCCGTCGACGTCCTTGACGACGTCCTTGACGACCAGCTTCTCCTGGGCGCCGAGGCCTATTCGGCGCGCGGTGCCGGCCGCGTCGGCCTGGGCCTGCTGGATCAGGGTGGTGCGCGCAGCGGCGGACAGCGCGGTCGGGGCGGCGGCGAGGGGCTTGGCCGCGGTCTGGGCGGTGGCACTGGTGGTGACACCGGTGGCGAGCAGGGCTCCGGCGGCGACAGCGGTGGCGATGGCCAGAGTGGTGCGCTTGTGACGCGCGTAGAGGGGGCTCACGCAAGCTCCTTCTCGTGGGGGAGTCCGGGCAGTGTGGGGTTACTGGCCGGAGTGTGTGGCGTTGTGAAGCTGCTGTGCTGCTGCGGCGGGTGGAGAGAGAGTGACATCAAGGGCGCGTACATGCCAGGCCCCTGACGTGATGTTGGCCAAAAGTCAACTGTCCGAGAAACATTGCAGGCAGATGAACCGGGTGCTGTCCGAGGGTGCTCGACCCCCGGACAGCCCCGTGATCCCGGGCCCGTGGCGCGCGGTTTACGGGAAGGTCAGCTTCCAGCCGTTGAGCGTTCCGGTGTCGTAGGTGGCCTGATCCTGCACCCGCAACTTCCAGGTGCCGTTGGCCGATTCGGCCGAGGCGTTGACCGTGTACGTCTCGTTCACATCGTCCGCCGAGTCCGAGGAGCTGAAGTTCTTCAGCCGGTAGGCCGTGCCCGACGGGCCGACGAGGTCGATCACCAGGTCACCGCGCCAGGTATGGGTGATGTCGACGCTCACCTGGAGGTTGCTCGGCGCGTTCCCGCTGCGGCCGGAGACGGTGATGCCGGACGTCACGGCGGCGCCGTTGTCCGGCACCGACACCGGCGTGGTGCTCTCGTACGACGTACCGCCGCCGCCCCCGCCACCGGAGCGCGCGCCGACCCCGACGCCCGCCCAGGCGTCCTGCACCGCCTTGTACTCGGCGCTGGTGGTGCCGTACAGCTCGCCGGCCGCCGCGAGGGTGCCGGTGCGGGCGCCCGCGTAGTTGGTGGTGGACGTCCACTTGGTGGTCAGGGCCCGGTACCAGATCTGGAGCGCCTTGTCCCGGCCGACGCCGGTGACCGGAAGCCCGTCCGCCGTCGGCGAGTCGTAGCTGACGCCGTTGATCACCTTGGCGCCGCTGCCCTCGCTGAGCAGGTAGAAGAAGTGGTTCGCGGGTCCGGACGAGTAGTGCACGTCGATCCCGCCGATGCCCGAGTACCAGCTGTCCTTGGACGCGCCGTCCTTGCTGGGTTTGTCCATGTAGCGCAGCGGGGTGCCGTTGCCGTTGATGTCGATCTTCTCGCCGATGAGGTAGTCGCCGACATCGGTGGAGTTGTTGGCGTAGAACTCCACGCCGGTGCCCATGATGTCGCTGGTCGCCTCGTTCAGACCGCCGGACTCCCCGCTGTAGTTGAGGTCCGCGGTGTTGGAGGTGACGCCGTGGCTCATCTCGTGGCCGGCGACGTCGATCGCGGTCAGCGGCTTGGCGTTGCCGGAGCCGTCGCCGTACGTCATGCAGAAGCAGCTGTCGTCCCAGAACGCGTTCACGTACGCGTTGCCGTAGTGCACGCGGGAGTAGGCGCCGACACCGTCGTTCTTGATGCCGCTGCGGCCGAACGCGCTCTTGTAGAAGTCCCAGGTGACCGCCGCGCCGTAGTGGGCGTCCGCGCCCGCGGTGGCCGCGTTCGACGTGGTCCCGTTGCCCCAGGTGTCGCTGGTCTGCGAGAACAGGGTGCCGGTGCCGGAGGTGCCCCGGTTCAGGTTGTACGTCTTGTGGCCCCCGCGCGCCCCGTCGGTCAGCGTGTACGACGAGCCCGACTGGGTCGTGGTCAGCGTGACCTGCCCGCTGTACTGGGTGTTGCCGATGCCGTTCTTGACGCCCTGGTACTCGTAGAGCTTCTTGCCGGTGGCCGCGTCGGTGATGACGTGCAGCTGGTTCGGGGTGCCGTCGTCCTGGAGGCCGCCGACGACCGTCTCGTAGGCCAGCACGGGCTTGCCGCTCGCCGCCCAGATCACCTTGCGGACGCTGTCCGCGCCGGGCTTCGTCCCGCCGAGCGCCTTCGCCCGCTGTACGGCCTGCTTCTCGGCGGCGGCCTTCGTCACGGCCGGGGTGAGACCGGCGACCTTCAGCGTGGCGTTGGTCGCCCGGATCACGTCCATGGTCCTGCCCGACCCGGCGGTGGTCACCACCAGGTCGCCGCCGAGCACCGGCAGGCCCCCGTACGTGCGCTCGTAGCGGGTGTGCAGCGCGCCGTCGGCGTCCTTGACGACGTCCTTGACGACCAGCTTCTCCTGGGTGCCCAGGCCGATCTGCCGGGCGGTGGCTGCGGTGCCGGCGTCGGCGTGGCGTATCAGCTCGGCGCGCTGCGCGGGCGTGAGCTTGACCGCCGCGTGGGCCGGGTCCACCTTGCCGGCCGTCGCCGGGGCGGCGGTGGCCGCGCCGGACTGGACGGCGGCGGCGATCAGGGCGGCGACACCGGCGAGGGCGACGGTGGCGGTGCGGCGGTGCGCGGTGGGGCGGTGCGGGGTGTGGGAGGTGCGTCCGCGAGAGGAATTGCTTCTCAACACTGACTCCTTCTGCGTGACCGCGGGTCGCGCGGCCGGGGAGACCGGACGGTGGGTTGGGGCGTCCGGGCAGAACAGGGCGCTGCGAAAGCCACGTGCAGGTGCGGAGCCGGCTCACACAGACGCGCAGAAACTGTGGGGTTGCTGTGAGTCGGCCAGGGAAGAGTGGCAGGAGATCTCGCCACCTGTCAGGAGCGCGTCACAAAGTTGGCCGGAAACGGTTCGTTGACCGGATGTTCATGTTCGATATACGGACTGTTGGTCGGCGGATCTCACCCGGGGCGGTGGCGGATCATCGCTCGGGGCGGTGGCGGGTCACCGCTCCGGCGCCCGCCCGTGCCATGTCCGCCACAGCGCCGCGTACGCCCCGCCGGCCGCCACCAGCTCCTCGTGCGTGCCCAGTTCGGTCAGCCGGCCGCCCTCCATGACGGCCACCCGGTCCGCGTCGTGGGCGGTGTGCAGGCGGTGGGCGATGGCGATGACCGTACGGCCCTGAAGCACCGCGGCGAGGGCGCGTTCGGTGTGCCGGGCCGTGGCCGGGTCCAGCAGGGCCGTCGCCTCGTCGAGGATCAGCGTGTGCGGATCGGCCAGGACCACGCGCGCGAGGGCGAGTTGCTGGGCCTGCGAACCATCCGTCGGCCGGCCGCCCTCGCCAAGCCGGGTGTCGAGCCCGTCCGGCAGACCGCGCACCCAGTCGTCGGCGCCCACGGCCGCGAGCGCCGCCCACAACTCGGCGTCGCCCGCGGCGGGTTCGGCGATGAGCAGGTTGTCACGCACGGTCCCCAGGAAGACATGGTGCTCCTGGGTGACCAGCACCACCTGCCGGCGCAGCAGTTCCGGCGCCAGCTCGGCCACCGGCACCCCGCCCACCGTCACCGTGCCGGAACCGGGCCGGTCGATGCCCGCGAGCAGCCGGCTCAGGGTCGTCTTCCCGGCGCCGGACGGCCCCACCACGGCGAGCCGCTCCCCGGGCCGTACGGTCAGGTCCACCCCGCCCAGCACCTCGCCGCCGCGCTCGTACGCGTACCGCACCCCGCGCACCTCGATCCGGTCGTCCACCGGCACCGGGGACGCGCCCTCGCTCTTCCCCCGGGGCGCCTGCGCCAGCCCCTCCACGCGCGCGAACGAGGCTCCGCTGCTCTGGAGTTGCTCCACCCGTACCAGGATCTGGTCCAGCGGCTCGGTGAACTGCCGCAGGTACAGCGCCGCCGCCACCACCGCGCCCACCCCGGCCATCCCCCGGGCGTGCAGCCAGCCGCCGAGCAGCAGCACACCGACCACGGGGACGGTGTACGTCACCTCGACCGCCGGGAAGAACACCGACCGCAGGCGCAGGGTGTACAGGCGGGTACGGCGGGACACGTCCAGGGCGTCCCGGCTCGCCGCGATCCGCCGCTCCCGCAGCCGGAACGCCTCCACGGTCCGCGCGCCGGCCGCCGTCGCCGCGACGATCTCCGCGACCTGCGACGTCGCCGCGCCCTCGGCGAGATAGCCGTCCCGGGCGCGCCGCAGATACCAGCGCAGCGCCAGCCAGATCGGGGTGAGCCCGAGCAGGCCGAACACCCCCAGCAGGGGGTCGAGCACGAACACCGCGCCCAGCACGAAGAGCGCCTGCACGCTGTTGACCAGCAGTTCCGGGCCGACGTCCCGCAGTGTCGTGCCGACGGTCGCCACGTCCGCCGTGCCCCGCGCGGTCAGATCACCGGTACCGGCCCGCTCGACCACGGACGCGGGCAGCGCCAGGACCCGTTCGACGTACTCCTCGCGGACCCGGGCCAGCGTGCGCTCCCCGAACCGGTGCCCGACGTACCGCGCCCAGCGGGCCAGCAGGGTCTGCGCCAGCGCGCACACCACGATCCAGGACGCCAGCCGGTCCACCGCGCCGACCCCGTGCCCGTCCCGCACCTCGTCGACGATCCGGCCCACCAGCCAGGGCCCGGCCAGACCCGCCGCGGCGGCCAGCGCGTTGAGCCCCAGCGCACCGGCGAAGGCCCACCGGTCGACCGACATCAGCCGCAGCGCGGCCCGCCGCACGGCCACCCGGCCGGCGACGGGCAGCAGGGCGTCACCGGAGGTCATCGGGGGACTCCTTCACGAGTGGGGTCGTCGTGCCTGTCATGTCCGTTGCCTCCATCGCGCCTGCCATGTCCCCGTCCCCCTCGCCGTCCCGCGCGACCAGCGCCCGGTATGCCGGTTCCCGGGCCAGCAGACAGCGGTGCGGGCCGGTCGCCGAGACCTTGCCGTCGGTCAGGAACACCACCGTGTCCGCCCGGGCCAGGACCAGCGGGGACGTCGTGGTGACCAGCGTGGTCCGGCCCTCCCGTGCCGCCCGGAGCCGGTCGGCGACCGTCGCCTCCGTGTGGGCGTCCAGAGCCGAGGTCGGCTCCACGGCGAGCAGCACCTCGGGAGCCGCCAGCAGTGCCCGGGCCAGGCGCACGCGCTGCCGTTGGCCGCCCGAGAGGCTGCGGCCCTGCCCGGCCACCGCCGAGTCCAGGCCGTCCGGCAGGCCCCGGACGATGTCCTCGGCCGCCGCCGCGAACACCGCACGGCGCAGTGCCGCCTCGTCGGCCGGGTGCGCGGCGGCCAGCACCTCCCGGAGCGGCCCGGCGAACAGGTCCGCCTCGTTGTCCGCGACCAGGACACGCCCCCGTACGTCCGTCAGCGGGACCGCGTCGAGCCGTACCCCGCCCCAGGTGGCATCGGTGGGCCCGTACCGGCCGAGCCGGTCGACCACGGCGGCGGCCTCGGCGGGCCGGGCGGCGGCCAGCGCGGTCAGCCGGCCCGGCACCACCCGCACACCGGACGCCGGGTCGTGCAGCTCGGCCGGTCCGGCGGGCGCAGGCAGGGTCCCGGCGTCCGGTTCCGGTTCCAGCCGCAGCAGCCGTACGACCCGGCGCGCGGCCACCACGCCCCGGTTGAGGTCGTAGGCCATCTGCACGAAGAACGCGACCGGTCCGACGAGCACCGCCACATAGCCGTAGACCGCGATCAACTCGCCCACGGACATGGAGCCTTGGGCGGTGAGCCGGGCCGCCAGCCAGGTCACCACGGCGAGGAACAGGGTCGGCAGGCCCACCCCCAGCGCCTGCACCCAGCTGGCCACCGCGCCCACCCGGTAGCCCTGCGCCCGCAGCCGCTGCGAGTCGTTCCGGAACGCGTCCGCGAACAGCCCTTTGCCGCCCAGCCCGTTGAGGACGCGCAGCCCGCCCGCGAGGTCGCCGATGCGGGCGGCGAGCACCCCCTGAAGCTCCCGGTACTCGCTCTCCGCGCCCTGGAGCCGCAGCGCCGGCGGACCAGTGAGCAGCGCGATCACCGGCACCCCGAGCAGCACCACCGCGGCCAGCGGCGCGGAGATCGCCAGCAGCAGCCCGGCCACCACCCCGTAGACCACGATCGAGCCGACCCCGGGCCCGACCACGGTCAGCGCCTGCGCCAGGGTCTGTACGTCCCCGACCCCGATGGTGACGACCTCCCCGGCCCCGGCCCGGCGCGGCAGCGCGGCCCCCAGTCGCACCACATGCCCCAGGGCCACCTTGACCGTACGGAAGTTGGCGTCCATCCGCACCCGCGTCATCGTCCGGTGCCGCAGGATGCTCAGCCAGGCGTTCAGCGACCCGACGACGAACATCACCCCGGTCCACCCGGCGAGCACCCCGAGCCGCCCCGGCAGCAGCCCGTCGTCCACGGCCCGCGCCATCAGATACGGCTGAGCGGCCAGCAGCACCATCCAGGCACTGCCCAGCAGCGCCCCGGCCGCCGAGCGTCCCGGCTGACACCGCACCAGCCACCACAGATACCGCCAGCCGCCACGGGTGTCGGGCGTCCCCGGATCCTCGTACGCGTCGATCATCCATCCCCCGCTCCGCCCGGCCGCCCCCCCCGGCGCGCCCGGCCGCGCGGGCCTGACAGCGAACCTCGAACCTGTCGAGGCCGGGGAGGACGGCTCCATCGAACAACGCACAACACCCCGCCGTCACCGGTGACGACGGCCCGGCACGCGGTCGGGCAGGGACCCCGATAGCACTGTGGCCGCGTCCGTGTTGGGTGGTCGGCCATTTTCCCCGAGGTGCCCTGTCCGGCGGAATACGGTGACCCGACCGGGGACGCCCAGGGCCGGCGCCCTCGTGGTCCAGACAGGAGTGCGCATGACGAGTGACCCGGCGTCCGCCGCCCCGCTGCCCCGCTCGCCCGGCGGAGCCCGGCTGATGACCGCGCGGGAGGTGGACGAGGCGCTCTCCGCCATGGCCCGTGCCTCGGCCGCACTGCTCCACGAATGCGCGGACGCACAGCGGCGCAGGGATGAGCTGAACGAGCTGAACGAGGCGGAGATCGAGCAGTGCGCCGGGCCGCCGAGCGACCCCTACGACGCCGAGTCCCTGCTGTTGTCGATGCGTCTGCGACTCGCCATCGACCACGCGAAGCGGTACGAGGCGGCCGCGCGCGAGTTCGTCTGCTGGTGGGCGGACGCGGCGCTGACGGCCTGGGAGTCCGCCGTCCTCGGGACGCCCCTGACGCACGCGCGGTGGGGAGCGGTCGCCCCGAACACCCTGATGTCCGCGCAGGAGCTCGCCCTTCTTCCCCGGGCGGACGAACAGGCACCCCGACTGGTGGAGCTGGCCGCGTTCCTCGGTTCCGCCCCGCCCGGCCCGGACACCCAGCCGGACAGCGACCCGGCGGCACTGGCCGCGGAGCTGGCCGCCCGCTGCGGACTGCGCGTCCGGCGGAACGCGGCCGGGGAGGTCACGGTGGTCGACGGCGACGAACCGGAGGAACGGCGCCGCCGCCTCTTCGGGGACCACTGGATCGAGCACCGCGTCCCCGCGCTGCCCGGTTCCGAGCGGCTGGACCTGCTCCTGGCCCGGACGCCGGACACGGTGGCGGAACGCCTGCGCGGCGCCCTCACGGCAGTCGGGCAGGCGGTCGCGGCCGGAGCGCGCATGACCCGGCTGGAGGAGAACGACGGTCCCTGGACTCCGGCGGAGATGGCCGAGTACGACCGGCTCGCGGACCGGTGGGGCGCGCTGACCGCCGTCCTGGCCGATTTCGCGCGGGCGCTCACCGACGGGCTGCCCGGGACGCGTGCGCGCGATCCGCGCACCGACGTCACCGGCACCCACGCGGACGCGTCCTAGGACCAAAGCCGGAGGGGGGTCCGGCCGAAACTCGGTGGGCGTTGTCAGTGGTGGTCCGTACGCTCGCGGTTGATGGCCACGACACGTGAAACCACCGACCGTTCCGCCGTACGGACCCTGCTCCGGCTGTGGCCGTACGTCCGTCCCGTACGCGCCCGGCTGTTCACCGCCGCGTTCGTCGCGGTCGTCGCCTCCTGTACGGGCCTGGTGATCCCGCTCGTCCTGAAGTGGATGGTCGACGGGCCGGTCGCCGACCGCGACCCGGCGGGCGTATGGCTCGGCGCGCTGTACCTGCTTCTGCTCGGCATCGCCGAGGCGGTCCTGTTCGGCATACGGCGCTGGCTCGTGGCCCGGCCGCTGTCGCACGTCGAGGCGGAGATGCGGGCCGGCCTGTACCGGCATCTGCAACGGCTGCCGGTGGCCTTCCACGACCGCTGGGCGTCCGGTCAGCTGCTCTCGCGCGGCACCACCGACCTGATGCTGCTGCGCATGTTCCTCGCCTTCCCGCTGACGTTCCTCCTCGTCAACGGGGTCACCATCCTCGTCGGCCTGGTCATCATGCTGGCGCAGGACTGGGTGCTGGGACTGGTCATCCTCGGCCCCGCCCTCCCCGTGATGTGGACCTGCGTCGTCTTCGAACGGCGGTACGCGCAGGTGGCGCGGCGCGCCCAGGACCAGGTCGGCGACCTGACGACGGTGGTCGAGGAGAGCGTGCTCGGCATCCGCGTCGTCAAGGGCTTCGGCCGCCATCGCAGCCAGGCGCGCGCCTTCCGTGAACTCTCCGGTCGGCTCCGGGGCACGGAGCTGCGCAAGGCGCGGCTGCTCGCCACGATCTGGGGTGTCATCGTGACACTGCCGGAGGTGGCGATCGGAGCGGCGCTGGTGCTGGGGGCCCTGCGGGTGGCCGACGGGGAGCTGTCCGCCGGTACGTTGGTGGCCTTTCTGAGCACGGCGCTCGCTCTGCGGTGGCCTGTGGACTCGATCGGGTTCCTGCTGGCGATGAGCCAGGAGGCGGCGACCGCCACGGAGCGGTACTTCGAGGTGATGGACGAGGCGCCGGAGGGTCAGCCGGGCAGGGGTGGGGTGCGCGACCCGGCTCCGCGAGGCGCCGTCGCGCCCACCCGTGCCGCCCCGGTAGCACGACCGCCCGCACCCGGGTTGCGATTCGAGAACGTGTCGTTCCGTTACCCCGACGCGCCCCCCGGCTCCCCGCCCCTGCTCACCGCCGTCGATCTGCACATCCGCCCCGGTGAGTCCATGGCCCTCGTCGGGGCCACCGGCAGCGGCAAGACCACGCTCACCGCGCTCGTACCCCGGTTGCACGAGGTGACCTCCGGACGGATCACGCTCAACGGCGTGGACATCGCCACGATCTCCCGCGAGGAGCTGCGCGGCAGAGTCGCCGTGGCCTTCGAGGAACCCACGCTGTTCTCCGCCAGTGTCGGTGAGAACGTGCTCATGGGCGCCCGGGACGCCGCGGGGAAGCCGGACCTCGACCGGGCCCTCGCCATCGCCCAGGCCGACTTCGCGCACGCGCTGCCGCAGGGCACCGACACCCGCGTCGGCGAGCAGGGCCTCAGCCTGTCCGGCGGCCAGCGGCAGCGTCTCGCCCTGGCCCGCGCGGTGGTCGGCCGGCCCGAGTTCCTGGTGCTGGACGACCCGCTGTCCGCCCTGGACGTGCACACGGAGGCCGCCGTGGAGGCCGCGCTGCGCCGGGTGCTCGCCGACACCACCGCGCTGATCGTGGCCCACCGCCCGTCCACGGTGCTGCTCGCCGACCGGGTCGCCCTGCTCTCGGGCGGCCGGATCGCCGCCGTCGGCACCCATCAGGAACTGCTGCGCGAGAACGCCGAGTACGCCCATCTGATGTCCGGTTCGACATCCGGGGAACAGGAGGACTCCCGTTGACCACCACGACCCCCTCCACCCCCGCCGTCAGCGACGACGACGGCGCCGGACCGGCCCGCCCCCAGGACGGAGGCGACGCGAGCGGCACGGGCGACCACTTCGACCGGGACGTCCTGCCCAGCCCGCCCGGCGCCACGGCCGCCCTGCTGCGCTCGCTGCTCGCGCCCATGAAGGCCCGGGTCACGCTCACCACGCTCCTGCTGCTGCTCCAGCAGGCGGCGGTGCAGGCGGGCCCGCTGCTGGTGGCGTACGCCATCGACACGGCCGTACCGGCGTTCCGGGACGACCGGCACGGGCCGCTGCTCGCGGTCGCCGCGGGCTATCTGCTGTGCGCCCTCGCCTCCGGTGTGCTCCAGTTCGCGTTCATCGAGACCTCCGCCCGCGTCAGCCAGGACGTGCTGCTGGACCTGCGCGGGCGGATCTTCCGGCACGCGCAGGCGCTGAGCGTCGACTTCCACGAGCGGTACACCTCGGGCCGGCTGATCTCCCGGTCCACCACGGACGTCGAGTCGCTGCGCGAACTCCTGGACGAGGGACTCCAGGAGCTGGTGACCGTCATCCTGTCGTTCGTCTACATCTCGGCGATGCTGCTCTGGCTCGACCTCGGTCTCGGCGCGGTCGCGGTGGCCTCCTTCCTGCCGCTGTATCTGCTCGTCCGGCTCTACCGGCGGCGCGCGGCGCGGGTGTACGGGGCGCGGTCCACGGCGATCGCGGCGGTGATCGTGAAGTTCGTGGAGACGATGAACGGCATCCGGCCGGTGCGCGCCTTCCGCCGGGAGGCCGCGAACGACGCCGAGTTCGCGGTGCTGAACGCGCGGCACGAGCGCACGAACGGCGACTCGCTGCTGGAGATGGCCCGCTATGTGGTCGGCTCCCGGCTGGTGGCCAACACGGCGGTCGCAGGGATCGTGCTCTGGGGCGCCTCCCGGGTGGCGTCCGGCTCGCTGGAGCTGGGCGTGCTGGCGGCGGCGGTGCTGTACCTGCGCCGGCTGTACGACCCCATCGACCGGCTCGGCATGTTCCTGAACTCCTACCAGTCGGCCGCCGCCTCCCTGGAGAAGATCGCCGGACTGCTGGCGCAGACGCCGTCCGTGCCGGAGCCCGAGCACCCGCGCGAACTGCCGCCGCTGAAGGGCGATCTCCCCGGGCGCGAGGTCGTCTTCGACGGGGTCCGGTTCGGCTATCGCACCGGTGGCGAGGTGCTGCCCCGCTTCGATCTCACCCTGCCCGCCGGGCAGACGGTCGCGGTCGTCGGCTCCACCGGCGCGGGAAAGTCGACCCTGGCCAAGCTGCTCGCCCGGTTCTACGACCCCTCCGCCGGGCGCGTGCTCCTGGACGGCGTGGACCTGCGCGAGCTGGCGATGCCCGAACTGCGGCGCGGGGTGGTCATGGTGACGCAGGAGGCGTTCCTGTTCTCCGGCACGGTCGCCGACAACATCGCGATCGGCCGGCCCGACGCCGGCCGGGAGGAGATCGAGCGGGCCGCGAAGGCGATCGGCGCACACGAGTTCATCAGCGCCCTGCCCGACGGCTACGACACCGACGTCCGCAAGCGGGGCGGTCGCATCTCCGCCGGGCAGCGCCAACTGGTCGCCTTCGCACGCGCGTTGCTCGCCGACCCGGCCGTGCTGATCCTGGACGAGGCGACCAGTTCGCTGGACATCCCGGGGGAGCGGGCGGTGCAGCGGGCGATGGCGACGGTGCTGCGGGGCCGTACCGCCGTGGTGATCGCACACCGGCTGTCCACGGTGGAGATCGCGGACCGGGTGCTGGTGATGGAACACGGCAGGATCGTCGAGGACGGCCGCCCGGACGAACTCACCGCGGGCACCGGCCGGTTCGCGGACCTCCACAAGGCCTGGCGGGACAGCCTGGCCTGATCGTCCGGGCTACGAGCCGGCAAGGTGTCCCCCGGCAGGCGGGATCACGGCACCCCCAGTTCGAAGAGCGCGTACCCGGCGTACGAGCCGGAGGCCAGGGCCGCGATGCCCAGCAGCGTGCACTGCACGGGCAGGCTCAGCCGGCGCATGGCGACCGCGAGCGGCAGGAACAGCGGGAAGCAGGGCAGCAGATAGCGCGAGATGTTGGCGACGATCTGCTGGCTGCCGAGCACCAGGGCCAGCGTGAGCACGGTGTACACGACCAGCACCGCCGGCGGGCGCAGCCGCAGCAGCAGCGGCAGCAGCGCGCAGGCGAGCAGGATGACGCCGACGGAGATGACGTCCGCGAAGGGGTACGCGAAGAGATAGTCGAACTTGCCCACGGGCACGGACGTCAGCACGTCCAGGGTCTGCTCGCCGTAGTCGAAGCTGTGCGCCCACGCGCCCGACTGGAGCTTGAAGTAGCCGCCCAGGTCGCCCATGCGGTTGCCGACCCAGAGCAGATAGCCGAGCAGTCCCAGCGGGGCCAGGGCCATGGCCAGCAGCGGGCGCAGGGCGCCGTCCTCCCGGCGGCGCAGGGAGAGCAGCGCGGCCACGCCGAGCGCGGCGATCAGCGCGGCGGCCGTGGGCCGGTTGAGACCGGCCGCGAAGGTGAGCACCCCGGCGGTGAGCCAGCGGCGGGTGAGGACGGCGTGACAGGCCCAGGCGGCCAGGGCCACGTAGAGGGAGTCGGAGTAGACCGCCCACTCCACGCCCGAGCCCGGCCACACCGCCCACAGCCCGGCCGCCGCGAGCCCGGCCCGCCGGCCGCCGAACCGCTCCGCGACGGCGTAGACGCCGAGGGCGGCGGCGAAGGAGGCGACGATCGAGACCAGCAGCCCGGCGCCGTAGGAGCCGAGCCCGGTGACGGCCGAGGTCAGCCGCATCAGGGCAGGGTAGAGCGGGAAGAACGCCGCCGAGTTGCCCTCCAGCGTGATCAGGCCGGTGGCGCCCGGGACCGGGACGAGCTTCGGGTCGTAGCCGTGCAGCGCGATCTGCTGGTACCACCAGCCGTCCCAGGTGGCCAGCACGTCCCAGGCGTGCGCGCCGCCGCCGAACCGGGGGTGCTTGGTGCGGTAGTCCCCGGCGGAGGACAGCAGATACATGAACGAGCAGAAACCGGCCAGCTTCAGCGTGCCGAACAGGGCGAGGACCGGTCCGTGGCGGCGGGCGGCGGCCCGCGGCCGGGAGACGGGCGCGGCCTCGCTGGCCGGGGTGCCTATGCCGGACAGGGTCGCGGTCACCGGACCACCGGCCCCGTCCGGCGGCGGCCCAGAGCGCGCCGCATCCGGACGATCCCGCGCAGGTCGGCCAGGGCGGTGGCGAGGATGTCGACGCTGCTGTCCGGGTCGTCCACCCAGTCCACCGGCACCTCGTGAATCCTGAGGCCGGCCCGCTCGGCGAGCACCAGCAGCTCGGTGTCGAAGAACCACTCCCCGTCCCGCACCAGCGGCAGCAGCCGCTCGGCGGTCTCCCGCCGGACCGCCTTGAACCCGCACTGCGCGTCGGAGAAGCCGACGGCGAGCGTGCAGCGCAGCAGGGCGTTGTAGCAGCGGGATATGACCTCGCGCTTGGTCCCGCGCACCACTCGCGCGCCGGGCGCCAGCCGGGTGCCGATGGCCAGGTCGGAGTGGCCCGAGATCAGCGGGGCCACCAGCGGCAGCAGCGCGGTGAGCCCGGTGGACAGGTCCACGTCGAGATACGCCAGTACGGGCGCCCGGGAACCGGACCAGGCGGCCCGCAGCGCCCGGCCGCGGCCCTTCTCGGGCAGTCGCAGCGAGGTCACCTCCGGGAGTTCGCCGGCGAGCCGGGCGGCGATGGCCGGGGTGCGGTCGGTGCTCGCGTTGTCGGCGATGGTGATCCGGAACGGGTAGGGGAAGGTCTCCCGCAGATGCGTGTGCAGCCGCCGGACGTTGGGCTCCAGGTCCTTCTCCTCGTTGAACACCGGCACGGTCACGTCCAGGACGGGGTCCTCGTGGGGCGTCGGCACGGGGGTGCGCCGGGGTGCCGCGGCCGGTGGCCCGCTCGGTCGGGCCGGTCGGACCGGTCGGCTCGGTCGGATGTATGTCACGTGAGTCCCCGTTGGTTCTGGTGTGCGGGGCACGCGGAGGGCGTGCGCGGGCGGGAGTCGGAGGGGCGGTGGTCAGCCGCTCGGGCTGACCGACGACGACGGGTCGTCCGACGGTTCGGCCGGCGCGCTCACCGGTGCGGTGGGCGGTGGCGTGGTCCTGTCGTCCCGGGAGGTGGCCGTGGCCGTCGGCGGCACGTGCGTGGCGGTCGCCGAACTCCCCGGGTCGGTGGGCGGGGCGGAGGCGGTCGCGGTGTCGTCCGGTGTCGGCAGGCCCGTCGGCGTCGACGTCGTCGTGGACGACGAGGACGGCGGCGGACTCGGCGTCCGGGACGGCGACTGCGACGGCGAGGTGCTCGGCGTGGGCGCCGGGCTCAGCGCGGGCCGGGGGTGCGGGGCGGTGGGCCGGTCGTCGGTGTGGCCGTGCGGCCACAGGAACAGGCCCAGGCCGAGCCCGGCCACGGCCAGGACGGAACCGGCGGCCCGGCGCGCCGTGCGCACCCGGCGCCGGGCGCGCACGCCGGCGCGCAGCGCCTCCCGGTGCCGGGCCTCGAAGGACACCGGCTGCTGGACCCGGTGCATGAGCTGCGCCAGCTCCCGCTCGAAGCGGTCCATGGCGTCCGGCGGAGACATGCGGTCTTCCCTGTGATCCGTGTGATCCCTGCGCTCCATGGGTTCTCCCTCACCCCACCGGCTCGATGACGTCGGCCAGCAGCCGGCGGAGCCGGGCCACCCCGCGTGCGGCATGGGACCGGGCCGTGCCCACCGGGCAGCCCAGGGCCTCCGCGACCTGCCGGTCGGGCAGGTCCTGGTAGTAGCGCAGGACCACGGCGGCCCGCTGCTGCGGCGTCAGCCGGCCGAGCGCCGCCTCCAGCCGGGACCGCTCGGCCACGGTCGCCGACATGTCGCCGGCCGCCGCCACCTCGGGCAGCTCCTCCACGGGCCGTTCGCCCCACCAGCGCCGCCGGGCCGACCGGGCCGCGGCCCGCGCCAGCACCTTGCGCACATAGGCCTCCGGCGCCTCGTCGGCGACCTTCGGCCAGACGAACCACAGCTTGACCAAGGACTCCTGCAACAGGTCCTCGGCGCGGTGCCGGTCCCCGCCGGTGAGCAGACGGGCGAGGTGGAACAACACCGACCAGCGGGCCGCCACGAACGCGTCGTACTCACCGGCCCTGGCCTGCTCCATCCCCACGGTCCCCGTTCTCGCCGGCTCGTCCTCCACCAGGGGAAAGGCACTGGACCCCCGCCGGCGCTGCACTCTGCGAGCGTGATCCGCGTCACGCACAGGTGTCACACAGGTCCCGCGCAGGTGTCACACGGGTCCCGCGACGGCTCAGGCGACCCGCAACAGCAGCACCGCCCGCGCCGGGACCGTGATCTCCGTCCCCGCCCGGTGGACCGTACCCGGCGCCTGGTCCTGCTCCTCCACCGAGGTGTCCACGACCACCTCGTACCGCTCCGCCCACGGCGGCCCGGGCAGCACGAAGCCGGTCGGCCGGTCGCCCGCGTGCAGCACGGCGAGGAAGCTGTCGTCCACCACCGGCGCGCCCCGCTCGTCGCGGCCCGGGATGTCGCGCCCGGACAGGTACATGCCGAGCGTGGCGGCGGGCGCGTACCAGTCGTCCTCGGTCATCTCCGCGCCCCGCGCGGTGAACCACGCCAGGTCGCGCAACCCGTCCGCGGTCTGGGGGCGGCCGGAGAAGAAGGCACGGCGGCGCAGCACCGGATGCCGGTGGCGCAGCGCGATCAGCCGGGAGGTCAGGTCGAACAGGGCCCGCCAGCCGGGCTCCTGAAGCAGCGACCAGTCCAGCCAGCTGATCTCGTTGTCCTGGCAGTAGGCGTTGTTGTTGCCGCGCTGGGTACGGCCGAGTTCGTCGCCGGCGACCAGCATGGGCACACCGGTGGACAGCAGCAGGGTCGTCAGCAGGTTCCGCAGCTGCCTGCGGCGCAGGGCCCGTACGCCCTCGTCGTCGGTCTCGCCCTCCGCGCCGCAGTTCCAGGAGCGGTTGTCGTGCGTGCCGTCGCGGTTGTTCTCACCGTTGGCCTCGTTGTGCTTGGTCTCGTACGACACCAGGTCGCGCAGGGTGAAGCCGTCGTGCGCGGTGACGAAGTTGACGGAGGCGTAGGGGCGCCGGCCTCCCCAGGCGTACAGGTCGCTGGAGCCGGAGAGGCGGTAGCCCATCTCGCGCACGTCGGGCAGGGCGTGCCGCCAGAAGTCCCGGACGGCGTTGCGGTACCGGTCGTTCCACTCGGTCCACAGGGGCGGGAAGGCGCCCACCTGGTAGCCGCCGGAGCCGATGTCCCACGGCTCGGCGATCAGCTTCACCCGGCGCAGCACCGGGTCCTGGGCGATGACCGCCAGGAACGGGGAGAGCATGTCGACGTCGTGCATCGAGCGGGCCAGCGCCGCCGCGAGGTCGAAGCGGAAGCCGTCCACGCCCATCTCGGTCACCCAGTAGCGCAGCGAGTCGGTGATCAGCCGCAGCACCTGGGGCCGGACCACGTGCAGGGTGTTGCCGCAGCCGGTGTAGTCGGCGTACCGGCGGGCGTCGTCCTGGAGCCGGTAGTAGCCACGGTTGTCGATGCCCTTCAGGGACAGCGTGGGGCCCAGCTCGCCCGCCTCCGCGGTGTGGTTGTAGACCACGTCGAGGATGACCTCGATGCCGGCCGCGTGCAGCGCGCGCACCATCCGCTTGAACTCGCCGACCTGCTGTCCCGTCGTACCGGAGGCCGCGTAGGCCGCGTGCGGGGCGAAGTAGCCGATGGAGTTGTAGCCCCAGTAGTTCCGCAGGCCCCGGCGCAGCAGGTGGTCCTCGTGCGCGAACTGGTGCACGGGCAGCAGCTCGACGGCCGTGACGCCCAGTTCGACGAGGTGTTCGATCGCGGCCGGATGCGCCAGCCCCGCGTAGGTGCCGCGCAGTTCCTCCGGGATGCCGGGGTGCAGCTTGGTGAAGCCCCGCACATGCAGTTCGTAGATCACCGAGTCGGCCCACGGCGTCTTGGGGCGCCGGTCGTCGGACCAGTCGTCGTCATCGTGGACGACGACGCCCTTCGGGACGTACGGCGCCGAGTCCCGCTCGTCGCGCACGGTGTCGGCGACCGACTGGTCCGGCCAGTCCCGCACGTGCCCGTACACCTCCGGTGACAGCCCGAAAGAGGCGTACTCGCCGTCCACCGCGCGCGCGTACGGGTCGAGCAGCAGCTTGGCCGGGTTCCAGCGGGCGCCGGTCCACGGGTCCCAGCGGCCGTCCACCCGGTAGCCGTAGCGCTGACCGGGCATCACGCCGGGCACGAAGCCGTGCCAGATCTCGTGCGTCAGTTCGGTCAGCGGTATCTGCGTCTCCCGGCCGCCCTCGTCGAAGAGGCACACCCGGACCGCCTCCGCACCGGCCGCCCACAGCGCGAAGTTGGTGCCCGCCACCCCGTCCGGGCCGACCCGGAACCGGGCCCCCAGCGGGGTCGGCGCACCCGGCCACACGGCCGGGACCGGCGGTACGGCCCGCCGGGCGCCGTTCGCCGCCGCCGGTTGCCCGCTCCCGGCGGCCGGCCCCCCGGCCGGCGCCCGCTGCTCGGCTGCGCTCGTCACTGTCGCCCCTCTTCCCAGTGGCTCGCCCGAGGGGCGCGATCGGCCGTGCCGGGTGGCCGGGGGAGCGTCCTGGCACCCCGGCCACCCGGTACGACCGCGCCCCGACGGCTCCGACGCGGGCCGGGGGCCTCCTGCGGGGAGGCCCCCCGACGTGTCGTCCTTCCCTCTGTTCTGCCCAGCGCGTGGCTCGCACTCACGTTTCCCCGGGGCGGGCCCGGTCGTTGGGTCTCACGTGAGGCACGCAACTGGACGCGCACGGCGCGCGGGGGCCGCGCTGGCCGCCGTACTGACATGGACGGGGCTGCTCGCGGGCTGCTCCACGGACGGCTCGGGCCCGCTGGGCATGGGCGGGGCGCTCGGCAAGCCCCCGGCCCCCGAGGACGTCATCCGGGTGACCCCCGACGACGGCAGCAGGGCCGTACGGCCGGACGACCGGCTACAGGTACGGGTGCCCGGCGGGCGCCTGGAGAAGGTGACGGTGGTCAAGTCGCAGGACGCGCAGGAGACACCGGTCCCGGGGCACATCAGCGAGGACGGGCTGACCTGGCGGCCCGACGAGGAGCACCTGGCGCTGGCCGCCCGGTACACCGTCGACGCGGTCGCGCTGGACTCCCACGGCCGCCGCTCCGCCCGGCACACCACCTTCACCACCTACGTCCCCGACCAGCGGTTCATCGCCTACGTCAGCCCGGAGAACCGCGCCACCGTCGGCACCGGCATGATCGTCTCGCTCTCCTTCAGCCAGGAGATCACCGACCGTGCCGCCGTCGAACGCGCGGTCCGGGTCAGCGCGCGGCCCCCGGTCGAGATCCGCCCGCACTGGTTCGGCAAGGGCCGCCTGGACTTCCGCCCCGAGCGCTACTGGAAGCCGGGCACCGAGGTCACCGTCGACCTGAACCTGCGGGACGTCCAGGGCGCCCGCGGGATGTACGGCCTCCAGGACAAGACGTTCTCCTTCACCGTCGGCCGCAGCCAGATCTCCGTGGTCGACGCGGCCGAGCACACCATGGACGTCCGGCGCGACGGACAGCTCCTCGCCACCGTCCCCATCACCGCGGGCGCCCCCAAGCACCCGACGTACAACGGGAAGATGGTGGTGATGGACATGCTGGAGGTCACCCGCATGAACAGCCAGACGGTCGGCCTGGGCGCCGAGTACGACATCCCCGACGTCCCGCACGCCATGAAGCTCACCGACTCCGGCACCTTCCTGCACGGCAACTACTGGGCGCCGGACGCCCCCGGCCAGGTCAACGTCAGCCACGGCTGCGTGGGCCTCATGGACGTCAAGGGCGGCGGTTCGGACACCCCGGCGGGCTGGTTCTTCGACCGCAGCCTCGTCGGAGACGTCATCGAAGTGGTCAACAGCAAGGACAAGACCGTCGCTCCGGACAACGGCCTCGGCGGGTGGAACATGGGCTGGAAGGAATGGAAAGCGGGCAGCGCGGTGAAGTAACCAGGTGAGGGGGCGGGGCGCGCGGTACGGGTGCTGGGCGGAAGTTGCGACGGAACGGTGACATTCGCCTGACGCCCAGCTCAAAACCTGGCAGTTAATATGCGCGCACAATGTGGTGGGGAGCGGGCCTGACCTGGCCCGCTGGAGGGGAGAACAACGTGAATACGCGGCCTAAGGCGGGGGCGTCGGCTCGGGGGCGGCGAGGCCGTGGGGGACTGGCACTCATAGCCGGTGCCCTGGTGCTGTCGCTCACCGCGTGCGGCGGGGGCGACGACTCCGGTTCCGGTTCCGGGGACGGCAAGGGCAAGGTCGCCGGCAGCCAGAAGGGCGAGCAGTCCACGGCGGCGGTCAGCATCGCGCCCAAGTCCGGTGCCACCGGCGTCGACACCAGCGGGGCGCTCAAGGTCAGCGTCGCCCAGGGGAAGCTGACCGAGGTCACCGTCAAGGACGCCAAGGGCACGAAGGTCGAGGGCGCGATATCCGGCGGCGGCGCCTCCTGGACGCCGTCGACCCATCTGGCCGCCGGCACCAAGTACACGGTGCACGCGGTCGCCAAGGACTCCGAGGGCCGCGAGGCCGCCGAGGACTCCACCTTCACCACGCTGACCCCGAAGAACACCTTCGTCGGCCACTTCACCCCCGAGGACGGCTCCACGGTCGGCGTCGGCATGCCGTTCTCCATACGTTTCACCCGGGGCATCACCAGCCCGGACGCGGTCGAGAAGGCCATCCGCGTCAGGACCGAGCCGGCCGTCGACGTCGAGGGCCACTGGTTCGGCAACGACCGCCTGGACTTCCGCCCCGAGAAGTACTGGAAGGAAGGCACCAAGGTCACCGTCGACCTCGACCTGGACGGCGTCGAGGGCCGCGACGGCGTCTACGGCAAGCAGCGCAAGACCGTCACGTTCACCATCGGCCGCAACCAGGTCTCCGTCGTGGACGCCAAGAAGCACACGATGAAGGTCACCCAGGACGGCAAGGTCATCAAGACCATCCCGGTCACCACCGGCAAGCCCGGCTACGACACCTGGAACGGCCAGATGGTCATGAGCGAGAAGCTCACCGTCACCCGCATGAACGGCGAGACCGTCGGATACGGCGGCGAGTACGACATCAAGGACGTCCCGCACGCCATCCGCCTCACCACCTCCGGCACCTTCATCCACGGCAACTACTGGGGCGGCGGCGCCTTCGGCAACTACAACGCCAGCCACGGCTGCGTCGGCCTGCGCGACGTGCGCGGCGGCTACGACAGCTCCGTCCCGGCGGCCTGGTTCTTCAACCACTCGATGATCGGCGACGTGGTGGTCGTCAAGAACTCCCACGACCGCACGGTGGCCCCCGACAACGGGCTGAACGGGTGGAACATGTCGTGGGCCGAGTGGAAGAAGTGAGCCCCGTCTGACGTAAGGGCCCGGTGCTGTGACCTACGGCACCGGGCCCATTGTCGTTAGTGGCCGTTAACCTGACCCCCATGACCGTCTCTCTCGAAGTCGCCGAAGGCGTCGGCACCCTGCGGCTGGACCGGCCGCCGATGAACGCGCTGGACATCGCCACCCAGGACCGGCTGAAGGAGCTGGCCGAGGAGGCCACGGACCGCGACGACGTGCGCGCCGTGGTCATCTACGGCGGCGAGCGGGTGTTCGCGGCGGGCGCGGACATCAAGGAGATGCAGAACATGGACCACGCGGCGATGGTCCGCCGCTCCCGCGCCCTCCAGGACTCCTTCACCGCCGTTGCCCGCATCCCCAAGCCCGTCGTCGCGGCCATCACCGGCTACGCGCTCGGGGGCGGTTGCGAGCTGGCCCTGTGCGCCGACTACCGCATCGCCGCCGACAACGCCAAGCTCGGCCAGCCCGAGATCCTGCTCGGCCTGATCCCGGGCGCCGGCGGCACCCAGCGGCTGCCCCGGCTGATCGGCCCCTCCAAGGCGAAGGACCTGATCTTCACGGGCCGTCAGGTCAAGGCCGACGAGGCCCTCGCGATCGGCCTGGTGGACCGGGTCGTCCCGGCCGCCGAGGTGTACGAGCAGGCGCATGCCTGGGCCGCGCGGCTCGCGCAGGGCCCGGCCATCGCGCTGCGCGCCGCGAAGGAGTCCGTCGACACCGGTCTGGAGGCCGACATCGACACCGGGCTCGCCGTCGAACGGAACTGGTTCGCGGGTCTGTTCGCCACCGAGGACCGCGAGCGCGGCATGCGCAGCTTCGTGGAGGAGGGGCCGGGCAAGGCCAAGTTCGTCTGACCGTCGACCGCGTGAGCCTCCCGCCGACTCCGGTGTTCCGCCTCGCAATTGACGCGTCGTCTCATTCGGGTCCCTCGATCGGGCAGTTTATGGGAGCCTTAACTCAACCTTAAGCCTGCCTTGTCGAGGGAGTCCGTCGATTGCCCGAAAGTGAGCCGTCGCCGCAGGTCAACCGGGCTGTGTCGGACATCGACATGCCGATGGCATATGCCGATCGGCGGGTGCGGAGCGGGGGCGTGCGGGGGGCGTATTCCGCCGGAACGGCCCCCAAGACGGCTCAGGACGGCCATCATGGGGGCATGGCGGGGCTGGAGGGCATCGAACAGCCGCGGGGAGACAGCCGTGCGGCCGCGGCACGCTGGTCACCCGCGGTCGAGGACGAACAGGGGCTCAAGGCACTCGAACTGTTCGGCAACCCGACGGAGGCGGAGGTCCCGCTGCCGTCCCGCCCGGAATCCGCGGCCACCGCCCGCCGGCTCGCCCAGGTCGTCGTCCTGCGCACCTGGCGGCTCACCCCCAAGCTGAGCGAGGACGCCGTCCTGCTCGTGTCGGAACTCGTCGGCAACGCCGTACGGCACACCGGCGCCCGCGTCTTCGGTCTGCGGATGCGCCGCCGCCCCGGCTGGATCCGGGTCGAGGTCCGCGACCCCTCGCGCGGGCTGCCCTGCCTGATGCCGGTGCAGGAACTGGACGTCAGCGGACGCGGACTGTTCCTCGTGGACAAGCTCGCCGACCGCTGGGGCGTCGACCTGCTGCCGAGGGGCAAGACGACGTGGTTCGAGATGCGGGTCGCTGACCGCTAGAAGCGCCCCGAGGGGGCGCGGGGAACTGCGCGACCAGCCACGACGAACCGCACTCGACGCACGGCACCAATCGCCCCATTTATCGCCAATCACCCCTTAAATGGTGCGGGTGACCCCCACCCACCGCCGTGATGTGCTGCGTACCGGCGCCGGGCTCGTTGCCGCCGGTGCGCTCGCCGGATGCGGCACCGAACATGCCACCCGGCCCTCCGCCTCGGCCGCCGCCCCCATGCCGCCTACGGCCAAACCCCCGGCGGGACCCCGCGCCTACCGCGGCCACCCCGCCCAGATCACCCACGGCCCCCGCACCCGCCCCCAGGTGGCCCTCACCTTCCACGGCCAGGGCGACCCCGCCCTCGCCCGCGCCCTGCTCGACACCGCCGAGCAGCGCGGTGCCCGGCTCACCGTGCTCGCCGTCGGGACCTGGCTGGACGAGCACCCGGACCTCGCCCGCCGCATCCTCGACGGCGGCCACGACCTCGGCAACCACACCCAGCGGCACATCGGCATCAACACGCTGCCCGAGGCGGAGGCCCGCCGGGAGATCGCCGACTGCGCCGCGCGGCTCAAGCGGCTCACCGGCTCCATCGGCACCTGGTTCCGTCCCTCCCGCGCCCCGGCCGCCTCCCCGCTCGTGGCCCGGCTGGCCCGCGCCGCCGGCTACCCGCACGTGCTGTCGTACGACGTCGACTCGCTCGACTACACCCGCCCCGGCGCCGCCGCCGTCACCCGCGAGGTCCTCGCCGGCGTCCGCAACGGGTCGGTGGTGAGCCTGCACTTCGGATACCCCGACACGGTCGCCGCCCTGCCCGACGTCCTGACCGAACTCGGCCGCCGCGGACTGCGCGCGGTCACCACCACGGAGCTGCTGAGCTGATGCGAACCACGAAAGCCGCCCGCCTGCTGGCCGCCGGTGCCGCCGTCACCGCCCTGACGCTGCTCTCCGCGTGCGGCGGCGGGTCCCGCGACCACGCGGGCGAGACCGTCGGCAGCACGGCGCCGGTCCAGCCACGGGTGAAGAAGCCGCTGGTGAACGTGTTGCCGGGGATGCCGCCCGTGGACGACCCGGCCGACCTCTACGCCGCCGACCGGCCGAACCGGCTCTCGCCCGTGGTCAAGGACTTCCCCTCCCGGGTGTACGTCCCCAACACCAACTCCGACACCGTGACCGTCATCGACCCCGCGACCTACCACGTCGTCGAGACCATCCCGGTCGGCCGCCAGCCCCAGCACGTCGTGCCGTCCTGGGACCTGAAGACCCTGTGGGTCAACAACGACCTCGGCAACAGCCTCACGCCGATCGACCCGCGGACCGGCCGGGCCGGCGAGCCGGTCGCCGTGCACGACCCGTACAACCTGTACTTCACGCCCGACGGCAAGTACGCCGTCGTCATGGCCTCCATGGACCGCCAACTGGTCTTCCGCGACGCGCACACCATGAAGGTCGTCAAGGCGCTCCCGGTCAGCTGCTACGGCGTCAACCACGCCGACTTCTCCATCGACGGCCGCTACTTCATCGTCTCCTGCGAGTTCAGCGGCGAGATCCTCAAGGTCGACACGGCGCGGATGAAGGTCGTCGCCCAGGAGAAGCTGCCGTTCCACGGCGCCATGCCGCAGGACGTCAAGATCTCCCCGGACGGCAAGCTCTTCTACATCGCCGACATGATGGCGGGCGGCCTGTGGATTCTCGACGGCGACCGGTTCACCCGGCCCCGGTTCCTCGCCACCGGCAAGGGCACCCACGGCCTCTACGTCAGCCGAGACTCCCGCGAGATGTACGTCTCCAACCGGGGCGAGGGCACCATCTCCATCTTCGACTTCACCCGGAACCGGCTCACCAAGAAGTGGCGCCTGCCCGGTGGCGGCAGCCCCGACATGGGCGGGGTCTCCGCCGACGGCAAGATCCTGTGGCTGTCCGGCCGCTACGACTCCGAGGTGTACGCCATCGACACCCGCACCGGCGCCGAGGTGGCCCGCGTCAAGGTCGGCAGCGGCCCGCACGGCCTCGCCGTCTACCCCCAGCCGGGCCGCTACTCACTGGGGCACACCGGCATCTTCCGCTGAAGCAGCAGTTCCGCGCCCACCGGACGGTACCCGGCGGCCTGGAACGCCCGCAGGCTGCGGGCGTTGCCCGGGGCGACCTGCGCCCACAGCGGCTCCGTGGCCAACTGCCGGGCGGCGGTCACCAGCAGCCGCCCGAGCCCCCGGCGCCGGGCGCCCTCGGCCACCTCGACCGACACCTCCAGCCGCCCGGCGACCCCGCGCCCCATGACCAGCACCCCGCCGTCGGCCACCCATGCCCGAACCTCGTCCCGGCGCCCGTGGGCGTACCGGATCCGGGGGTGGCCGGCGTCCTCGATCTCCGTCAGCGCGAGCGGGGGTTCACCCGGCAGCGGGGCGCCCACCAGCACCGCGTCGATGGTCTCGGCCCGGCGTCCGGTCCGGTCCAGGAGGGCGGTCAGGAAGCGCGGGTTCATCGTGGCCGCCAGCGGATCGCAGTCCAGGCCGCGCAGCGTCTCGCGCACCCACTCCGGGTCCTCGTCGGTGAAGACCACCGAGTGCGCGGTGAACGACAGCACCCCGGCGTCCCGTGGCGAGGGCTGCGGCACGACCGTCGTACCGCCGTCCGCCGGCGGGAAGCCGCCGGCCGCCACCGCGTCGAGAATGTCCCGCAAGGTCTCCAAGGCCCGCTCCTTGAGTCTCCACCACTGGAAGGCCCAGACTCGCAGACATGATCGAAGACGGCACCGGACTTCTCACCATCGGCGAGCTGGCCCGCGCCACCGGACTGAGCGTGCGCACCATCCGCTACTGGTCCGACGCGGGCGTGCTCACCCCGGTGACCCGGTCGCCCGGCGGCTACCGGCTCTACGACGCCGGCGGCGTCGCCCGCCTGGAGCTGGTCCGCACCCTGCGCGAACTGGGCCTCGGCCTGGCGGACGTGCGCGGGGTGCTGGCCGGCGAGCGGACCGTGGCCCAGGTCGCGGCCACGCACGTGGCGGCGCTCGACGCGCAGATCCTCCCCCAGTCTCGACTTCGCTCGACCGGGGGGACCCAGCTCCGGGTGACCCGTGCGGTGCTGTCGACCGTGGCGCCACGCGGTTCGACCGCAGAGGAGATGACACTCGTGAACAAGCTGGCGCGACTGTCCGCCGCCGAACGGCAGCGGATCATGGAGGAGTTCGTCGCGGAGACGCTGCACGGGCTCGACGCCGTGGACCCGGACATCCAGGAACGGATGCGGCGCACCGCCGTCCACCTGGCGGAGGACCCCACGCCCGAGGAGGCCGACGCCTGGGTGGAACTGGCCGAGATGCTCCAGGACCCGGCGTTCCGGGCGCAGATGCGCCGGGCCGTCGAGTTCAACGCGGCCGACCGGCGGCCCGGCGAGCCGCGCGGGCGGTCGCTGTGGTTCGCCAAGCGGCTCGTGGAACTGTTTGCGCCGGTCCGCGAGCGCGGCGTCGACCCCACCGGGCCCGAGGCGGAGGAGGTGCTGAGCGAACTGTTCGGCGACGCCGACCGGGCCGACGTCCTGGACCGCATGACGGCCGGCTTCGACGAGCGCGTGGCCCGCTACCGGGAACTGCTCGCCGTGGTCAACCGGCAGCCCGCGCCACCGCACGCCGAGGACTTCGCCTGGGTGGTCGCCGCACTCCGCGCTCGTACGGGCCGTTAATCTGACCAGCGTCAGTACGCCAGCACGGCATGAGAAACACGACCAAAAGGGGCGGATCGGTGGCGGACATCGAGGAAGCACGCAAGCAGTTCCAGCGGATCGACGCGGACGGTGACGGATTCATCACCGCAGCGGAGTTCAAGTCCGCCCTCGCGCAGCAGGGTGACTGGAACGTCACCGAGACGGTCGCGGAGGCCGTCATCAGGACCCGTGACCTCAACGGCGACAAGGTGCTGTCGTTCGACGAGTTCTGGGCCTACCTGAGCAAGTGACCCGCCGGCGACAGGGGGGCCCGCTCCGAGGGCCGGGCCCCCCTTCGTCAGGAGACCCGCACCGGGCGGTCGTCACCGATTCGCCGCATGACGCGGAATAGTCCAGGGTTCAGCGAGGTTGACCGGAGGACATTCCCATGCACGTGCATGAATCACTCGGAGGGTCAGCCATGAAGATCGGCATCATCGGCGCGGGGAACATCGGCGGCAACCTCACCCGGCGGCTCACCGCCCTCGGCCATGACGTCTCCGTCGCCAACTCGCGCGGCCCCGAGACGCTCCGGGACCTGGCCGAGGAGACCGGCGCCACGGCGGTCCGGGCCGAGGACGCGGCCAAGGGCGCCCAGGTCGTGGTCGTCACCGTGCCCCTCAAGGCGGTCCCGGACCTGCCCGCCGGCCTGCTGGACGGCGCGGCCGAGGGCGTCGCGGTGATCGACACCGGCAACTACTACCCGCAGCAGCGCGACGGCCGGATCGCGGCCATCGAGGACGAGGGCCTCACCGAGAGCCGCTGGACCGAGCAGCACCTCGGCCACCCGGTGATCAAGGCCTTCAACGGCACCTACGCCCAGGACATCCTGGACCGGCCCCGCCCCGCGGGCGACCCCGCGCGCATGGCCCTCCCGGTCGCCGGTGACGACGAGGCGGCCAAGCGGATCGTCCGCGACCTGATCGACGAACTGGGCTTCGACACGGTCGACGCCGGCACCATCGCCGAGTCCTGGCGCCAGCAGCCCGGCACCCCGGTCTACGGCCTGCGCGCGGGCACGGAAGCCGTACGGAAGGCCCTCACGGAGGCCTCCCCGGAACGCCCGGCGGACTTCCGGGGCTGACCTGGTGAGCTGAGTGGGGACCACGAGCCCGTCACGCGCTTGTGGCCCACTCCTTCAGGGCGTCCTTGCTGGCGAAGTTCGCCACGTCCTTGTCGTGGGGTTCGCTGGTGTACTGGTGGAACCGCCACTTGGCCTTGATGCGCGGCTTGCCCGCGGTGACGTAGTCGGCGATCCACAGCCCGTCCCCGGCGTAGGAGGTGGTGTCGACGGTCAGCCAGTAGTTCCGGTTCGTGTACAGCACCACCCGGTTGTCCGGTCGTAGCTCCTTCAGTTTGCGGATGAAGCGGTCCTTCTCCGCGTTGCTCGCGTGGGTGCCGTCGCCGGTGGTCTCCCAGTCGACGGCGAGGAGGTCGCCGCGGCGGTCCGGGGCGTGACTGAGGAAGTACTCGGCCTGGGCGGTGAGGTTGCCGGGCCACAGGAAGTGGTAGAAGCCGACGACCAGGCCCGCTTCGCGCGCGTGCTTGGTCTGGGCCGCGAGTCTGGGATTGACGTACGAACGGCCTTCCGTCGCCTTGATGAAGACGAAGGAGAGACCGTTCGTCGCGTAGGAGGAGGACTGGTAGGCGCTCACGTCGATGCCATGCAGCATGTGAAGGTTGTCCCCCGTGAGCGCCGGTCCGGAACCTCAGCTTCGGGTGGTCACCGAACTGAGCACCGACGCGGACTTCGCCGACCAGTCCGAGGTGATCAGGCTGGCATGGTTCTTGGCCAACAGGTCCAGGCGTGCGGCGACTTCGGCGTCCGTCGGGTTGGTGGAGGAGATCGCCGGGGAGACGTTGTGGGCGTCCGTGGTGATCAGGACGTAGTGGTTCGCGGAGTAGAACGAGGTGTCGTAGCCGTCGTTGACGTACGTGGCCGCGTCACCGTCGAAGAACACGAACCAGGGGCGGATCGAGGCGTCGTAGCGGCTGGTGCGCGGATCGCCGTTCGCGGCGCCGAGGACGACCGGGAAGGCCTGGGCCGCCGAGATGGTGCCGGCCGCCTTGAGGTCGCGCAGGTGGTCGCCGTACTCCTCGTCCGTCCAGTAGCTGTCGAACGGGTTGGACTGCTCCACCGTGCCCGGGATCAGATCGAAGAGGAACTTGCCCTTGAGGGAGTCCCGGGCGGGCCAGGCGTTGGCCTTCGCCGCGGCGTCCAGCGTGCTGTACGTCCCGCCGAGCAGGTCGGCCGGCTTGTAGACGCTGCTGCCCAGCTTCTGCGCGACGAGCGTGTCGAACTCGTCCGGTCCGAGGCCCGCCTTGTCGTTGAAGCCGACCTTCATCTCGACCTTGACGACGATCGGCGGGTGGTCGGGGTGGAGCTGGTTCCAGGCGGCCATGTTGTCCAGGCAGCTGCCGAGGTCCTGGTTACGGCTCTTGCTGTACAGCTCGCTCGGGGTCTTCGCCGCCTCGCAGTTGTTGTCGTTGCCCAGCGGGTTGCTGTGGCTGACCCGCCAGCGGTGGCTGATGCTGTCGACGTAGACGTCCAGCTCCAGCAGTGACGCGCCGGAGTCCAACGCCTGTGCGAAGTACGTGTACTTGGCCTTGTCGTACGCGTTGTGCGTGCCGATGGCCGTCGTCTCGGAGAACTTCGGCGACGCCGCCTGGGCGTTGCCCGGCACCACCACCAACAGAGCGGCGGCCCCCACGAGCGCCGCCAGCCGTCTCAATCCACGCATGCGCCAACTTCCCTTGGTAGGAGCAGAATTGGCGGCAGCGTACGGGTGTGCGGTTATCGCACGGTAGCCCCACGGGGAACATCCGCCCGGCGGCGGGCGCGGGCTCCTGATCCGGCCGATCTCGTGAGCCGAGGCTTGACCAGGTCTTGGCATGCGCATGACCATCAGGGGCGAGGCGGCACGGCTCCCCAGGCCCGACCCTCACCGTCCGTTTCCTCACCCCACAAGGAGACACAGTGCGAGCACCACGAAGAATCACCCGGACCGGCCTCGCGCTCGTCACGGCCGCCGCCGGCCTCGCCGCGCTGCCCCTGAACGCCCGAGCGACCTCCTCGCGCCCCCCGGCCCCCACCCTGACCGCGGCCGCGCCCGACATCGACGTCACCAGGGTCCAGGCGCACCTCACCGAACTGGGCGCCATAGCGAGCCGCAACGGCGGCAACCGCAGATCGACCGGCCAGGGCTACCGCGACTCGGTCGCCTATGTGAAGGGCAAGCTCCAGGCGGCCGGTTACACCGTCACCGAGCAGTCCTGCACCTCCGGTTGCACCCGCGGCGCCGGACCCAACCTGATCGCCGAGTGGCCCTACGGCGACGCGTCGAAGGTGTACATGTTCGGCTCACACCTCGACGGCGTCTTTGCCGGACCCGGCATCAACGACAACGGCTCCGGCAGCGCGACCCTCCTGGAGGTCGCGCTGAAACTGGCCGAGACCCGCCCCTCGATGGCGGCCCGCGTCCGCTTCGGCTGGTGGACGGACGAGGAGCAGGGTCTCAACGGCTCGGACTTCTACGTCCGTTCCCTGACCTCCGCGCAGCGCTCGGCGATCAAGGCGTACTACAACTTCGACATGGTCGCCTCGCCCAACGGCGGTTACTTCATCAACCACATCAACTCCGTCGCCGCCGCGCCGATGAAGGCGTACTGGGACTCGCTGAACCTCCGGCCCGAGGAGAACACGGAGGGCGCGGGCCGCTCCGACGACTACTCCTTCGAGGCCTACTCCATCCCGACCTCCGGCTACGCCATGGGCGCGAGCGCCCGCAAGACCTCGGCGCAGGCGGCCAAGTGGGGCGGCACGGCGGGTGCCGCGTACGACCGCTGCTACCACTCCTCCTGCGACACCACCGCCAACATCAACGCCACCGGCCTGAACCGCAGCGCCGACGGTGTCGCCTACACGCTGTGGAAGCAGGCGGTCTCGGCCACCACCCCGACCCGGACGCCGCGCCGGCGCCCAGCCGGAACAGCTTCAGGTCGGTCACCAGCGTCCCCCTCCTGTGATTCGTACAAGGGGGCCAATCGAAACCGGCACACCGGTATTCCAGGCTGGGCAGCCCGAAGCGGGGGGGGGGGGGGGGGGGCCCCCCACCCCCCCCCCCCCCCGGCAGAGGACTTTTGGCGGCCCAGGTTGGGTCTTGGGGCCCCCCACCCCCCTCCCCCCCCCGTGGCCCCCCCCCCAAAAAGCCACAGGGGAAG
>NZ_JBVHWM010000089.1:0-34877 GCF_055564375.1 Streptomyces sp. NPDC029138
CCTTCGCGGGCTCCCCCCCCCCCCCCCTCCCGCCTCCCCCCCCCCCCCCCCCCCCCCCCCGCTGCCCCCCCCCCCCCCCCCCCCCCCCCCCGCCCCTTCGGGGCGGCCCCGCCGCCCCTTCGGGGCGCTGCCTCTTCCCGGCGTTTACCAGGCGAACGCCTCCGGGGACGGACCCGGGCCCGGGAAGATCTCGTCCAGGCCGGCCAGCAGCTCCTCGCTCAGCTCCAGCTCAACCGCCCTGAGAGCCGACTCCAGCTGTTCGGCGGTGCGCGGGCCGACGATCGGGCCCGTCACACCGGGGCGGGTCAGCAGCCAGGTCAGGGCCACCTCGCCGGGCTCCAGGCCGTGCTTGTCGAGCAGGTCCTCGTAGGCCTGGATCTGGGCGCGGGCCGCCGGGTCCCTGAGGGTGTCGGCGGCCCGGCCGGAGGCGCGGCGACCGCCCTGGACCTCCTTCTTGATGACCCCGCCCAGCAGGCCGCCGTGCAGCGGCGACCAGGGGATGACCCCGAGGCCGTACTCCTGCGCGGCCGGGATGACCTCCATCTCGGCACGGCGCTCGGCCAGGTTGTACAGGCACTGCTCGCTGACCAGGCCGATGGTGCCGCCGCGGCGGGCGGCGGTCTCGTTGGCCTGGGCGATCTTGTAGCCGGGGAAGTTGCTGGAGCCGGCGTAGAGGATCTTGCCCTGCTGGACGAGGACGTCGATCGCCTGCCAGATCTCATCGAACGGGGTGTTCCGGTCGATGTGGTGGAACTGGTAGAGGTCGATGTGGTCCGTCTTCAGCCGCTGAAGGCTGGCGTCCACCGCGCGCCGGATGTTCAGCGCGGAGAGCTTGTCGTGGTTGGGCCAGGCGGTCTCGCCGTCGGCGGCCATGTTGCCGTACACCTTGGTGGCGATGACGGTCTTGTCGCGCCGGCGGCCGCCCTTGGCGAACCAGTTTCCGATGATGGACTCGGTCCGGCCCTTGTTCTCGCCCCAGCCGTACACGTTGGCGGTGTCGAAGAAGTTGATGCCCGCGTCCAGCGCCGCGTCCATGATCGCGTGGCTGTCGGCTTCGTCGGTCTGCGGACCGAAGTTCATCGTCCCGAGGACGAGTCGGCTGACCTTGAGTCCCGTGCGTCCGAGCTGCGTGTACTCCATGGTCCACAAGCCAACGACTTCGAGTGCGCTCTATGCAAGGGGGGTTGGCGGCAAGGGCTTTCAGGGACGCGTGCCCGGGTGGGCTCGGTGAACCGCTCGCCGGGGCCGATGCGGTGTCAGAGGCGTGCCGTAGGGTGCCCGGAGCCGTATCACCCCTGGAGATCACGTGTCCGTCCGTGCCCGGCTCCGTACCGTCGTCCCCGTGCTCCTGCCGTCCGCCGAGGCGGACGTCCCCGAACTGCTCGGCATGCCGGGCCGCCGCCTGCTGGCCCAGCGCGGCGACGACGCGCTCGTGGTGCAGCCGCTGGACGACGCCTTCGCGCCGGCCGGGGACCGGGTGCGCGTGCCCGCGCCCTGGCCGCGCCGGCGCGGGACGTGGGCGGTGGCGCCGGACGCGAGCCTGGCCGTGTTCGCGGGCGTGCACGCGGTGCGGGCCGTGGAGCCGTCGGGGGCGACGCGCTGGGAGGTCCGGCACGGCTGCTGGTACGGCGCCTGCCGCGAGCTGCACCAGTCGTACGAGGAGTACGGCGACCGCGCCGACCACCGGCACCCGGACGGCGGTTCGGCCGGGTTCTCCGTGGACGGGGCGTACGTCTGGGCGCACATACGCGGGCCGCTGGCGGTGGGCGAGCCGGCCCCGGACGTCGTGGACGAGTGGCTGCTGCTCGACGCGCGGGACGGGCGGGTGCTCGCGCGGGCGGACGCCGAGGCCGCGGCGGCGGGCAGCTTCCATCTGCCGCACCCGGCGGATCCGGGGCAGATGGGGCTGAGCATCGGGGAGGGGCAGGACGGGGCGCCGCTGCGCTGGGGCCGCTGGGACGGCACGGAGCTGTCCGTCACGTATGTCGAGGGCGATCTGACCCTGCTGGACGTGAGTCCTTCGGGCGAGCGGCTGATGACCGTGACCCACGACCAGGACGCGCTGGCGGTCCGCGACAGCGGCGGCTCGGTGCTGGAAGGCCTGGAATGGGACGCCGAGAAGGCCGTCCCCCGCCACCCGGAGGCCGAGCCGGACAACGACGAGGCGCTTCCCTACTGGGACTGGGCGGGCGGCTTCCTGGACGAGACGACCCTGATCTGCTCGACCGTCGAGGGCGACGAGGAGTGGGGGCGGGGCCGGCACTGGCTCCTCGACACGGCGGGTGCGCGCACACCGGTGGAGGTCGGCTACCCGGTACCGGTCGGCATCCGGCCGCCCGTGGCCGGCCTGGGCGACGGCAGGTGGGTGACGCCGGCGGACTCGGGGGAGGCGTTGTACGTGTGGGACTGGGCTAGTTGAGGGGGAACTGGTCGGTTTTGATGGTGAGGCGGAGGGGGGTGGTGGTCATGTCGACGTCTGTCCCGTAGCCGACGCGCAGTTCACAGGTGTACTCCCCCTTCTTCGGCTCGGTGTACACATGGCACTTGCCCTGGTAGGGGTCGGCGATGAGATACACGGGGACCTCGGCGCGGGCGTATGCGGTCTTCTTGGGCCCGTAGTCGTTGTGGGCTGTCCCCTTCGAGATGACCTCGGCGACGAACTCGACGTCTTCGTAGCGCCAGCGCTCCTCGTCGTCCTTCGTTGCCCCTTCGCGGAATTTGGCCACATCGGGGCAGAAGCCGTTTTGGTGGCCGGGGAAGTCGATGCGGACGTCCGACAGCACCAGCGCGCGCCTTCCGAACCGATCTTCAAGCGCCCAGAGAATCTCGCGAATGGTTTGCCAGTGGATGTCCCGCTGCGGCGTCATGAAGACACTGCCCCCCACGACCTCGACCTTGTATCCCTCGGGGACGGGCATCCGCTCAAGCCGCTCGAACCACTCGTCCAAGCGCCTGGTGTTGGCGTCGGCCATCTTGATCTCAATCCTGTCTTCCAGGACGGTCATCGTGGCGCTCCTCCCCGGCCGCCTCAACGGTGGGTGCAGCCGCGCGGTACAACGATAGGCACCGCACCCCGGAGACGCCGGTTTTCGGTCAGCTTGTTCCTGCCGCGTACATCTGTCCGACGCCCCACGCCTCCCGCATCGCTCCCGCGAAAGCCTCCGCGATCAGGTGCTCCCCGCGCGCGTTGGGATGCGTGCCGTCGTAGGTGTCGGTGTGGATGTCGTACCCCTCGGGCGGCGAGGCCAGCAGGAGCGGCGAGCGCGGCTCGTCCAGGTCGGCGACCGCCTTGGCGAGCAGCACGTTGAACCGGTCCACCTGCTCGGCGAAGGGCGGGTCCCACTCGGCCCGGACGTTCGGGATGACCGGCAGCAGCACCATCCGGATGCGCGGGCCGGCCTCCCGGGCGCCCGCGACGAAGGCCCGTACGTTCACCGCCGTCTGCTCGGCGTTCGTGTAGAAGCCCAGGTCGATCAGGCCGAGGGAGACCAGCAGGACGTCGGGGCGGTGGGCGCGCACCGCGTCGCCGATCAGCGGGGCCATGTGCTGCCAGCCCTCGCCCCAGCCCGCGAGGTGGGCGCGGGGGAAGCGGGGTTCGGCGTAGGCGAGGGACGTCGGGGCCTCGGCCTGCTTGTCGTACAGCGTCTCGCGCGGGCCGACGAAGGTGAACGGGCCGCCGTACGTCGCGCGCAGGTGCTGCCACAGCCGGTAACGCCATGTGTGTTCGCCCGCGCTCCCGATCGTCATGGAGTCGCCCACGGGCATGAACCTAAGCATCCGGTCATGATGGACGATCTCTGTGACACATGGGGCCGGTGGTGGCTGTGAGGCCGACCACGTCCCCCGGTCCCCGTCGGCCATGTGCCCTGAACCCCCTGCGGGAGTGGCAGGCTTGGGGCATGCGTCGATCGTTCGCCGTCCTCACCGGGGTGCTGCTCGCCGGTGCCTGCGCGCTGCCCGCCTCCGCCGCCTTCGCCGACGGAACCGCCGATGGAGCGGGCGACCAGGGGTTCACCCTCAAGGACCCGCGGATCACCGAGTCCAGCGGGCTCGCCGCCTCCCGGCTGCACCCCGGCATCTACTGGACGCACAACGACAGCGACGACGGGCCGTACCTCTACGCCGTGGACAGCGCGACCGGAAAGACCGTCGCCCGGATCACCCTGCGCGGCATCGGCTCCCCGCGTGACGTCGAGGCCGTCTCCATCGGGCCGCACAACGAGATCTACGTCGGTGACATCGGCGACAACTTCGGCGGCAAGTGGCCCTACGTGTGGATCTACCGGCTGCCCGAGCCGAAGAAGCTGACGGACCAGACGGTCACGGCCACGCAGTACGTCGTGAAGTACTCCGACGGGCCGCGCGACGCCGAGTCGCTGCTCGTCCACCCGAAGACCGGGCGCGTCTACATCGTCGACAAGAAGGAGGACGGCGGGCACCTGTACGAGGGCCCGGCCGCCCTCTCCACCTCGGGCGCGAACGTCTTCAGGCCCATCGCCGCCGTCGACCTGTGGGCCACCGACGCCGCGTTCTCCCCGGACGGCCGGGACCTCGCCGTGCGCGGCTACTTCGGCGGCATCTACTACCGCTGGAACGGCGGCCGGATCAAGCGCGAGGGGCGCCTGGAGGTCCCGTTGCAGGGGCAGGGGGAGTCCGTGTCGTACTCCGCCGACGGCACGAAGCTGATGTACGGCAGCGAGGGCGCCGACAGCGCCGTACAGGCGGTCGACGCCCCCGACCGGCCCGACGCCGGGTCGCCTTCCGCGAAGGGGGATTCCGGCGCGTCGGCGGACAAGGGCGGCGGGGGCAGCCTCAAGGTCGGTGCGGTGATCGTCGTGGTCGGCCTGGCGGCGCTGTTCGGCCTGCGCCGGCTGCGGCGGGGCTGAGCGGTCCGCCGGAGCGTCGCACCACGACCGACGAGGGCGCCCGGCGAGTACCGGGCGCCCTTCTGAGTCGTACTGCCGGGAACGGCTACAGCTTCTCGATCACGTAGTCGACGCACTTCGTCAGCGCCTCGACGTCCGCCGGGTCGATCGCCGGGAACATCGCGATGCGCAGCTGGTTGCGGCCGAGCTTGCGGTACGGCTCGGTGTCCACGATGCCGTTCGCGCGCAGCACCTTGGCGACGGCGGCGGCGTCGATCTCGTCGGAGAAGTCGATCGTGCCGATGACCTGCGAGCGCTTGGCCGGGTCGGAGACGAACGGGGTGGCGTACTTCGACTCCTCCGCCCAGCTGTACAGGCGGGTCGAGGAGTCCTTCGTACGGGCCGTGGACCAGGCGAGGCCGCCCTGGCCGTTGAGCCACTCCAGCTGCTCGCCCAGCAGGAAGAGGGTGGCGAGGGCCGGGGTGTTGTACGTCTGGTTCTTGCGGGAGTTGTCGATCGCCGTGGGGAGCGAGAAGAACTCCGGGACGTGCCGGCCGGAGGCGTGGACGCGCTCGGCGCGCTCGATCGCGGCCGGGGAGAAGACGCCGATCCACAGGCCGCCGTCGGAGGCGAAGGACTTCTGCGGGGCGAAGTAGTAGACGTCGGTCTCGGCGATGTCGACCGGGAGGCCGCCCGCGCCGGAGGTGGCGTCCACGAGGACGAGCGCGCCCTCGTCGGCGCCGGCCACGCGCCGGATCGGCATGGCGACACCGGTGGAGGTCTCGTTGTGGGTGAAGGCGTAGACGTCGACGCCGGCCTCGGCCCGCGGCTCCGGGTGGGTGCCGGGGTCGGCCGAGATGACGGTGGGCTCGGCCAGCCAGGGGGCGAGCTTGGCCGCCTTGGCGAACTTGGAGGAGAACTCGCCGAAGCTCAGGTGCTGCGACTTGTTCTCGATCAGGCCGTGCGTGGCGATGTCCCAGAAGGCGGTGGAGCCGCCGTTGCCGAGGATGACCTCGTAGCCCTCGGGGAGGGAGAACAGCTCGGAGATGCCTTCGCGGACCTTGCCGACCAGGTTCTTCACCGGCGCCTGCCGGTGGGAGGTGCCCAGCAGGGAGGTGCCGGTGGCGGCGAGGGCGTCCAGCGCCTCGGTGCGCACCTTGGAGGGGCCCGCGCCGAAGCGTCCGTCGGCGGGCTTGATGTCAGCGGGAATCTGGATGTCGGCCACGGGACGAGGTTAGCCGGTGGCGGAAAGCGAGGTGGAGACGTGTCCGTTCGATGAGACGAGATCACCGGGACGTGGACTTGTGAGGTTGTACGACGATACGCGCGGGCCTGTGGAAAACATGCGGTGACTGTCCGTGAGCGGATGCATCCTGGACGCATGACGGATCGAGCGGGTGTTGCGGGGACCGCCGGGGGCGCCGGGGCCGGGGGTGCCTGGGGTGCCGGCGCGGGTGCTGGTGCCGGTGCCGATGGTGCTGACGTGGCCGAGCTGGCCGGTGCGCTGCGCGCGGCCGTGCGGGGCGAGGTCGGCTTCGACACCACCGCCCGGGCGCTGGTCACCATGGACGCGTCCAACTACCGGCGCGTGCCCCTCGGGGTCGTGGCCCCCAGGGACGCCGGCGACGTGGCCGCCGTGCTGGAGGTGTGCCGGGCGCGCGGGGTGCCGGTGGTCGCGCGGGGCGGCGGCACGTCGATCGCCGGGCAGGCGACCGGGACCGGCGTGGTGCTGGACTTCACCCGGCACATGACCGGGCTGCTGGAGCTGGACCCGGGCAGCCGCACGGCCGTCGTGCAGCCGGGGCTCGTGCTCGACCGGCTCCAGGAGGCCGCCGCCCCGCACGGGCTGCGGTTCGGCCCGGACCCGTCCACGCACAGCAGGTGCACGCTCGGCGGGATGATCGGCAACAACGCGTGCGGCTCCCACTCGGTCGCCTGGGGCACGACCGCGGACAGCGTGCGGGAGCTGTCCGTCGTCACCGCGCGCGGGCAGCGGCTGCGGCTCGGTCCGGGCTGGGCGGGCGCCCCGGACGGGCTGCGGGAGCTGGCCGAGGGCGAACTGGCCCGGCTGCGCACGGGTTTCCCGGACCTGCCCCGCCGCATCTCCGGGTACGCGCTGGACGCGCTGCTGCCCGAGAAGGGCGCGGACGTCGCCCGCTCCTTCTGCGGCTCCGAGGGCACCCTGGGCATCCTCACCGAGGCCGTGGTCCGCCTGGTCGAGGCCCCGCGCGCGCGTGCCCTGGCCGTGCTGGCGTACACCGACGAGAGCGCGGCCGCCGAGGCCGCCGCCGGTCTGCTGCCGTTCCGGCCGCTCACGGTGGAGGGCATGGCCGCCGACCTGGTGCCGGCCGGCGCGGGGCTGCCCGCCGGGGGCGCCTGGCTGTTCGTGGAGACCGGCGGCGAGACGGCGGCGGAGGCACGCGCGCGTGCGGAGGAGATCGTCCGCGCCGCCGACGTCGTGTCCGCGCTGGTCGTCACCGACCCGGCGGACCAGCGGACCCTGTGGCGCATCCGCGAGGACGCGTCCGGCACGGCCACCCGGATGCCGGACGGCACGGAGGCCTGGCCCGGCTGGGAGGACTGCGCGGTGCCGCCCGCCCGCCTCGGCCCCTATCTGCGCGACTTCCGCGCCCTGCTCACCGCTCACGGCCTGCGGGGCACGCCGTACGGCCACTTCGGCGACGGCTGCATCCACGTCCGCGTCGACTTCGACCTGCTCACCGAGGCCGGCGTCGGCCGCTTCCGGCGCTTCTCCGAAGAACTGGCCGACCTGGTGGTGGCCCACGGCGGCTCCCTGTCCGGGGAGCACGGCGACGGGCAGGCCCGCGCGGAACTGCTGCCCCGCATGTACGGCGAGGAGACGGTACGGCTCTTCGAGCGGGCCAAGGCGGTCTGGGACCCGGACGACCTGCTCAACCCCGGCATGCTGGTCCGCCCGGCCCCGCTCGACGCGAACCTCCGCTTCTCCGTCCTGCCGAGCCGCCCGGTCGACGTGGCCTTCGGCTACCCGGCGGACGGCGGCGACTTCGCCGCGGCCGTCCGCCGCTGCGTCGGCGTCGCCAAGTGCCGTACGACCACGGCGGCCGGCCCCGCCGTGATGTGCCCCTCCTTCCGGGTCACCGGCGAGGAGGAGCACTCCACACGCGGCCGGGCCCGGCTGCTGCACGAGATGCTCGCGGGCGAGGTGATCACCGACGGCTGGCGGTCCACGGAGGTCCGAGACGCCCTCGACCTGTGCCTCTCCTGCAAGGGCTGCCGCTCGGACTGCCCGGTCGGCGTCGACATGGCCACCTACAAGGCGGAGTTCCTGCACCACCACTACGCCGGCCGCCGCCGCCCCGCCGCCCACCACAGCATGGGCCGGCTCCCGGAATGGCTGCGCTGGGCCGCCCGCACGCGGATCGCTCCGCTGGTCAACGCCCTTGCGCGGGTGGGTCCGTTGGCCGGGCTCGGCAAACGGCTGGCCGGAATCGCACCGGAACGGGAGATCCCGCGACTGGCGACACAGACGTTCACGGGGTGGTGGCGCAGCCGGGGGCCTGACGGGGGTGTCGGGGCCGCCGGGGGTACCGGGGACACCGGGGCCGCCGGGGCCGCCGGGGCCGCCGGGGGTACCGGGGCTGCCAGGGCTGCTGCCGGGGTGCTGTCGGATGGGAGCGCGGGGGACCGGTCCGCACCGGGCGCGGGGGGTCTGCCCGCACCGGACGTGGGGGGTCTGCCCGCACCGGACGTGGGGGGCCTGTCCGCACCGGGTGTCGGCGACCTGCCCGAGTCGGGCGCCGGAAACCTGGTCGTGCTCTGGCCGGACACCTTCACCGAGTATCTGGCGCCGTCCGTCGGCCGGGCCGCCGTGCGGGTGCTGGAGGCCGCCGGGATGCGGGTCGCCCTGCCGCCGACGCTGCTGCTGCGCCGGGGAGCGATCGCGGACGGCAGGACCAGGGCGGCCACCGCGCTGCTCGCGGCCCGCCGGGCCCGGGTCTGCTGCGGACTGACCTACCTCTCCACCGGCCAGCTGGACCGCGCCCGCACGGTCCTGCGCCGCACCCTGGACCTGATGGAACCGGTGCTGCGGGCCGGGGTCCCGGTCGTCGTCCTGGAACCGAGCTGCGCCGCGGCCCTCCGCACCGACCTCCCGGACCTACTGCCCGACGACCCGCGCGCCGCACAACTGTCCGCCGCCGTCCGCACCTTCGCCGAGACCCTGGAGCGGCACGCCCCGCACTGGACCCCGCCCGCCGTCGACCGCCCGGTCGCCGGCCAGACCCACTGCCACCAGCACGCGGTGCTCGGCGACACCCCCGACCGCCGGCTGCGCGCCGCCGCCGGCCTCACCGGCGACCTGAGCGGCGGCTGCTGCGGCCTGGCGGGCAACTTCGGCTTCGAGAAAGGCCACTTCGAGGTCTCCCGGGCCTGCGCGGAGGAACAGCTCCTGCCGTCGGTGCGGCAGGCCTCCCCGGACACGGTGGTCCTGGCGGACGGCTTTTCCTGCCGCACCCAGCTGGAGCAGCTCGCCGGAGTCCGGGGCCGGCACCTGGCGGAGGTGCTGGCCGAGGCGCTGGACCGGCGCGCGGGGGATGCCGAATGACCCAGCGGTACGGGCGGCACCGGCCCGCGGGGGGTGCCGGGTGACCCAGGAGTACGCACGCGTGGCCGTGCTCTCCGACATCCACGGCGTGCTGCCCGCCCTGGAGGCGGTCCTGGCGGAGCCCGAGGTGGCCGCCGCCGAGCGGATCGTCCTCACCGGCGACATCGCGGCGGGCCCGCAGCCGGCCGAGGTGCTGGACCTGCTGCGGGAGCAGGGCGGCCGGGTGCTGTGGATCGGCGGCAACGCGGACCGCGAACTGGTGGAGTACCGGCGGGGCGAGCGCGCGGAGATCCCGGACCCCATCGGCCCGTACGCGGCCCGGGCACTGCGCGCCGACCAGGTCGACCTCCTGGCCGCCCTGCCCGGCACCCTGACCCTGCGCGTGAGGGGCCTCGGCCGGGTCCTGTTCTGCCACGCCACCCCGCGCGACGACGAGGAACTGGTCCTGGTCGACTCGCGCCCGGCCCGCTGGACGGAGGTCTTCACCGGCCTGCCGCCCGACATCGGCACGGTCGTCTGCGGCCACACCCACATGCCCTACGTCCGGCTGGCCCACGGCCGCCTGGTGGTCAACCCCGGCAGCGTCGGCATGCCCTACGGCCGCGCCGGCGCCCACTGGTGCCTCCTCGGCCCCGGCGCCGACCTGCGCGTGACGCCGTACGACATACCGGCGGCGGTGGCCCGGCTGACCCGGGAGTGCGCCTACCCGGACATCGCCGCGTGGGCCGACCACTTCCTGCACGCCCGGGCGACGGACACGGAGGTGCTGGAGGCGTGGGGACCGAGGGACGGCCGGGACGCTTCGTAGGGTGAGGACACCCGCGATCTCCACGGACGCCGGCGGCATCGTCACGAAACCACCGTCAGGAACGCAGGCGTCCACGTCGTGGAACCGGCCTCGCCCTCGAAGGAGCCCCCATGTCGCTCACCCTCCGCCCCATCACCCGTGCCGAGCACCTCGCCTTCGTGGCGGAGCGGCCCTCGGCCAGCCATATGCAGGTGCCGTCGTGGGGGGACGTGAAACCCGACTGGCGGGCCGAGAGCCTGGGATGGTTCGAGGCGGACGGGCGGCTCGTGGGAGCGGGGCTGGTGCTGCTGCGGCCGTTGCCCAGGGTGAAGCGGTATCTGGCCTATCTCCCCGAGGGGCCCGTCATCGACTGGCACACGCCCGACCTGGAGCGCTGGCTGGAGCCGATGCTGGCCCACCTCAAGGCCCGGGGTGCCTTCTCGGTGAAGATGGGGCCGCCCGTGGTGGCCCGGCGGTGGAGCCCGGAGGCGGTCAAGGCCGCGATCGCCGACCCCGGCGCGCACCGGCTGCGCGATGTGCCGGCGACGTCGTACGAGCCGGGCCTGGACCTCGCCGAGCGGCTGCGCCGTATGGGCTGGCAGCAGACCGAGCCCGGCGGGGAGGACGGGTTCGCCGCCGGACAGCCCCGGTACGTGTGCCAGGTCCCGTACGCGGACCGGTCCCTGGAGGACATCCACCGCGGGCTCAACCAGCAGTGGCGGCGCAACATCAAGAAGGCCGAGAAGGCGGGCGTGAAAGTCGTCCGGGGCGGGCTGGAGGACCTGCCGGCGTTCTACGACCTCTACACCGAGACCGCCGGACGCGACCGCTTCATCCCGCGCCCGCTGCCGTACTTCCAGCGCATGTGGACCGCGCTCACCGCGGAAGATCCCGACCGGATGCGCCTCTACCTCGCCCACCACGACGGGGACCTCCTCGCCGCGGCCACGATGCTGATCGTCGGCGGCCACGTCTGGTACTCCTACGGCGCCTCCACCAGCCGGAAGCGCGAGGTGCAGCCCAACAACGCCATGCAGTGGCGGATGATGTGCGACGCCCATGAACTGGGCGCGCACGTCTACGACTTCCGGGGCATCACCGACACCCTGGAGGAGTCCAACCATCTGCTCGGGCTGCTCCGTTTCAAGGTGGGGGCGGGCGGTGAGGCCGTGGAGTACGTGGGGGAGTGGGACTTCCCGCTGAACCGGCTGCTGCACAAGGCGTTCGACCTCTACCTGACCCGGCGCTGAGGCCGCTCTCAGCTTCTTCGCCGAACTCCCAGCTTTTCCGAGGGGATTCACCGGAGTCGAAATGAGCTTCACCGGCCTGGCCCAGCTCGGCCTCACGGTCACCGCGGCCACCGCCGGCGCCGAACGCCTCATCGAGATCCTGGACGTGCGCCCCTCGGTCGCCGACCCCGGGCGCGGCGCGGAGGTGGGCCGCCCGGACGGCACGGTCGAGGTGCGGGACGTCTCCTTCCGCTACCCCGGCGCCGACCGGACCGCCCTCGACGGCCTCTCCTTCTCCGTCAGCCCCGGCGAGCTGGTGATCATCACCGGCCCGAGCGGCGCGGGCAAGTCCACGGTGTCCAAGCTGCTGCCGCGCTTCTACGACCCCGACCGCGGAGAATCCTCCTGGACGGCGTCCCCCTGCGGGACTTCCCGCTGGCCCGGCTACGTGAGTACGGCACACTGCTTCCGCAGGAGACCCTGGTGCTGCACGACACGGTGCGCGCCAACATAGCCTGCGGCCGGCCCGGCGCCGGCGACCAGGCGATCGAGGACGCGGCGAAGGCGGCCGACGCCCATGACTTCATCCTGCGGCTGCCCGACGGCTACGACACCCGGGTCGACCCCCATTCGGCCCGGCTCTCCGGCGGCCAGCTCCAGCGCCTGGCCATCGCCCGCGCCATCCTGCGCGACGCGCCCGTCCTGGTCCTGGACGAACCGACCACCGGCCTGGACGCGATGGCCGCCCGCCGCGTCGTCAAACCCCTGCGCCATTTGATGGCGGGCCGGACGACGATCATGATCACGCACGACCTGAACCTCGCCCCCGACGCCGACCGCATCCTCGTGGTGGACCGGGGCCGCGTCGTGGAGACCGGCCGCCATGACGAACTCCTCGCCCGGGGTGGCGCCTACGCCCGGCTGCACCGCTCGCGGAACAACGCGGTCCTGGACACGGGAGAGCTGCGCATGCCGCTGTGGGAGGAGCGGCGGACACCGGCACCGGTGCACGAGTACGGGCAGGGGTACGGGAACGGGCACGGGTACGGGTACGGGTACGGGTACGGGCACGATGTGTACGCCCAGACGTACTCCCCGACGTTCGGGAGCGTGGGACACGTGCCCTCGGCCCCGCCGGACGGCCGCCCGCTGTTCCTGGACGAGGAGGCGTGGCCGGGCATCTGATCCCAGCATCCGGGACAGTCCCGTCAGGGGTTCACGCACCTGTCGAAGTCCATTACCCTGGACCTGGTAGTACATCCAGATGCACGAATCCGATCAAGCCCAGGACCGCTCGTGACCGCCCCACCCAGCACCACCACGCCGACCCCGACCACCTCTGCCGGCGGCGACCACCCCTCCGCTCCCCGCGGCCCGTTCGGCTCTCTCGGACCGGTCGGGCTGGTGCTGGCCGGCGGCATCTCGGTGCAGTTCGGCGGCGCGCTGGCGGTCACGCTGATGCCGAGGGCGGGCGCCCTGGGCGTCGTCACCCTCCGTCTCCTCGCGGCGGCCGTCGTCCTCCTGCTGGTCTGCCGGCCCCGGCTGCGCGGCCACTCCCGCGCCGACTGGGGCACGGTGATCGTCTTCGGTGTCACCATGGCCGCGATGAACGGGCTGTTCTACGAAGCGGTCGCCCGCATCCCGCTGGGTCCGGCGGTCACCCTCGAAGTCCTGGGCCCGCTGGCCCTGTCCGTCCTGGCCTCCCGCCGCGCGATCAACGCCCTCTGGGCCGGCCTGGCCCTCGCCGGCGTCTTCCTCCTCGGAGGCGGGGGCTTCGGCAATCTGGACCCCACAGGTGTCGGCTTCGCCCTGGGTGCGGGCGCCATGTGGGCGGCATACATAGTCTTCAGCGCCCGCACGGGCCGCCGCTTCCCGCAGGCGGACGGACTGGCGCTGGCCATGGCGGTCGCGGCCCTCCTCTTCCTCCCGCTGGGCATCGCCGAGGCCGGCACCCGGCTCCTGAACCCCACCACCGTCGCCCTCGGCTCGGCGGTGGCCCTGCTCTCCTCGGTCCTGCCCTACACCCTCGAACTCCTGGCCCTGCGCCGGCTGCCGGCCCCCACCTTCGCCATCCTGATGAGCCTGGAACCGGCCATAGCGGCCACGGCCGGCTTCCTGATCCTCGGCCAGGCCCTCACCCCCACCGAGGCCGCCGCGATCACCCTGGTCATAGCGGCCACCATCGGCGCGGTACGCACCCAGACAAACCGAACAAAGCCCCGCCTGCGAACACCGGAGGCCTGACGGCACCCGGCGAGCCGTCGCCTCAGCCGGCGCCGCCTAGGCGTCCGTACACGTGCCGTCCCGCCCGGAGTCCCGCCCCCGCGCACCTCGCCCTGCACATCCCGTCCCTGTCCCGCACACTCCTGAGTGGGGCCTGAAGGGGCGTAGCCGGACGGGAAGGCGGATCTTGTGGACGACGCTCGTGACACCACCCTCAGCCCGTTGCGGGTCACCGCTCGTGGGCGGGCCGTTCTCGCCGATCCGCGGATCAATCGCGGTACCGCCTTCACCGAGGAGGAGCGCCGCGCCCTCGACCTCCTCGGGCTGATCCCACCCCGCGTGCTCACCCAGGACGAGCAGGCCGAACGCGCCTACGGCCAGTTCCGGGACCAGTCGAGCGACCTGGCCAAGAGCGTCTATCTGACCGCGCTGCACGACCGTAACGAGGTGCTGTTCTACCGGCTCGTCGGCGACCACCTCGAAGAGATGCTGCCCATCGTCTACACCCCCACCGTGGGCACGGCGATCCGCCGCTACAGCACGGAGTTCCGCCGCCCGCGCGGCGTCTACCTGTCCGTGGACGCCCCCGGCGACATCGAACGCTCCCTGCGCGCCCACGGCCTCGGCGCCGACGACGTCGACCTGATCGTGGCGACCGACGGCGAGGGCATCCTCGGCATCGGCGACTGGGGCGTCGGCGGCATCGACATCGCCGTCGGCAAGCTCGCCGTCTACACGGCCGCCGCCGGCATCGACCCGCGCCGCACCCTTCCGGTCATGCTCGACGTCGGCACCAACCGCAAGGAACTCCTCGACAACCCCCTCTACCTCGGCAACCGCCACCCCCGCGCCGACCGCGACACCTACGACGCCTTCATCGACGCCTACGTCACCACCGCCACCCGGCTCTTCCCGCACGCCCTGCTGCACTGGGAGGACTTCGGCACCGCCAACGCCCGCCGCGTCCTCGACCGCTACCGCGACCAGGTCTGCACCTTCAACGACGACATCCAGGGCACCGGCGCCGTCAACCTCGCCGCCGTCCTGTCCGGCGTCCGCGCCACCGGCCTGCCCCTGCCCGAGCACCGGATCGTCGTCTTCGGCGCCGGCACCGCCGGCATGGGCGTCGCCGACCAGCTGCGCGACGCCCTGATCGCCGAGGGCCTGTCCGCCGAGCAGGCCACCGCCCGCTTCTGGTGCGTGGACCGCTACGGCCTGCTCACCACCGACCAGGGCGACCAGCTCCGGGACGTCCAGAAGCCGTACGCCCGCCCCGCCGACGAGGTCGACGGCTGGCGCCGGGACGAGAACCTGCCCGGCATCCCGCTGGACGAGGTGGTCCGCCGGGCCCGCCCGACCATCCTGATCGGCACCTCCGGCCAGGGCGGCTCCTTCACGGAGGACATCGTCCGCGAGATGGCCCGGCACACCGAGCGCCCGATCATCCTGCCCATGTCCAACCCGACCGACCTCGCCGAGGCCACCCCCGCCGACCTGCTCGAATGGACCGACGGCAAGGCTCTGGTGGCCACCGGCAGCCCCTTCGCCCCGGTCGAGCGGGACGGTACGACGTACGAGATCGGCCAGGCCAACAACGCGCTGGTCTTCCCCGGTCTCGGCCTCGGCGTGATCGTCGCCCGCGCCTCCCGCATCACCGACCGCATGCTCCGCGCGGCGGCCGACGCGGTGGCCCGCCGCACCGGCGACACGGAGGTCGCCCGCGCCGACGCGCCGGTCCTCCCGCCGATCCGCGACCTGCGCGCCACCTCGGAGGCGGTCGCCGTGGCCGTGGCCCGAGCGGCCGTGGACGAGGGTGTCGCGCGGGCCGGCCTGGACGACGTCGAGGCGGCGGTACGGGCGGCCCGGTGGGAGCCGGTGTATCCGCCGGTGGAAGCGGTGTGACCCCCGGTCCGGGCGCAGTGAGCCGATCCGCCCGGATCGCCCTCGCCTGAGCACCGGCACTTCGCAGTCCGCCAATTCATGCAAGCACGCTTGATTGTTTCTTCCCCCGCTGCCATGCTCCCCCCATGGCCGACCCGACGCCCGTCATCGACGACCTGCGTGCCGAGAGCGAGGAACTCGACCTGCTCGTGGCCGAGTTGACCCCGGCGCAGTGGGCACTGCCCACGCCCGCGCCCGGCTGGACCGTCGCCCACCAGATCGCGCACCTCGCCTGGACCGACCGCTCGGCCCTGCTGGCCGTCACCGATGCCGACGCCTTCCAGGCGCTGGTCGAGAAGGCGCTCGCCGCACCCGACTCGTTCGTGGACGAGGGAGCGGAGGAGGGTGCCGTACTCCCGCCCGCCGACCTGCTGGCGGCCTGGCGCGGCGGGCGCGGCGCCCTCGACCGGGCCCTGCGCGACGCACCGGCGGGCGCCCGTTTCCCTTGGTACGGCCCGCCCATGTCCGCCGCCTCTATGGCCACGGCCCGACTTATGGAGACCTGGGCCCATGGGCTGGACATCGCCGACGCCCTGGGTGTGGTGCGCCCACCCACCGACCGGCTCCGCCATGTGGCCCGACTGGGGGTGCGGACGCGTGACTTCGCCTTCGGGGTGCACGGACTGACGTTGCCGGCCGAGGAGTTCCGGGTGGAACTGACCGCGCCCTCCGGTCAGGTGTGGGCGTTCGGCGCCGAGCGCGCCGCCCAGCGCGTCACCGGCCCCGCCCTCGACTTCTGCCTCCTGGTCACCCAGCGCGCCCACCGCGGCGACCTCGCGCTGACGGCCGTCGGCCCGGACGCCGACCGCTGGCTCGACATCGCCCAGGCCTTCGCGGGCCCGCCCGGCACCGGCCGCCCGCCGCAGGAGAGCGGCCGGTGACCCCGCTGCGCGTCGGCAACTTCTCCGGCTTCTACGGCGACCGCGCGGACGCCCTGCGCGAGATGCTCACCGGCGGCGAGGTCGACGTCCTCACCGGTGACTACCTCGCCGAACTCACCATGCTCATCCTCGGCCGCGACCGGCTGAAGGACCCGGCCGCCGGGTACGCCCGCACCTTCCCGCGTCGGCTGGAGGAGTGCCTGGGGCTCGCCCACGAGCGTGGCGTGCGGATCGTCACCAACGCCGGCGGCCTCAACCCGGCCGGACTCGCCGACGAGATACGGCAGTTGGCGGACCGGCTCGGCATCCCGGCGCGGGTCGCGCATGTCGAGGGCGACGATCTGACCGCCGCCCACCCGGGCACCCTCGCCGCCCACGCCTATCTCGGCGGCTTCGGCATCGCCGCGTGCCTGCGGGCCGGCGCCGACGTGGTGATCACCGGCCGGGTGACCGACGCGGCGCTCGTCACCGGCCCCGCCGCCGCCCACTTCGGGTGGGGGCCGGGCGACCACGACCGCCTCGCCGGTGCCGTCGTCGCCGGGCATGTGCTGGAGTGCGGGACCCAGGCGACCGGCGGGAACTACGCGTTCTTCGGCGAGGGGGACGTACGGCGTCCCGGCTTCCCGCTCGCCGAGATCCACGCCGACGGCAGCAGCGTGATCACCAAACATCCCGGCACCGGCGGCTTCGTGGACGTGGGCACGGTCACCGCGCAGCTGCTGTACGAGACCGGCGGCGCCCGGTACGCCGGACCCGACGTCACCGCCCGGCTGGACACCGTACGGCTGAGCCAGGACGGCCCGGACCGGGTGCGGATCGAGCAGGTGCGCGGGGAGGCGCCACCACCCACGCTCAAGGTCGGGCTCAACCGGCTCGGCGGCTTCCGCAACGAGGTCGTCTTCGTCCTCACCGGACTCGACATCGAGGCCAAGGCGGCCCTGGTGCGGGAGCAGCTCACCGACGCGCTCGCCAAGTCGCCGCCGCAGGAGGTCCGCTGGGATCTCGTGCGGACCGACCGGGCCGACGCGGACACCGAGGAGACGGCCAGCGCGCTGCTGCGGCTCGTCGTACGGGACCCGGACCAGCGGGTCGTGGGGCGGGCGCTCAGCGGGGCCGCCGTGGAGCTGGCCCTCGCCAGCTACCCGGGCTTCCATGTGCTGTCCCCACCCGGAAAGGGCGCCCCTTATGGGGTCTTCGAGGATGTGTACGTGCCCCATGTGGCCGTACACCATGTGGCCGTCCTCCACGACGGACGCCGTGTCCCCGTGCCGCCGCCCCAGGACACGCGGCCCCTGGACGCCGTACCGCCCCCGCCCCTCCCGGAACCCCTTCCGTCCGGCCCGACCCGCCGGGTGCCCCTCGGGCTGGTCGCCGGGGCGCGCAGTGGGGACAAGGGCGGGAACGCCAACGTGGGGGTGTGGGCGCGGTCGGACGAGGCCTGGCGGTGGCTCGCGCACGCGTTGACCACCGACCTCTTCCGGCAGCTGCTGCCCGAGTGCCGCGACCTGCCCGTCACCCGGCACGTGTTCCCGAACCTGCGCGCCCTCAACTTCGTCGTCGAAGGCATCCTCGGTGCCGGCGTCGCCGCGCAGGCCCGGTTCGACCCGCAGGCCAAGGCCCTCGGCGAATGGCTGCGCTCCCGCCGTCTGGACATCCCGGAGACCCTGCTGTGACGGTTCTTCAGACCGCTCTCGACCCCACCGGCCCCGACTACCAGGCCCACCGCGAGGTCATGCTCGCCAAGCTCGCCGAGCTGGAGGCCGAGCATGCCAAGGCGCTCGCGGGCGGCGGCGAGAAGTACGTCCAGCGGCATCGCAAGCGCGGCAAGCTGCTCGCCCGCGAGCGCGTCGAGCTGCTGCTGGACCCCGACACCCCGTTCCTGGAGCTGTCCCCGCTGGCCGCCTGGGGCAGCGACCACCCCGTCGGCGCCTCCCTCGTCACCGGCATCGGCGTGGTCGAGGGCGTGGAGTGCCTGATCACCGCCAACGACCCGACCGTACGCGGCGGAGCCAGCAACCCCTGGAGCCTGAAGAAGGCCCTCCGCGCGAACGACATCGCCCTCGCCAACCGGCTGCCCTGCATCAGCCTGGTGGAGTCGGGAGGTGCCGATCTGCCGTCCCAGAAGGAGATCTTCATCCCCGGCGGCGCCATCTTCCGCGACCTGACCCGGCTGTCCGCCGCCGGCATCCCGACCATCGCCGTCGTCTTCGGCAACTCCACCGCCGGCGGCGCCTACATCCCCGGCATGTCCGACCACGTGATCATGGTCAAGGAGCGGGCGAAGGTGTTCCTCGGCGGGCCGCCGCTGGTGAAGATGGCGACCGGTGAGGAGAGCGACGACGAGTCGCTGGGCGGCGCCGAGATGCACGCGCGCGTGTCCGGCCTCGCCGACCACTTCGCTCTGGACGAGCAGGACGCGCTGCGGCAGGCCCGCCGGGTCGTCGCCCGCCTCAACCACCGCAAGGCGTACCCGGACCCGGGTCCGGCCGAGCCGCCCGCGTACGACCCGGAGGAACTGCTCGGCATCGTCCCCGGCGACCTGAAGATCCCGTTCGACCCGCGCGAGGTCATCGCCCGGATCGTGGACGGCTCCGACTTCGACGAGTTCAAGCCGCTGTACGGCACCAGCCTGGTCACCGGCTGGGCGGCCCTGCACGGCTACCCCGTCGGCATCCTGGCCAACGCCCAGGGCGTCCTCTTCAGCGCCGAGTCGCAGAAGGCCGCCCAGTTCATCCAGCTCGCCAACCAGCGCGACATCCCGCTGCTCTTCCTGCACAACACCACCGGGTACATGGTCGGCAAGGAGTACGAGCAGGGCGGGATCATCAAGCACGGCGCGATGATGATCAACGCGGTCAGCAACAGCAGGGTCCCGCACCTGTCGGTCCTCATGGGCGCGTCGTACGGCGCCGGGCACTACGGCATGTGCGGCCGGGCCTACGACCCGCGCTTCCTGTTCGCCTGGCCCAGCGCCAAGTCCGCCGTCATGGGCCCGCAGCAGCTCGCCGGCGTGCTGTCGATCGTCGCCCGGCAGTCGGCTGCGGCCAAGGGACAGCCGTACGACGAGGACGCGGACGCGGCCCTGCGCGCCATGGTGGAGCAGCAGATCGAGTCCGAGTCGCTGCCCATGTTCCTGTCCGGGCGGCTGTACGACGACGGCGTCATCGACCCGCGCGACACCCGCACCGTCCTCGGCCTGTGCCTCTCCGCCCTGCACACCGCGCCCTACGAGGGCGCGCGCGGCGGCTTCGGCGTCTTCCGGATGTGAGGGATTCCGTGATCACCAGTGTGCTCGTCGCCAACCGGGGCGAGATCGCCTGCCGTGTCATCCGCACCTGCCGTGCGTCGGGAATCCGGACGGTCGCGGTGCACTCCGACGCCGACGAGAACGCGCTCCACGCGCGCGTGGCCGACACGGCGGTACGACTGCCGGGCGCGGCGCCCGCCGAGACGTACCTGCGCGGCGACCTGATCGTGAAGGCGGCCCTGGCGTCCGGCGCCGACGCCGTGCACCCCGGCTACGGCTTCCTCTCCGAGAACCCCGACTTCGCCCGCGCCGTGATCGACGCCGGCCTGGTCTGGATCGGCCCGCCCCCGGAGGCCGTCGAGGCCATGGCGTCCAAGACCCGAGCCAAGCGGCTCATGGGCGTCACCCCGCTCGACCCGGCCGCCGTCAGCGACGCCGACCTGCCCGTCCTGGTGAAGGCGGCGGCCGGTGGCGGAGGGCGCGGGATGCGGATCGTGCGCCGCCTGGACGAGCTGCGGGCCGCACTGGAGGGCGCGCGCGCCGAGGCCGCGAGCGCCTTCGGCGACGGCGAGGTCTTCGTGGAGCCGTACCTCGAACACGGCCGCCATGTGGAGGTGCAGATCCTCGCCGACACCCACGGCACCGTCTGGCCGCTCGGCACCCGCGACTGCTCCCTCCAGCGCCGCCACCAGAAGGTCATCGAGGAGGCCCCGGCGCCCGGACTCACCACGGCGCTCGCGGAGGAGCTGCGCACGCTGGCCGTACGCGCCGCCCGCGCCGTCTCGTACGTCGGCGCGGGGACCGTCGAGTTCCTGGTCGCCGACGGCCGCGCCCACTTCTTGGAGATGAACACCCGTCTCCAGGTCGAACACCCCGTCACCGAGGCGGTCTTCGGTCTCGACCTGGTCGCGGAACAGATCCGGATCGCCGAGGGCCACGCCCTCGACAACGACCCTCCACGCGCGCGTGGCCACGCCGTCGAGGCCCGCCTCTACGCCGAGGACCCCGCCCGCGACTGGGCCCCCCGGACCGGCACCCTGCACCGCCTCGCCGTACCCGAAGGCGTCCGCCTGGACACCGGCTACACCGACGGCGACACCATCGGCGTCCACTACGACCCGATGCTCGCCAAGGTCGTCGCCCACGCCCCCACGCGCGCGGAGGCGATCCGCAGGCTCGCGGGCGCGCTGGAGTCCGCCGCGATCCACGGCCCGGTCACCAACCGCGACCTGCTCGTACGCTCCCTGCGCCACCCGGAGTTCACGGCCGCCCGCATGGACACCGGCTTCTACGACCGCCACCTCGACGCGCTGACCGAGCCCGCCCCCGACCCCTACGCCCCCTTGGCCGCAGCACTCGCCGACGCCCACGGCCGCTCCCGCTTCGGCGGCTGGCGCAACGTTCCGTCCCAGCCACAGGTGAAGCGGTACGCGAGGGACGGCGAGGAGCACGAGGTCCGCTACCGGCACACGAGGGAGGGCCTCGTCGCCGACGGGGTCCGGGTCGTCCACGCGGACGCGGGTCTGGTGGTGCTCGAAGTGGACGGCGTACGGCGGAAGTTCCAGGTGGCGCGGTACGGCGACCAGGTCCACGTCAACACCACCCGCCTCACCGCCCTGCCCCGCTTCCCCGACCCGACGGCCCAGCTCGCACCGGGGTCCCTGGTGGCCCCGATGCCGGGCACGGTGGTCAAGATCGCCGAGGGTCTGACGGAAGGGGCAACGGTTCGGGCGGGTCAGGGCCTCATCTGGCTGGAGGCGATGAAGATGCAGCACCAGATCTCGGCCCCGGCGGAGGGAACGCTCAGCGCGCTTCATGCCGAGCCCGGGCAGCAGGTGGAGCCCGGCATGGTGCTGGCGGTAGTGCAGCCGACCTGAGGGGCGAGGGGAACTGCGCGACCAACCACCCAACAACCCGCACACGGAGGAATCGCATGACCACCCTCATCGAGTCCGAAGAACACAAGGCCCTACGGTCGGCGGTGGCCGCCCTCGGCAAGCGCTACGGCCGCGACTACCTCACCCGCACCGTCGCCGAGGGCAAGGCCCCCACCGAACTCTGGAGCGAGGCGGGAAAGCTCGGCTACCTCGGCGTCAACCTCCCCGAGCAGTACGGAGGAGGAGGCGGCGGCATCTCCGAACTGTCCATCGTCCTCGAAGAGCTGGGCGCCGCCGGCTCCCCCCTCCTGATGCTCGTCGTCTCACCGGCGATCTGCGGCACAGTGATCGCCCGCTTCGGCACCGAGGACCAGAAAACCCGTTGGCTGCCCGCGCTGGCGGACGGCACCCGCCTCATGGCCTTCGGCATCACCGAACCCGACGCCGGCTCCAACAGCCACCGCATCACCACCACGGCCCGCAGGGACGGCGCCGACTGGCTGCTCACCGGCCGCAAGGTCTTCATCTCCGGGGTCGACATCGCCGACGCCGTCCTGATCGTCGGCCGTACCGAGGACGCCCGCACCGGACGCCTCAAGCCCTGCCTGTTCATCGTCCCGACGGACGCGGAGGGCTTCCACAAGCGCCCGATCGACATGGAACTCAACGCCGCCGAGAAGCAGTTCGAGCTGGTCCTGGACGACGTACGGCTGCCGGCCGACGCGCTCGTCGGCGACGAGGACGCCGGGCTGCTCCAGCTCTTCGCGGGGCTCAACCCCGAGCGGATCATGACCGCCGCGTTCGCCATCGGCATGGGCCGCTACGCGCTCGCCAAGGCCGTCGAGTACGCCCGCGACCGCACGGTCTGGAAGGCCCCCATCGGCGCCCACCAGGCCATCGCGCACCCCCTGGCGCAGGCGCACATCGACCTGGAACTGGCCCGGCTGATGATGCAGAAGGCGGCCCGTCTCTACGACGCGGGCGACGACATCGGCGCGGGCGAGGCCGCGAACATGGCCAAGTACGCGGCGGGCGAGGCCTGCGTGAAGGCCGTGGACCAGGCCGTGCACACCCTCGGCGGCAACGGGCTCACGCGCGAGTTCGGGCTCGCCTCGTTGATAACGGCGGCGCGCGTGTCTCGTATTGCTCCGGTGAGCCGGGAGATGATTCTCAACTACGTCTCCCACCAGACCCTGGGCCTGCCCAAGTCGTACTAGGCGCCCTGTGCGAGGAGGAACCGTGTTCCGCAGCGAGTACGCAGACGTTCCGCCCGTGGAACTCCCCATCCACGAGGCCGTCCTGGGCCGGGCCGCCGCCTTCGGCGACCAGCCGGCCCTCATCGACGGCACGGACGGCACCACCCTCACGTACGAGCAGGTGGACCGGTTCCACCGGCGCCTGGCCGCCGCCCTCGCCGACGTGGGCGTCCGCAAGGGCGACGTCCTGGCCCTGCACAGCCCCAACACGATCGCGTTCCCGACCGCCTTCTACGCGGCCACGCGCGCGGGTGCCGCCGTCACCACCGCGCACCCGCTGGCCACCGCCGAGGAGTTCGCGGGGCAGCTCGTCGACAGCGCGGCCCGCTGGATCGTCACCGTCTCCCCGCTGCTGGAGACCGCCCGCCGGGCCGCCGAACTCGCGGGCGGCATACGGGAGATCCTCGTGTGCGACAGCGCGCCCGGGCACCGCTCGCTGATCGACCTGCTCGCCACCGCCGCCCCCGAACCGCAGATGGACATCGACCCGGCCGAGGACATCGCCGCGCTGCCGTACTCCTCCGGCACCACCGGCACCCCCAAGGGCGTCATGCTGACCCACCGGCAGATCGCCACCAACCTCACCCAGCTGGAGCCCGCCGTCCCCGCCGGCCCTGGCGACCGCATCCTCGCCGTCCTGCCGTTCTTCCACATCTACGGCCTCACCGCCCTGATGAACGCGCCCCTGCGCAAGGGCGCCACGGTCGTCGTCCTGCCGCGCTTCGAGCTGGAGACGTTCCTCGCCGCGATCGAGAAGCACCGCATCACCGGCCTGTACGTGGCCCCGCCGATCGTCCTCGCCCTCGCCAAGCACCCGGCGGTCAGCCGCTACGACCTGTCCTCGCTGAAGTACGTGATCAGCGCCGCCGCCCCGCTGGACGCCCGGCTCGCCGTCGCCTGCGCCGAACGCCTGGGCCTGCCCCCGATCGGCCAGGCGTACGGCATGACGGAACTGTCCCCCGGCACCCATGTCGTCCCCCTGGACCGGCTGCGCGAGGCCCCCGCCGGCACGGTCGGCAGGCTCATCGCCGGCACCGAGATGCGGATCGTCTCCCTCGACGACCCCGGCAAGGACCTGGGCACCGGCGAGTCCGGCGAGATCCTGATCCGGGGCCCCCAGGTCATGAAGGGCTACCTCGGCCGGCCCGACGCCACCGCCGCGATGATCGACGCCGACGGCTGGCTGCACACCGGGGACGTCGGATACGTCGACGCCGGCGGCTGGCTGTTCGTGGTCGACCGGGTGAAGGAACTGATCAAGTACAAGGGCTTCCAGGTGGCCCCCGCCGAACTGGAGGCGCTCCTTCTCACCCACCCGGACATCGCCGACGCGGCCGTCATCGGCGCGTACGACGAGGACGGCAACGAGATCCCGCACGCCTTCGTCGTCCGCCACCCCAGCGCGGACGGCCTGACCGAGAACGACGTCCTGCTGTACGTCGCCGAACGCGTCGCGCCGTACAAACGCGTCCGCCGGATCACCTTCATCGACACCGTCCCCCGCGCCGCCTCCGGCAAGATCCTGCGCCGACAGCTCAGGGAGCACACGTGACGGACCCGACCGCACTGATCGGCCGCACACGCGCGCGCGGCGTCCACACCCTCAGCCTGGACTCCACCGGCACCCGCAACGCCCTGTCCGCCGCACTCGTCACGGAACTCGCCGAGGCCCTGACCGACTGCGGCAGGGACCCGGACGTACGGGCCGTGGTCCTCACCCACACCGGTACGACGTTCTGCGCCGGCGCCGACCTGCGCGACCCGCCCGACCCCGACGCCCTGGTGGCCCTGCTCCGGCAGATAGTGGAGCTTCCCCAACCCGTCGTCGCCCGTGTCACCGGGCATGTCCGGGCCGGCGGTCTCGGCCTGCTCGCCGCCTGCGACATCGCCGCCGCCTCCACCGACGCCACCTTCGCCTTCACCGAGGTGCGCATCGGCGTGGCCCCCGCCGTGATCTCCCTGCCGGTGATCCCGCGCGCCGACCCCCGCGCCCTGGCCCGCCACTACCTCACCGGCGAACGCTTCGATGCGGCCGAGGCCGTGCGCCTGGGCCTGCTGACGGTGACGGCGGACGACGTCGACGACGCCCTGGCCCCCGTCCTGGACGGCCTGCGCCGCTCCTCCCCACAGGCCCTGGCCGAGACGAAACGGCTGCTCACGGCTAGGGTGCTGGAGACATTCGACCGGGACGCGGCCGAGCTGACCGCGCTCTCGGCCCGGCTGTTCGCTTCCCCCCAGGCCCGGGAGGGGATGACGGCCTTCCTGGAAAGACGTGATGCGGCATGGGTGGTGTGAGTACGACGGAACGGGAGCGCGTCCCCAAGCAGGACCGCAGCCGGGCCACCCGGCAGCGGCTCCTGGAAGCCGCCGTGGCCTGCCTCGCCGAGCGCGGCTGGGCGGGCTCCACGGTCGCCGTCGTGGCCGAACGGGCCGGCGTATCGCGGGGCGCGGCCCAGCACCACTTCCCGACCCGGGAAGACCTCTTCACCGCCGCCGTCGAGTACGTCTCCGAGGAACGCTCCCTCGCCCTGCGGGCCCTGTTCCCGGACGGAGCCGCCGACCGCCGGGCCGTCGTGTCGGCCCTGGTCGACCTCTACACCGGCCCCCTGTTCCGCGCCGCCCTGCACCTGTGGGTCGCAGCCTGCGACGAGGAACAGCTGCGCCCGCGCGTGACCGAGCTGGAGGCGCGCGTCGGCCGCGAGACCCACCGCATCGCCGTCGACCTCCTGCGCGCCGACGAGTCCCGCCCCGGCGTCCGCGAAACCGTCCAGGGCCTCCTGGACATGGCCCGGGGCCTGGGCCTCGCCAACCTCCTCACCGACGACACCGCCCGCCGCGAACGGGTCGTCGCCCAGTGGGCGACGCTGCTGGAGGAAACGCTGGGCTGAACAGGCGCTGGGCCGAGGTCGTGCCGGGCTGAAGGAGCCACGGTGGGGGCGCGTTACCCTTGGCCCATGCTTCCGATGCTCGTTCGCCGCCGCCACGTGGACTACGTGCGCGTCACGAGCATGGGCTGTCGGCGCCTCTCCGCCTGACCAGCCCCCACTCTTCTCTCTTTCTCCTCTTTCCGGCACCCGGGGGCCGCCACCACCCCTCGGCGGTCACCCGTGCCCCGTACACCCCGCGGACGCATCATGACCACGCACACAGTGCCGTCGTACGACCAGCTCCCGATCATCGACCTGTCGGCCGCCGACCGCGACCCGCAGGCCCGCGCCCTGCTCCACGCCCAGCTGCACAGCGCCGCCCACGACGTCGGCTTCTTCCAGCTCGTCGGCCACGGCGTGACCCGGGCCGAGACCGACGCGCTGCTCGCCGCCATGCGCGCCTTCTTCGCCCTCCCCGAGGCCGACCGGCTCGCCCTGGACAACGTCGGCTCCCCGCACTTCCGGGGCTACACCCGCACCGGCGACGAGCGCACCGGCGGCGCCCGCGACTGGCGCGACCAGCTCGACATCGGCGCCGAACGCCCGGCCCGTGTCCCCGGCCCCGGCGAGCCGCCGTACTGGTGGCTCCAGGGCCCCAACCAGTGGCCGGCCGCCCTGCCCGAACTCCGCACGGCCGCCCTCGCCTGGATCGACAAGCTGAGCGGGGTCGCCCACCGGCTCCTGCGTGAACTCCTGACCGCCATCGGCGCCCCGGCCGACTTCTACGACCCCGTGTTCGGCGACCGCGCCCACCCGCACCTCAAGCTCGTCCGCTACCCCGGCAGCGCGGACGACGGCACCGGCCAGGGCGTCGGCGCCCACAAGGACTACGGCTTCCTGACCCTGCTCCTCCAGGACACGGTCGGCGGCCTCCAGGTCCAGCGCGAGGACGGCCGCTTCCACGACGTCCCGCCCATCGAGGGCGCGTTCGTCGTCAACCTCGGCGAACTGCTGGAGGTCGCCACCAACGGCTACCTCCTCGCCACCAACCACCGGGTCGTCAGCCCGCCCGGCGCCACCGAGCGCTTCTCGGTCCCGTTCTTCTACAACCCCCGTCTGGACGCGAGGGTCGAGCCGCTCCCGTTCCCGCACGCGTCGAAGGCCCCCGGCATCACGACGGACCCGACGAACCCGCTGTACGCCGAGTACGGCTACAACGAACTCAAGGGCAAGCTGAGGGCCCACCCGCTGGTGGCGGAGAGGCATCACAGAGACCTGCTGGCAGCGGCGTGAGAAAACCGGCCTGCGGTCGCCCACGCGCCCCGACCACCCCTCTCAGTGGGCGATCTCCCCGTACCCCTCGATGTCCTCCGGCCGACGCGGCCCCGGCCCCACATACCGAGCGGAAGGCCGCACCAGCCGCCCCGTCCGCTTCTGCTCCAGAATGTGCGCCGACCACCCGGCCGTACGGGCGCACGTGAACATCGACGTGAACATGTGCGCCGGCACCTCGGCGAAGTCCAGCATGATCGCGGCCCAGAACTCCACGTTGGTGGCGAGCACCCGGTCCGGCCGGCGATTGTGCAGCTCCTCCAGCGCGGCCTTCTCCAGCGCCTCGGCGACCTCGAACCGCGGCGCCCCCAGCTCCCGGGCCGTACGCCGCAGCACCCGCGCCCGGGGGTCCTCGGCCCGGTACACCCGGTGCCCGAAGCCCATCAGCCGCTCGCCCCGGTCCAGCGCCTGCTTGACGTACGCCTCCGCGTCCCCCGTGCGCTCGATCTCCTCGATCATCCCGAGCACGCGCGAGGGCGCACCGCCGTGCAGCGGCCCGGACATCGCACCCACCGCGCCGGACAGCGCGGCGGCGACGTCCGCGCCGGTGGAGGCGATGACCCGGGCGGTGAAGGTGGAGGCGTTCATGCCGTGCTCGGCGGCGGAGGTCCAGTAGGCGTCCACGGCCGCCACATGCCTGGGGTCCGGCTCGCCCCGCCACCGGATCATGAAACGCTCCACGACCGAGTTCGCCTTGTCGATCTCGCGCTGCGGCACCATCGGCAGCCCCTGCCCGCGCGCGGACTGGGCGACGTACGACAGGGCCATGACGGCGGCCCGCGCCAGGTCCTCCCGGGCCTGCCGCTCGTCGATGTCGAGCAGGGGACGCAGTCCCCACACGGGGGCGAGCATGGCGAGCGCCGACTGGACGTCCACGCGGATGTCACCGGAGTGGACGGGGATCGGGAACGGCTCGGCGGGCGGCAGGCCGGGGTTGAAGGCGCCGTCGACCAGCAGGCCCCACACGTTCCCGAAGGAGACGTGACCGACCAGATCCTCGATGTCGACGCCCCGGTAGCGCAGGGCGCCGCCCTCCTTGTCCGGTTCGGCGATCTCCGTCTCGAACGCGACGACTCCTTCGAGCCCGGGTACGAAATCGGACATCAGGCGGCTCCTCGTGATGTGTTGGGCGGCGGTCACCCCGGTGATGCCCCGATCTGCCGGTGGTCACCCGTGGTCAACCCAACCGCAAAGGGAGCAGCACGATAACCCCCGGTGCCATGGTTGGGGAGACCACACGACACTGAGTGCCATACCCGTTCGATACGGCAGGATGGCCGCGTGACCGACCGTGACCCGCTCCTGGATCCCGCCGCCATGCGCAAGCAGTACCGGGCCGACGGCCTCGCCGAAGAGAATCTCGCCACCCATCCGATGGACCAGTTCACCCGGTGGTTCGAGGACGCCGCCCGCGCGGCCCTGCACGGCACGCTCTACGAGCCCAACGCGATGGTCGTCTCCACGGCGGACGCCGAGGGCCGCCCCAGCTCACGCACGGTGCTGATGAAGCAGTACGACACCGACGGCTTCGTCTTCTTCACGAACTACGACTCCCGCAAGGGCCGCGACCTGGCGGAGAACCCGCACATCTCGCTGCTCTTCCCCTGGCACCCGCTGGCCCGCCAGGTCATCGTCACCGGTACCGCCCGGCGCACCGGCCGCGACGAGACCGCCGCGTACTTCCGCACCCGCCCGCACGGCTCCCAGCTGGGCGCCTGGGCCAGCGCCCAGTCCACGGTGATCGCCTCCCGCACGGAGCTGGACACGGCCTACGCCGAACTCGAAGCCCGCTACCCGGAGGACGAACAGGTCCCGGTCCCGCCGCACTGGGGCGGCTTCCGTGTCACCCCGGCGACGATCGAGTTCTGGCAGGGCCGGGAGAACCGCCTGCACGACCGCCTGCGCTACACCGCCCGGCCGGACGGCACCTGGAAGGTCGAACGCCTCAGCCCCTGAACGCCTCAGCCCCTGACCGGGGACCCCGCGACACGCGGGCGAGAACGCAGACGACCCGCGGGCTGGGTTCCTCCAGGAGGAGCCGGCCGGACGTACCGGCAGCCCGCGGGTCGGGTGACTGCTTGGGATTGGGCCGGCTGCACGCATCTGTCGCGTGCTGGTCCGGCACCGCACATGGTGTGGTGACGGGCCGCTAGCCCGCAGCCACCTCACGCGTCCGGTTCTCATACATCTGCCGAACCACCTCCCTTCTCGTGTACCCGACACCCTAAGAAGCCGCCGCGGCGGGCTCAACTGTTTTTTTCACCTGCCTGTTCTCACCCGCCCCCCGACGACCGGCGCGGTGACTGGTATAGGTGCTCGCGTGACGGATCTTCGGATAGCGGGTGTCGACGGCGACGGGATGCTCGAACAGTGGCGGCACGTCCACAACGTGGTCGTGCCGCCCGCCGCGATGTCTCTGGACGAGGCACGCGAACGGCAGGACCGGTACCGGCTGGCGAACGCGTATCTCGGCGAGGTGCTCGTCGGGTGTTCGACCGTGCGTCCGCCGGCGGGGGAGCGGAGGGTGGCGACCGTCATCGCGCGCGTGCTGCCCGGGTTCCGGCGGCGCGGGTTCGGTACGGCGATCCACGAGGACGCGCTTGCCCACGCGCGCGTGCTGGGTGCCGAAGCCGTGGAGACGTGCGTGCTGGCCGTGAACGAGGACGGGCTGCGTTTCGCCGCGCGGCGCGGGTACGCGGAGATCGACCGGTATGTGCTGGACGGGGAGCGCGACGAGTGGGTGGACCTGCGGCTCTCCCCGGGCGGTCCGGGGCATTGATCCCCGCAATCTTGCGGGAACAGGGTGTGGGGTGTGTCACGTTCCAGTTGAATGATGGGCAGTGAGCGAACCGAGCGCCGTGCGTGCGCGGACGCAGTCTCCAGGGGGTCCAGGTGAGTGCTTCGCGACGGAGTGGGACCACTGATGAACTGGGGCCGGACGAGCCCGGTGAGCCCGGCGGCTCCGACCTGCTCGCGGCGCTGCTGGACGGCATGGACGCGGCGCTGTGCGCCTTCGACGCCGACGGGGTCGTGACCCACTGGAACCGGGAGGCCGAGCGGATCCTCGGCTGGACGGCCGCCGAGGCCGTCGGGCGGCACGGGTTCGCCGGCTGGGCGGTGCGCAGCGCCGACGCCGAGGAGGTGCACGCCCGGCTGATGTCGTCGATGCACGCGCCGGGCCGGCAGGTGCACGAGTTCGCGCTGGTGACGAAGGACGGCGGGCGGGTGCTCGTACGGACGCAGTCGGCCGCCGTGCGCGGGCCCGACGGGAAGCCCGCCGGGGTGTACTGCGCGTTCAGCGAGGTGCACGCGCAGATCGACCTGGAGCGGTCGATCGCGCTGAGCGAGGCGCTGTTCGAGGACGCGGCCTGGGGAGTCGTCCTGGTCGACGCCGATCTGCGGCCCGCCGTGGTGAACGCGCACGCGGCGCGGGCGCTGGGAGTGGGGCGTACGTCCGTACTGGGGCGTCCGCTGGGCGAGCTGCTCGCGCGGGGCGTGGAGGAACTGGAGGCCGCGCTGACCCACGTCCTGGCCGAGGGTGCGCCGCCCGCGCCCGCCGAGATGTGGGTGACCGTGCGCGCCCCGGAGGGCGAGAAGCGGCGCTGCTGGCGCAGCGGGTTCCTGCGGCTGGCCTCACCGCTCGCCGAGGAGCCGGTGCCGCTCGGGGTGGGGTGGCTGTTCGAGGACGTCACCGAGGCCAAGCAGGGTGAGCAGGAGGCGGCCCTGCTGCGGTTCCGGACGAACCAGCTGCACCGGGCGGCCCGGGCGGCGGCCGAGTGCGAGGACCCGGCGGAGGCGGCCACCGTCCATCTGGACTTCGCCCTCGCCGGCTTCGCCGACCACGGCCTCGTCGACCGGGTGGCGGACCGCCCGCGCGCGGAGGGCGAGGACGGCCCGGGCCCGGTCCGGCTGGTACGGCTCGCCGCCACGCCCGCCGGGGCGCCGGGTCCCAGCCTGCTCACCGGCGCGGCCGGGCTGCCCGTGCGCTACCCGGAGGGCCACCCGGCGCTCCAGTGCGTGGAGCGGGCCGGAGCCGTGCGGGCGGACGCCGGGTCGGTCTCCGCCGAACGGGCGAGGGAGTGGGCGCTGGAACGCCAGTGGCCCGGCGACGCGGTGCACGCACTGTGCGCGGTGCTGCGCAGCCGGGGCCGGACGCTGGGCGTGGTGACCTTCCTGCGCGGCTCCGGCCGCAGCCGCTTCGAACGCTCCGACACCGCGTACGCCGAGGACGTGGCCGCACGAATCGCAACGGCACTGGACCTGGCGGCAGCGGCACGGGACCGGGCGGAGGGATAGGCGTTCTGGCGGGCGCGGGCCGTGGTCGCCGGGTGGCGTTCCTGCGGCGGCTTTCCGCGGGTGCTTTCTACGTGTGGTCGACCGTGGCTGTCTCGTGGGCGCGTTGGACGGGGTGGAGGCGGTGCGGGGGCGGGCGGCGGAGTAGGCGTTCTGGCGGGCGCGGGCCGTGGTCGCCGGGTGGCGTTCCTACGGCGGCTTTCCCCGGGTGCTTCCGTGTTGGGGTCGGCCGCAGCCGTCTCGTGGGCGCGCTCGATGGGGTGGAGGCGGTGCGGGGGCGGGCGGCGGAGCAGGCGTTCTGGCGGGCGGGGGACGGAGTCGCCGGGTGGCGTGTGGCGTTCCTGTGGCCGCCCTTCCTCGTGGGGTCGGCCGTGGCTGTCTCGTGGGCGTGGTCGACCGGTGGGCGCGGTCAGGGTGGCGGAGTGGGTCTTCTCCCGGCGTGGGGTGTTGTCAGTGCCGGTAGAAGATCCGGTCGCCGTACTCCGTCATCACCCGGCCGTTCCACTCGTGTCCGCCGTCGACGTTGCCGGAGCGCAGCAGCGGGGGTTCGATGCCGCGGTCGGCGAGGGTGGCTGCGGTGGTCGCCATGACGGCCTGCATCAGGGCGGTGGTGACGACCGTGGACGCGGGAGCGAAGGGCGCCGGGATGGTGTCGAGGGTGAGTTCCGCGTCACCGACGGCGATCTTCGAGTCGAGGACGACGTCGCAGTGGTCCTTGAGGAAGGTGCCCGAGGCGTGCCGGGACGTCGTCTGCGAGGCGTACGCCACCGAGGTGACGCCGATGACCTTCACGCCGAGGTCGCGGGCGGTGAGGGCCATCTCCACGGGCAGCGCGTTGCGGCCGGAGAGGGAGATGATCACGAGGGCGTCGCCGGCGCGGAGCGGCGAGGTCTCCAGGACGGCGCCGGCGAGGCCGTCGACGCGTTCGAGGGCGGAGCCGAGGGTGGCCGGGATGACGTCGACGCCGACGACGCCGGGGACGGCGAGCAGGTTCATCAGGGCCAGGCCGCCCGCGCGGTAGACGACGTCCTGGGCGGCCAGGGAGGAGTGCCCGGCGCCGAAGGCGAACAGGCGGCCGCCGGACGCGACCGTGTCGGCGAGCAGGGTGCCGGCCGCGGTGATCGCCCCGGCCTCCTCGTCGCGGACCCGGTGCAGCAGGCCGATGGCGGCGTCGAAGAACAGGTCGGCAGGCGTGCCGTCGCTCATGCGGTGCCCCTTCGCAGCGTCTGTGTCGCGGATCACCGTGCGGTCTGGACCAGTGCGGTGTCAATACGGCCGGGGGACGCGCCCCCAAGGGGCGCGGGGAACTGCGCGACCGGCCACCCGCACACCCGCACCCCCGAGTCGGCCCCCGTTTCGCCGGTGCCGCCCGCTTGTCAGTGGGATCCGGCAGAATTGATGCCAGGGCCAGCGCACGCGGCCGGCTGCCGGCAGAGGTAATCGAGGGGCACGTATGTCCGGACTGATCGACACCACGGAGATGTATCTCCGCACCATCCTCGAACTCGAAGAGGAAGGCGTCGTCCCCATGCGCGCCCGCATCGCGGAGCGGCTGGACCAGAGCGGCCCGACGGTGAGCCAGACGGTGGCGCGGATGGAGCGCGACGGCCTGGTCTCCGTGGCCAGCGACCGCCACCTGGAGCTGACGGACGAGGGCCGCCGCCTGGCGACGCGCGTGATGCGCAAGCACCGCCTGGCCGAGTGTCTGCTCGTCGACGTGATCGGGCTGGAGTGGGAGCAGGTGCACGCGGAGGCGTGCCGCTGGGAGCACGTGATGAGCGAGGCCGTGGAGCGCCGCGTGCTGGAACTGCTGCGGCACCCCACCGAGTCGCCGTACGGCAACCCCATCCCGGGCCTGGAGGAGCTGGGCGAGAAGGACGGGGCCGATCCGTTCCTGGACGAGAGCATGGTCTCGCTGGCCGACCTCGACCCGGGCTCGGACGGCAAGACGGTCGTCGTCCGCCGTATCGGCGAGCCGATCCAGACGGACGCGCAGCTGATGTACACGCTGCGGCGCGCGGGCGTGCAGCCCGGCTCGGTGGTGAGTGTGACGGAGTCGCCCGGTGGTGTGCTGGTGGGCAGCGGCGGCGAGGCGGCCGAGCTGGAGGCGGACATCGCCTCCCACGTGTTCGTCGCCAAGCGCTGAGACGGAGAGGGCCCCGGCGCTTGCGCGCCGGGGCCTGTCCTCCCCCGTGCTGACCCGGAGCCCCGAGCTCTCAGGGTCATCCCCTGCGGACCGGCTTTTCCCCGAGCGGTCCGCCTCCCGCCAGAAGACATCCCCTCGGCTGAGGCGATCATTCCTTGAGGGGTGTCACTCAAATGAGGGGTGTTGTCCGCGGAAACGGAATTTTCGAATAGGCATTCGATAGCCTGAAGCAGCTGGACGACGAGGACGGCGGAGCTGGGGGGTGCCAGGCCAGATGGCACGGCGTATCGATGTGACGGGAGCGGGCGGGGTGCGCCTCGCCGCCTGGGAATTCGCCGACCCTCCGAAACCGGAGGCGGAGCCGGACAGCGAAGGGGAGGCGGAGTCCGGTGCTCCGGGCGTGCTGTTACTTCACGGTCTGATGGGCCGCGCCTCCCACTGGGCGCCCACCGCCCGCTGGCTCGCCGGCCGCCACCGTGCCGTGGCGCTCGACCAGCGCGGCCACGGCCAGAGCGAGAAGCCTCCCCGCGCCGCGTACACCCGCGAGGCCTACGTCGAGGACGCCGAGGCCGCCGTGGAACAGCTGGGCCTCGGACCCGTCCTCCTCATCGGCCACGCCATGGGGGCGCTGACCGCCTGGCAGCTCGCCGCCAAGCGCCCCGATCTGGTGCGCGGCCTGATCATCTGCGACATGCGGGCCTCCGCGCTCGGCGCGGCCTCGCAGCGCGAGTGGGCCGACTGGTTCCGGTCCTGGCCCGTCCCGTTCGCCAGCCTGGCCGACGTCCGCAAGTGGTTCGGCGAGGACGACCCCTGGGTGGAGCGGCCGAGCCCGGCGCGCGGGGCGTTCTACGCGGAGGTGATGCACGAGTGCCAGGACGGCTGGCGGCCCGTCTTCGACCCCGAACAGATGCTCAGCTCCCGCGAGACATGGGTCTACGACGCCCACTGGGAGGAGCTGGCCCAGGTCCGGTGCCCGACGCTGGTGGTGCGCGGCGTGGACGGCGAGCTGGGCCGGGCGGAGGCCCAGGAGATGGTGCGGGTGCTGCCGCGCGGGGAGTACGCGGAGGTCCCGGACGCGGGGCACCTGGCCCACTACGACCTGCCGGAGGCTTGGCGGGCGGCCGTCTCACCGTTCCTTGACGGCTTGCTCGGGGATTGAGTGCCTAGGCGTCTGCCGGGTTGGTGTGTCGTCGGCGGGTGCGGGCGGGTGGTGCGTACTCGCGCAGTTCCCCGCGCCCCCGAAGGGGCGCGGGGAACTGCGCGACCAGCCCCCACGTACCCGCACCCCCAAAACCCCCCGCCCCCCCCCAACGCGTTAGTGAACCCGCTCCCACTCCCCCCCTCACCC